>NZ_JBYQCG010000065.1:1006-12999 GCF_057837105.1 Burkholderia sp. APQ4-4ca | reverse complement strand
ATCGATACCGTCAGGCCGTCGTCGAGCGTCCGCGTCGCGATACCGCCGTTGTCCGACGCTTCGTTCGCGAAGTTCATGTGCATGCCCGGCTCGACCGCGCAAGCGGACAACAGCACGACGGGCAAGGCCGTCAGCGCCGCTCGCGAGCGTTGCGCCCAGGAGCGGGACCGTTTTCCAGTTTCCATTCGTGTTTTCCAAGCCGCGTGCGTGGACGCGTCGTTCAATAAGCGTTGCGATGCGTGAATCCGCACGTCACGGTCGCGACCACGATCCGCATATCGAGCGCGAACGACCAGTTGTTCAGGTAATAGAGATCGTGTTCGACCCGCTGCTGCATCTTCTCGACGCGATCCGTCTCGCCGCGATGCCCGTTGACCTGCGCCCAGCCGGTAATGCCCGGCTTGATCCGGTAGCGCTGGATATAGCCGTCGACCCGATGCTGGTAGAAGCGGTCGTGCTCCACCGCGTGCGGACGCGGGCCGACCACCGACATGTCGCCCTTCAGCACGTTCAGGAACTGCGGCAACTCGTCGAGGCTCGTCCGCCGCAGCAGCGCGCCAACGCGCGTGATGCGCGGATCGCCGCGCGTCGCCTGACGCACTTCGCCCGGCGCGTCGGTGTCGTGCTCGCGCATCGTCCTGAACTTGTAGATCGTGAAAATGCGCCCGTACGCGCCCCTGCGCTGCTGCCGGAACAACACCGGCCCCGGCGACGAGCACTTCACCGCGATCGCGATCGCCCCCATCAGCGGCGCGATCGCGATCAGCGCCAGCCCTGCGAACACGCGATCGAACACGGCCTTGCCTGCGAGCGCCCGTGCCGACAGCGGCGCGGCCACGAGATCGAGCGCGCGGCCGCGACTCGCGCGGCGCGGATGGAGCGGCGTGAGATCGGCGAGGTCCGGCATGAAGCGGATATCCACGAGATCCGTGTCGAACGCACGAACGATCGCGCCGATGCGGTCGGCCTCCGACAGCGGCAGCACGATCCAGATTTCGCCGACGTGCACGCGGCGCACGCAGTCGACGAACCTGCCGAGATCGACATGCACTTCAAACTTGTCCGCATCGCGTGCGGGGGCACCGGACATGTCGAAGATCGCGGCCACCTGAAACGGCGCCCCGACCTCGCGCGCATCACAACTCGCAAGCGCCAGGCATCGCTCGCGATACCCGACGAGCGCGACAGGCTTGCGACTCGTGTCCCGCGCCGCGCCATGGACGCCCAGCCATTGCCGCAGGGCGTGCGACGCGACGAGCGCGACCGTCGACAACACGAACCAGCCGATCACCCAGCCGGGCGCCGCGCCGGATTGCCAGTCGAGTGCCGTAACGGACATCACGCCGACGCACAGGGCGACGGCAAGACCAGCCGGCGCCGGCCACACGCGACGCCACGACATACGTCGCTCGCGATTGCCGTACAGGCCGATCAATGGAAACAGGACCAGCGCGCAGGCGATGGCAATAGCGGTCAACGCAGCATCGGCCGCCGACCAGGGCGCGTCGTCGAACCAGCGCTTCGCCGCCCATGCCGCGGCGACAAGCAGGCCGCCATCGGCCAGCCGAAACCAGGACATCTTCCCGCGAGCAACGAGTGCGTAATCAACAGAGTCGAACGAATGCATATCTGAGCGACCAGCCGCCGAAATCGAACGACGGCGGGACGGCAGCGAGTATTTACGCGATGCGGTCGTGCCGACACGGATCGATTGTCAAATCGACGACGAGTTTCATCCTGTTATTTAGAGATACAAATCATTGCTTATGACGACAAGCCAGCAAAAACGTCATAAACTATTAACTATTCGATTTATACAGCGCCATTCCGTGACGTAAAAAACCAAGACACGCCGCGCTGATTTACAGGACGCCTCGAATCAAAACAATGTAAGCCCGTATATTGCCATCGTGAAAGCGCATTTTTAATCGGACGTGTCCTAAAGAAATTGGGATTAGCCTGTGTTTCGTCCTAATCTCAGCAAAACAGCCGCCCCTATTGAAAGAACCATTCACGGTCAAGCAGTTACGTGGCAGTCCTCTTCAGACCACGACTGATCCGCGCCGCCGCTTTTCGGCCTCGTCCGACAGAGCCGCATGTGACGCCCCCGCGCATCTCGCAAAGAATCATGCAAGACTGAGGCATTTCCCCCGCGCGCTCGTACTTGTTCAATATCCACGACCGCGTCCCTTTCGTAATATCCCCGGCATCCTCAACGGACCGTCTCTAAAGACCGAGACAGATCCATAATTATTTCTCCGGGGTGAGATATTTCTATCATCCGTCGCACGCCAGCGTCCGTGATCGTCGGCCCATCGGCAGCCGCCTCCAGTATGTCAGCGGGCCAGCCGTTCATTTCGCACGTCGCCTCTGCACGCGCTCCCGCGACGCCGACCGGCACCCGCGCCCTGCGCGACGCTCTCCGGCGCACCGGTTACGTCGCCATCGCATGGCTCCTTCCCGGTTTCGGTCTCGCGCATGCACAGGTCCCCAGCGCGGGGCAATCGATTCGTGACATCGAAGCCGTGCGTCCATCCCTGCCTGCCGCCACCCGCCCGGACATCGACATTGCGCCGGCTGCACCCGCGCCGGCGGCCGAAGACGTCGCGGGCCCGCGCGTCGTGGTCCGCGCGTTCGTCATCGAAGGCAACACGGCGATTCCGACGGCCCGGCTCGAAACATTGCTCGCCGATCTCGTCGGTCGCGAACTCGGCTTCGGCGAGTTGCAGCAAGCGGCGAACCGAATCACCACCCGCTATCGCGAACGCGGCTACGTCCTCGCCCGCGCCTACCTGCCCCGGCAGGACGTCGACGACGGCGTTGTTCGCATCGCCGTCGTCGAAGGTCGCTACGGCAAAATCGAGCTGCACAACCGAACGCGTGTGTTTGATCGTGCATTACGTCAGCCGCTCGCCGCGCTGCATCCCGGCGACGTCGCCCAAGGCGCGAGCCTCGAGCGCAGTCTCATGCTGCTCGACGACATGGCCGGCGTCGACGCGAAAGGCACGCTGCGGGCCGGCGCCGAACCCGGTACGACCGATCTCGTGATCGACGCGGAGCGCGGCCCGCTCGCCGCCGGCTCGCTCGAATTCGACAACTTCGGCGATCCGTTGACCGGCCGTTATCGGGCAACCGGCAGCGTCGACGTCAACTCGCCGTTGCGGCTCGGCGATCGCTTCTCGATGCGCGGCCTCACCAGCAATACGAATCAGCGCTACTACCGCGCGGCCTACCAAGTGCCGGTCGGCCCGGCGTCGACGCGCATCGGCGTGGCCTATTCCGACATGTATTACCGGGTCGGCGGCAGCATGAAATATCTCCGTTCTCACGGCAACGCCGACGTCCGCTCGGTGTTCGTCACGCAGCCGCTGATGCGCGGCCGCCGAACCCGGCTCGACGCGCAGTTCACGTACGACAACAAACACCTGCGCGACATTTACGGCTACTTCGACACCGACAACGACAAGGCCGTCGACCTGTGGACCTTCGGCGTGAGCGGCAACAGCCAGGACGGCGTCGGCGGCGGCGGCAGAAACGGCTTCTCGGCCACCATCGGCATCGGCCGCCTGCGCGGCAACGATGCGCTCGGGTGGAACGATTTGACGCATACGCAAGGCCGCTTCGCCAAGTTGAACGTCAACGCATTGCGCCTTCAAGCGCTCGGTGCCCGGCTGCAGCTCTATACGCAATTCAGCGCGCAACTGTCGTCGCGCAATCTCGATTCTTCCGAAAAATTCAGTCTCGGCGGCCCCTACGGCGTGCGTGCGTACGCACTCAGCGCCGGCAACGGCGATCAGGGCTGGCAAGCGAGCGCGGAATTACGTTATTTCGCCGCACCCCACTGGCAATTCAGCACGTTCGTCGACACCGGCCGCGTGCAGCTCAGCAAGCAGCCGTGGGCGCGCGAGCGCAACACCGTACAGCTGTCGTCGCTCGGCGTCGGTGCGAGCTGGTTCGGCGAGCGTCATCAAATCAACCTGAGCGCCGCGCTGCCGCTTGGTCCGGCTTACGCGGTCGCGTCGGCCACCCGCTCGCCGACCGTCTGGATACAGGCCGCACAGTATTTCTGAGCGGCTTTGGACGAGCGGCCCGGTCACGTGCCGGGTCGTGAGTACTGCGAGCCGCACTGCGGTTCGCATCGTCGGAGGCACCTCGATCGAGCGCTTCCGGATCAACGTCTTCGCGCGATCATTAGGTATACAGATGATTACGCGGAGCGCTAACTGTGGATCTTCAAAGAGAGACAACAATTCATGAACAAGACCTACGCACTGGTATGGAACCAGACCCAGGGATGCTGGACCGCGGTGGGGGAAACCGCGCGCCGACACGGCAAGTCCGCGGGCGGCAAGCGTCTCGCGGCGGCCGCCCTCTCGCTGCTCGGCCTCGCCGCACTGCCCGCTTTCGCGCTGCCCACCGGTGAAACCATCGCCACCGGCAAAGCCGACATCATTCGCGACGCCGACGGCAAATCGATGTCCATCAACCAGCATTCCGACAAGCTCATCGCCAACTGGCAGGACTTCAGCGTCGCTGGCGGCGAGCGCGTGTCGTTCCACCAACCCGGCAGCCAGTCCATCGCGCTGAACCGCGTGATCGGCAACAACGGCAGCCAGATTCACGGGCAGATCGACGCCAACGGCAAAGTCTTCCTCGTCAACCCGAACGGCGTGCTGTTCGGCTCCGGCGCGCAGATCAACGTCGGCGGCCTCGTCGCATCGACACAGAACATTTCCGACGGCGATTTCCTCGCCGGCAACTACCGCTTCTCCGGCACGTCCACCGCGTCGATCGCCAACGACGGCAAGATCACTGCCGCCGACGGCGGCAGTGTCGCCCTGCTCGGCGCACGCGTGTCGAACAACGGCGTGATCCAGGCGAAGATGGGGCGCGTCGCGCTCGGCGCCGGCAATGCATTCAAGGTCAATTTCGACGGCAGCGACCTGCTCAGCCTGCAGGTCGAAGGCGGCGCGGTCGATGCGCAGGCAACCAACGGCGGCCTGCTGAAGGCCGACGGCGGCGAAGTGCTGATGACCGCGCGGGCGGCCGGCAACCTGCTCAATGCGGTGGTCAACAACACCGGCACGATCGAAGCGAAGGGGCTCTCCGGCCGAGGCGGCAAGATCACGCTCGACGGCGGCACCGTCAATGTCGCCGGCAAGCTCGATGCCGGCGGCGACGCGGCCGGCACGGTACTCACCCGCGGCGAACGCGTGAACGTCGCGGCCGACACGCAGGTCGACACGCGCGCGGGCAACACGGCCGGTACGTGGACGATCGAGGCAGCCAACGCCGGCGTGAAGGGGCAAGGCGGCGGCGACCGGTCGATCGGCGCCGACACGTTGTCGCGCAACCTCGATACCACGAACGTCGCGCTGGCGAACACGCGCGGCAACCTGACCGTCGACGGTCCCGTCGCGTGGAACAGCGACCGATCGCTGACGCTCACCGCGCAGCACGGCGACGTCGAACTGAAGCAGGCGCTGTCTGCTGCAGGCGAAAAGGCCAGTGTCGTCGTCAATGCCGACGACAAGATCCGCGTGAACGACGCGATCAAGCTGACCGGCCGTAACGCCCATCTCGAGCTGAATTCGAAGAACGGCCATACGTTCACCGGCGACCAGGCCGTCGTCACGCTGTCCGGCGACAATGCGTCGTATCGTTCGAACGGCGAAGACTACAAGGTGGTGCACACGATCGCCGACCTGCGCAACATCGGCACGGACCTGAAGGGCCGCTATGTACTCGGCAACGCGATCGACAACGGTTACACCGAGCGCCTCCGCAGCATCGGCGGCGACAGCGCGTTCTCGGGCGTCTTCGACGGGCTCGGCAATACGCTGAGCCGCCTGTCCATCTACAATCCCGACTCGACGACCGTCGGCCTGTTCAGCCAGAACGCCGGTCGCATCGCAAACCTCAACTTGCGCAGCACCATGACGATCGCAACGGGGCTGCCGTACGGCAGCCCGGTTCTGGTCGGCACGCTCGCCGGCATCAACACCGGCGTGATCTCGAACGTGACGGCCCTCAACGTGGCCGTGTCGGCCAAGGGTCGCACGATCGTCGGCGGCCTGGTCGGCGGCAACTACGGCGGCACGATCGAGCACGCGACGGTATCAGGTTCCGTGGGGGGCGATCGCGGCGTACTCGCGGCCGGTGGCCTCGCGGGCGAGAACCTGACGCTGCTGGACCAACCGCCGACCACGGCGACGATTCGCGACAGCCATGCCGACGTACAAGTCGGCGTCGGGCTGGACGGCTCCGCGGGTGGCCTCGTCGGGATCAACAACGGAACGATCGAGCGCTCGTCGAGCGCGGGCAGCGTGATGGCAAACGGCGACGCGGCAATGGTGGGCGGCCTCGTCGGGCTCAACCGCGAAAACGGCATCATTCGCCAGTCGTCGTCTTCCGCCTCCGCCACCGTGAGGACAAACGGCAACGCGATCGCCGGCGGCCTGGTGGGCATCAACCTCGGCACCATCGAATCGTCGCGCGCCAGCGGAAACGTGTTGGTCCGCGACATCTCGACCGCTGGCGGCCTCGTCGGCCTGAACTTCGGCACGATCGAATCGTCCGTCGCCGACAACGAGGTCGTGGCAGGCCACTACGGCATAGTCGGCGGGCTGGTCGGCGCGAACCACGGCCGCATCAGCAATTCGCAGGCCAACGGCCGCGTGACGGCGGGCGACAATATCTGGGCGGCCGGCGGGCTCGTCGGCGCCAACACCGGGGAGATCGACGCATCGACCGCGACCGGCGACCTCGTCGTCGGTTCGGACAGCACGGCCGGCGGCTTCGTCGGCCGCAACGATCAAAACGCGCGCATCCGGGCATCGAAGGCGACCGGCAGCGTGCGCGTCGGGGACCATTCGACGGCCGGTGGTTTCGCGGGCGTGAACAGCGGCTTCATCGAAACGTCCCGCGCACTTGGCCGGGTCCAGGGCGGCGGCGCCAGCACCGCGGGCGGCTTCGTCGGCCTCAACGAGGGCACGATCGACGCATCCGGCGCGTCCGGCGACGTGATCGCCACCGACAGCAGCACGGTCGGCGGCTTCGCAGGCTACAACGCGGGCAAGATCGACACGTCGACCGCGTCCGGCCACGTCACCGCCCGCTATGCGAGCAACGCGGGCGGCTTCGCGGGCATCAACAACGGCACGATCCACGCGGCCAAAGCCAGCGGGAACGTCGTGGCCGGCCATTCGAGCGCGGCGGGCGGCCTGATCGGGCGCAATCGCTCGCAAGTTTCCGAATCCCGCGCGAGCGGCTCGGCGAAGGCCGGCGATAGCTCCGTGGTCGGTGGCCTGATCGGCGCCAATGAGCAGGGCAACGTGACCCTGTCGAGTGCATCGGGCGATGCCGAGGGCGGCGCGAATGCCAGCGTCGGCGGCCTCATCGGCCAACTGACGGGGAAAGTCGATCAGTCGCGTGCGACCGGTTCGGCGAAGGGGGGCGACGTCAGCTACGTCGGCGGCCTCATCGGCAGCAACGGAGGGTTCGTCACCGCGTCGTCGTCGAGCGGTACGGTTTCCGGCGGCCGCTATGCAAGGCTCGGCGGCCTCGCGGGCGGAAACTTCGGCCGCTTCGAGGGTTCATCGACCACCAGCCGGATCGACGTCACGGACGGCTACAACCAGTTCCATGGTCAACTGGTCGGTGTCAACTACGGGCAAGTGAAGCCCTGAGCGTCGTCGGCACGGCGTTCCGCGTGATCGGTTCGCACCGTTGACCGAACGCCGTGACGTGTCGCCAGCGGCATCACCGTGTCGGGCCGGCAGCCTCCGGGCTGCCGGTCAAAAAAGCCGGCCGATCGGGCATACCCGACGGCCGGCTTTTTGACTTTTGGGGGAAGGCGGAAAGGAAACGAACGACACGGCTTCATCCGGGCGAGTGACCTTTCCGGATCGGTTGCCGGTTCGAGGCCATTCGAACCCGGCATCGCGCGTATTACTGGTAGTTCATCGTGAAAGAGGCCGCTGCATTCGCGGTGCCAGCCGCGATCTTCGGCTGAGTCTGAACGTAGCGCGCCACCAGCGGAATATCCACGCTCTGGTTTCCATATTGACCGACAAACCACTGTCCCGGATTGCCCGCCTCGGAAGAATCGCGCCCGTAGGTAACCGGCGATCCGTCCGTCTGGCGCACGATTTGATAGCCGACGCCGCTCGCAGTCGAATCCTTGCTGAGGGACAACATGGTGGATCGGTTAGCGGGATGGGTGGCGTCCGTCATTGTGATGTACATCTTGGTCGTCGCCCCGGACGTGCCGTTTCCGCAGTTCAGCCTGATGTCGAACGCCTTGCCGGGCGACGTCGAACCGACCCCGGTAAAGCGCTTTGCGTTCGTGCTCGCCATGGAAACGGTGATCGTTTTCGTGAGGACGCTACAGGTCGGCACCTTGGGTTTGATCTCCACGCTGCCCGCAATATAGAGCCTGCCTACGACTAAATTTTTATCGTCGAATGTGTATTGCGCGATTTGTCCCGTCACTTTTCCTTGAGCCGTAATGGGCCCGGTTTTGACGAGTTGAATTCTTGTATTTCTGAGCGCCATGAGGGGCAGGCGCCCCCCCAGTCTGAACTCTTTATAGGGATAAACGTACTTGCCATCATTCGACAAAAGACGCAAGCCCACACCGGAAACACTGGATGCGTAGGTCTCGTACGGCCCGCGTGTTCCGATGCCGGCGAGGGTCGTCCGCCCGATGTCCGTTTTACACGAAGCCGAATAGACATCGTTTTCCCTCACGATACTTGCCACCGCTTCCGACAGTACGGTTCCATCCGGCACACTCGGATCGAATTCACCCATTTCCCACGACGCATAGGATTCGACGCTCACGCCCACGGTCGGTTGGTGGACTATGTCGTAGAACGAGCAGTCGCCTGCCGTGGCCGCCACCGCCGAGCCCGTGCAGAACGCGGACCAAAATCCAAAAACAATCGATAAACGTCCAATGGACTCCATCTTTCGCATGAAATAATCTCCTGTCGCAATACCATCACTCGGCGCTTACCGATCCGCCGTCTTGCAGTTCATCGCCAGGCGGTCATATGCGACCGCCTTCCGCCGCGCCGGCAGCACGTAGTTGCCTTCGCACGAAGCGTCGCTCCAGCGAATCGACAGGCGCCCTTGAACCTGGATGCCAAAAACGGGCGCTCTTGACGAGCGTCACGGCGGTTGCCGTGTTGCCACAGTCCGGGTTCAGGCTGATCGATGTGCCGCCCACGATGCCGTGGCCGACCAACCGCCGATCGAGTCGACGCTCACCGTGCCGAGGTTCACGCCGATGTTCGCTCGCCTTTTCACCCTTCACGTTCGTGCCGCCGGCCGCCGTGGTCGAACCTGCGCCGAACATCCCTGCGGCTGCTCGCCAGGGCGAGAATCTTCCTGTTGAAAGCCGTCACTATCTTCTCCAGTCTTGACTCAATTCAGAAGCGCCTTATCGGAATGGAAACCCGAATAAGAGTGCGCATAATGATGACAATGTTTACAAATTCAGTATCTAGTTGGAGAACGACATTTGATTTTTTATTGGTCGTACGAGAACTAATGACGCAATTTTATGAAAATTCTATTATTTATTAGAAAAATCAAGTTTTATAGAGCGCCCCATGAGAAAAATAAAATTCTGAAATGCACGCATGGCACATAAAATAGTTATTTTCTTATCAATTTGCGAGATTCATGAGATTTGTCCCAGGCGAAATTCGGCAACACACGTCTCCATGAATCGATTCATCCGGTGCCTGCGTCCAGGATGGGCGGAATGGCTACTTTCGCGCCGGTTGCGGTTTGCCGTGCCGACGGGCGGCGTCGCAATTGCCACGCTGAACCGGCAAGGACGGGCCCAGCTCTGAATGTCGTTCGATCGGCCATCAGCGATCGACGGCGCATGCGATCTCGCCCCGGAACGCCGGCCAGCGATCCTTGGACGTGTCCGTTCTGCCGTCGTTGACGATCCCTTCCATGGCGGCGCACGCGTCACCGGCCAGCGCAAAGCCGCCGCGCAACGAGCGCAGCTCGATCCGGACCGGATCGACTGCATCAAGCGACGACGCATCGTCAATCATGGAAGCGAGTGCAGCGTCGCCATTCGCAGCTTGTCGCGCATCTCGTCCGTCATGACAGGCGTGGCGCCGCCACCGCCGCATCGGCTCGCGTTTGCCGTGCCGGTGCAGCACCGCGTCGAGCGCAGCGATCGACAGCCGCTCGAACACTGCCTCGACCGCGCCGACCTCCGCACAGCTTCGCCGATCCTCATCGGTCGCATTCACGGTCATCACGATAGCCAGCCGGCCTTGCGCGCGGAAACTTCGCCCCCCTTCCAAAACTCGTCGACCCGCTGCCGGATCTCCGTCACGGACGGCTACAACCGGTTCCACGGTCAACTGGTCGGTATCAGCTACAGGCAAGTGAAACCCTGGGCATGCCGGTCTGGCGTTCGGTGTCGTGGGTTCAATGACGCCCGAACGCCTTGACGCGGCGCGCGGCGTGAACGCGCGTAGCTGACGGCCTCCGCGTCGTTGGCTAAGGCTGGCCGGCCGGGCGTACCGGGCGGCCAGCTATTCGGATTTCCAAGGGACCGAATATCGAGCGACCGACGTTTGTCAATGCGTGGATGCGGTCTGTATGCAGCCGGCTCGAAGCACCAAATCCGTTCTTCATGCATGCGCCTGCGACACCGTTCCGGAAGCGAATTTAGTACTTGTCTCATTTCGCTCGTCGCTCTGCCAATAGATAATTGGCCAACGTCGTTGACCACACCACACTAGTCGATCGGGAACGGGTGCCGCATTCAGCACCCATCGCCGATCTATAGCCCCGAAATTCGGGTGACCTCTCCTCATTCCAATGCTCGATAATGAAGAAAATAAAATTCGTACTTTTTCTATCAGCAGTACTTCCAATTCATGCTCTTGCAGCATGCACGGCCACCACAAATGACGGCCGAGATTACTTCATCGTTGCCGTTAACGGATTCAACCCGCCGCCTTTCAGCCCCGGAGACATTCCGATCGGCGGCATCATTTACGAGGCGAAAGCGGGCGCGCTTACCTTCACCAATGCGATCAATCCGTGGGATCCCGTGACAACCTGCTCTTTCACATTCCGGAGACGCATAACAGGCGTCGGCATACCCGACGCATCCAAAATCTATCCGACTAACATACCCAATGTCGGGTTGCGAATCATATCGCCCTTAGGGGAGGTCGCTCCCTTCACTTCGACGGGACTCCCAATAGCACAGGTGTACTGGAACATCTATTACGCGCCCAAAATCCAACTGATCAAGACCGGAAACGTAACGGAGAGCGGCGTATTGAGCGGCGCCTATGCCAACTACAGGGTAGACAACGACGCCGGGCAGTTACTGGTCGAATATCGCTTCGCCGCACCTGTTCTGGTCACGCCCAAAGTGCCGAGCTGCACGGTCACGACCCCGCGCATACAGGTGCCGATGGGCGAGACAATGGCCTCGACGGTCTTCACCGGTGTCGGCTCGAGCGCGCCGTCGCGATCGTTCGGGATCGACCTTTCCTGTTCGGGCGGCGACAGGGGTACCACCGCGAAGGTATATGTCACGCTGACCGATGCAACGAACCCGGGGAACACGTCGACAACGCTATCATTGTCGAAAGACTCGACAGCCACCGGCGTGGGCCTTCAGATTCTGAAGGGTGACGACGTGCTCGGATACGGTCCCGCATCCTCTGCTATCGGCAACACCAATCAATGGCTGGGCGGGTCGGTTGCCCAAGGCGCTGCTGGCCTGAGCATCGCACTGCGGGCGCGCTATGTGCAGACCAGCCCGCGTATCAAGTCGGGAACGGCAAACGCGATCGCAAACTTCACGATGAGTTACCAGTGAAATCGCGATCCCCTGCAAGTGACGATAGAACCCAGCAAGGGCTTTAACCTGGATTCGGGGAAATCAGCCTTGAGTTGAAGGCCGTTGAAACCTGCATTGCACGGCTTACTGATAGCTC
>NZ_JBYQCG010000065.1:0-986 GCF_057837105.1 Burkholderia sp. APQ4-4ca | reverse complement strand
CGTGCTCGGATACGGTCCCGCATCCTCTGCTATCGGCAACACCAATCAATGGCTGGGCGGGTCGGTTGCCCAAGGCGCTGCTGGCCTGAGCATCGCACTGCGGGCGCGCTATGTGCAGACCAGCCCGCGTATCAAGTCGGGAACGGCAAACGCGATCGCAAACTTCACGATGAGTTACCAGTGAAATCGCGATCCCCTGCAAGTGACGATAGAACCCAGCAAGGGCTTTAACCTGGATTCGGGGAAATCAGCCTTGAGTTGAAGGCCGTTGAAACCTGCATTGCACGGCTTACTGATAGCTCATCGCGAAGGTAGCCGTTGCATTAGCGGTTCCACCCTTCATCGGCCCCACGGTTCGCAGATAGCGCGCTTTCGACGGAATGGACACAAGCCCATTACCGCACTGTGCGACAAACCATTGATTGGGATTAGCGGATGCGGACGAGTCGGATCCGTAACGGACAATGGCATCATCCGCTCGCCGGATTTCCACGCCGACTCCAGCCGCCGCGCTGGAACCGGTCGACGCCAGCGTCAGCACGCCACCGCGATTGCCCGGGCTCGCGGCATCGGTCATGGTTATAAACATTCTGGTCGACGCTCCTTGCGACCCGCCAAAACAGTCCAAATCGATCGAGAATGGTCTGAGGTCGGATCCACCGCTGGTCTCGAGCGACTTGGCCGAGACCGACCAAAGCGGTACGCCAATCACGTTGTTCCGTACGGGACAGGTCGGCACCGTAGGCTTGATCGGTAAGCCACCGGTCAAGAAAACGCGACGGGCCGCATATCCTTGATCGGGGAAATATGTTTGCCCAATCTGCCGGTTAAAACCCCTCCGGACGTGATCGGTCCCGTCTTGACAAGCTCGATCGTAAAGTAGGCCGAATCCGCCAGAGGCGCAGCTGCCCCATCGCAGTAGTCCTGCTGTGGCCACCATTGGGGCGCATTGATGCCCCCTGCGATTCGATAACCAACGCCCTCTA
>NZ_JBYQCG010000064.1:0-55658 GCF_057837105.1 Burkholderia sp. APQ4-4ca | reverse complement strand
CGGGAGCATGAGTTCAATCAGATCTTCGTGCGCTTTGAATTCCAGCTACATCGTACCTATCGCAAGCGCAGCTTCGTGATGCAATGGGGTGAGGACGACCTGGCGTTCATTACGCGCTTGTGCAGACGCTCTGGCATCTGGTTCGTGTGCGAGGAAGGCAAGCATTGCGAGCAGGTGCGCTTCGGCGACGACTATGCGCACTACCGCCGCGATCCCGAGCGTCTGACAGTTGCGTACCGGCCGTACAGCGGCCTGGAGGCGGGAGGTGTCGAATCGGTCAGCGCGCTCGAAATGCGCGCGACGACGTTGCCGGCAACCTACATCGTGCGCACTTTCAATACCGAAGCGGCGATCTCGAATCCGATCGAGGCTGTCAGCCCGATCCGCGACGACCGCACCACGTATGGTGAAGCGTATACCTGGGGGATGCCGAATCAGAGCGAGGACGAGGCGAAGGAGGAAGCGCAATTGCGTCGCGAAGCAGCGCTGACCGGACAGGTCGCATATCGCGGCGAGTGCGACATGCTGGACCTCACGCCCGGTTCGGTGCTGAAACTGTCCAACCGGACGCTGTCTGATGCGAAGCATGGCCTGCTTGTAGTGCGGGTGACGTGCGGCGCGAGCCGGAAGAGTGCGTATCACGTGAAATTCGACGCGATTCCGTCCGATCGCCAGTATCGAATGCCGCTGATGGAAGAAACGTGGCCGCGGATCGACGGTGTCATAACCGGGACGATCGCTTCGTCGGGAGGCTGGAGGGATCCTTATCTGGATGGTCAGGGCGAATACATCGTGGATCTCCATCTGGATCGAGACACGCGGGCGCCCGGTCTGCAAAGCTGTCCAATGCGGCTGGCAAAGCCGTTCGCGGGGCCGAACCAGACGGGTTTTCATTTTGGGCTGGTTGACGGCACCGTGGTCGGCGTGAGCTTCCTGTGGGGCTGTGTGGACCTGCCATTCATCAGTCACGTGCTGCATACCGCGCAGCATACGGATCCGATTGCCGCGGGCGTCCCCTGGGGCACGCGCAACACGATCCGCACGCGCTCGAACAACACCGTCGAGTTGGATGACCGGGAGGGCCAGGAACACATCAAGGTCGCGACAGAGCACGGCAAGACGCAGCTCAATCTCGGCTATACGGTGGACCGGGACCAGCGACTGCGCGGCGAGGGCTTCGAACTGCGTACCGACGAGCGGGGGCACGTCCGTGCGGGTGGCGGCCTGCTGGTGTCGTCCGACAGGCAGGAGAAGGCGATTGGACAGTCGTCCGACACGCGGCCGATGACGAACCAGTTTGCATTGACGCAGGCACAGGCTCAGGGATTGACCAACGCCGCAGCCGTTGCGCATGCGGAGATCGCGGACCTGAAGGCCGAGAACGCGTGGCTGAAGGACGAACTCGCTAGTCTGAAGACGGCCGTGATCGCGTTGTCCGCACCGAACGGCATTGGCCTGGCGACGCCGGATCGGGTGATGGTGTCGGCGGGCAAGGACGTGAGCGTCGGTACGTCGGCGCGATTCAACGTGAATGCGATTCGGAATGTTGCTATTGCGGCAGGCGAGGTGCTGTCGCTGTTTGCGCACAAGTTCGGCATCAAGCTCTATGCCGCGCGCGGGAAAGTTCAAATCCAGGCGCAGTCGGATGCAATGGAGATGGTGGCGCAGAAAGACATGCGAATCACCAGTGCCGACGGTACTACAACGGTCAATGCCGCTAACGGGGTCGTGCTCGGCGGCGGCGGCACGGCTTACATCAAGGTACACGGCGATAACGTCGAGATTGGCGGGGCTGGTTGCCTTATCCTCAAGATCATCGAAATCCAGAAGGAAGGACCGGGTGCGCTGTCGCTGCCACTGCCGAAATTCAGCCAGACCGATATCGCGAACGATGAGCGCTTCGTTCTCAGCGACGACATCACCGGCCGACCAATTGTGAACCGGCCGTACAAGATTCAGTTGGCTAGCGGGCAGATTATCGAGGGGGTCACCAACGGCAAGGGGGAGACTTCGTTGAGCCGGCAGGAAGTTGCGCGAGGGCTCAAGCTGCTGCTTCAGAACAATAAGGAAGCCTGATTCATGACCGACCAGTCAAACCAGTCAGATGGTACGGGCGACGATGACGATGCGGCGCAGCTCTATCAACATGACACTGCAACGCGCATCGTGCCGATGAAGCGCGATCATCTTGGGCAACCGTATTGGGAGTCTTATCACACGCCGAGCAGTTTTCAGGTGCGGGCAGAGTGTCGAATTCCGCCTCATATGCCCGGCGTCATCATCTTTGTGCATGGTGTGAATTCCACGGGGGAGTGGTACGACGCGGCTGAAAAGGCGTTGTGTGAAGGACTAAATGTGCGCTTGAATCGTGCTGACGGTTGGAAGCTCAGAGAGAACAGATACATTACCTACGATAAGAAAACTGATATGCCGATCGCTCGCCAGCTTGATCCAGAGTGGAGCGGCCATTCTCCCGTGATCCGCTTCTATTGGGGCTACAGCGCAGCTCCTGGGACCGAGCGCAACTGGCGCATCCCGATGCGCAATCCGCGCGGCTTCGATATCTGGGCGCCAGCGTGCACGAACGAGAACGGTCCGTGGTATTGGGGCGGCGGCCCTTTCCAGAATGGCACCAACAACCTGCCGCAGTTGTGGAGTTGCGAGGGATTCAAGCGTCATGTGTTCAGGTTCGACATGGAGTCGTTGAATACGGAGGCTGATCGCCAATTGCAGGACGCCCCTCCGCGCACGTACTACGCGCACGCGGCTCAACGGCTGGCCGACCTGATCGATCGGATTCGAAACGAGTGCCCGCGCGATACGGTGTCAGTGATGTCGCATAGCCAAGGGACGATGATCGCGCTGGCGGCGACCGCCTTATGCAAGACGCGCGCGCCCGATGCCGTGTTCGTGATGAATTCGCCTTATGCCCTGGATGACAAGATCACGGACGCGCTGGCCTGCGGTGCGGAGCGTCCCACACCGGAGGCACGCGTCAACACGTTCAGGAATATCGCAAGCCGGATCAAGCAGGACAAGCGTGTTTTCACTGAGGCGGAATTGAAACAGCTTCAGTGCGGCGCGTCCGAAGACATGGATTTCTGGCGGCCTGACAACCAGCGCAAGTCCGGCCTGCATGAGCGCGACAATCATGGCCGGCTGTACGTGTACTTCACGCCGCATGATCGAGTAATGGGCGCGGTGCCGCTGCAAAGCATCGGCTGGCAGGGCGTGGATGACGAATTGCTTAAAGAGTTGGATGACATCGTGAAGCAGCGCATGCTGGCGCGCGGTACGCCGGTGGGCGATGCGCCTGGTGCAAAGAGATTCGGCACGCTGCCACCGACTCCCGAAGACAAACTTGTACCTGGAACAAAGTCTACCGATTTCTGGAACGGCAACCGGAATATCTTTACGCCCCTCGTGAAGCTATGGGCGGTACCGCATCCCGATAAAACGGTGGCGATCAATGCCGAGCAGGTGCCGAATCCGGTCACGGAAGAGGAAATGAAATACTTCGATTTATCTCGGCTGACCGCACCAGAGATGGGTAAGTGGGTCAAGAATCCAATCGATCCGAACCAGGGCCAATACGCTGATCCCGACTACCGGTACATGCGCTCGATTTTTCAGCCCGCACGTACCGTTACTACCGAGGATATTTACAGGTCCAAACGCGCAAATCGACTTGAGACCCAAGACGAAATGCTGCACCGACTCGATACCTATCTCGCCGAGCCGACTAATCACAGCACGTTGCCGCAGCATCAGGCGTTCATGCGCCGAGTGGTGGCCTACGATCTCCCAATCGGCTTTTGTGATGCATATGAGAAGCCGGCGTTCTGGACCCTCCTGATGAAGTCTGCCGACTGGACGCAGGGCTATGACGATTATTTCGAGCTTGGCGCTCCCCAAAGCATTGTTAAACCTGCCTATATCGATTGGGACACGGTGGCCGAGGAACAAAGCAAGGCCGAAGCTGAACAATTGCGGCAGCAGCAGTGGAAAGGAGGGGCGTGATGAGGTGCTCGATTGTTATCGTTGTACTGGTAGCCCTGATGCAGGGATGTGCGGCACAGCAAAGGCAGATATTCTCATTGGGTAATTTTTTACGTGTAAATGCACTTCCCTATGATTCGCCGACTCAGATAATTTATAGGATCGATGATCATCGCTTTGTTACGCTCGAGAACTATCGAGACTGCAATTATGGTCAAGCCTATTACAACGATACGCGCATTGGTATAAAAACGGGCCTGGGTAGGGCTAGTATCGAAGATTACCAAGGTAGACTCATTAATGCCGATATGACCGGGAAAAATTTGGCATTTCCGTCCGGTGCGCCACCGCATCTTGGAACATCAGATCACGGAGTTGACGTTGGATTGTTGTATTCGACGGACGGTGGGAGGAACTTTTCCGCAATGGTTTATATGAAACACAGCTTTGATCCGTTCGAGGATTCGCGGGACTATTCGGTCTTTGTAACCGGCGACCGACTCTATGTCTCCAATAGATCGGCAGACAATGACGCCTACGTTGTCGAATATCCGATGGTGCCAGGCATTGATTTAAGCAAACCCTATCCTCCTGGCGTCCGGGGCGGGAGTTTCGCTGCATCAAAGCGGCCTAGTGTTTTCTCAAAGCTTCGCACACCCTCCGGCCAGGACCGAATCACCTGCGACACATCGATCAAACCAACTAACCCGGATGCGCCGTTGATACCTCAGTGAAGTGCAAACGCCGATGAAAAACGTCATGACCATAATTGCGCTGATCGCCCTGATGCAAGGGTGCACCGCGCAGACTCCGCGCCGTCCGGCCTTCGGGCTTAGTGATTTCATGAGCTCAGCGCTCAAGGAGTTGCCGTATGATTCGCCGCCACAAGTGATCTATCGGATTGATGACAACCGCTTTGTAACGTTGGAACGTTACCGGGACTGTTATCACGGGGAGTCGTACTACAACGACACCCGTGCTGGGATTCGAAAATTTTTAGGGCGAGGCATGTTTGAAAATTTCCAGGGCCGCATCATTAATGCCGATCCGAGCGGTCAGAATATTGTGTTGCCTTTGGCCTACCCAAATGGACTGGTTTGTGGAAATGGTGAAAAAGGTTGCGTAGTGCCGTTTTGGTACTCGACAGATGGTGGAAAAACGTTCGCCACGAAGGTCTACGCGGATCATAGCTTCAATCCGTTTGAGGATTCGAAAAGATATACGTTTTCTGCAACGAATGATCGATTATTTTTTGCTCAGGTCGATTATGGAAACGAGGGCGGTAGTGCTTATGTTAAAGAGTACCCGTTAGTTCCTGGGATCGATTTGAGCAAGCCCTATCCACCCGGGATACACGGTTCAACCTTTTCCACATCTAAGCGACCGGACTACTTATATGGTGTCGTTACGCCCTCCGGCCAGGACCGAATCACCTGCGACACATCGATCAAACCAACCAACCCGGATGCGCCGTTGATACCTCAGTGAAGTGCAAACGCCGATGAAAAATATGCCCCTGATGCTTCAGTGAGGCGCTCCGTTCATATCACCGTACACGCACCACATCATCATGAAGAACCCAATATGCATAGGCGATGCGACGACACACGGCGGCATCGTAAAGACCGCTTCATCGACGTTCGACCTCGACGGCCGCAAGGTCGCGTTGTTGCATGACATCGTCTCGTGTCCGGAGCACGGTGACAACGCGATCGTTGAATGTGCCGAGGGCTACAGCGAAGGCGGCCGGAAATGGGCTGTGCATATGTGCCGAACGCGGTGCGGCAGCCAGGTGATCGCCAGCAGCACGGGGATGAAAATCGTATGAGCAGAACATGGGCCCTCCCAGGTGTCGCTGAGTATCAGTACGGCAAGCCGCCCTCGATCTGGTGGTGTGTGCTTGCCGTAGTCGTCATACAGACCGCCGGCATACTCATCACGGTATTCAACTGGGAGCAGGGTAAACCGGTGATGTCCGAACCATTCTTCGTGCGCGCGTTCCTGTTGCCGCTGCTGATATCGGGCGGCGTATGCTCGGCGATCTATTCCGGCTACGAGGATTGGATCGAGCGGGTTGATTGGTGGAATTTCCTGTGCCGCGCCGAGCGGGCTGCATGGCGGCAATGGGCACAAGCTCATGTGATGATCGTTGATAGCATCGCGTTGACGGCCGAGCCCGAGTTGGGCGAACGTCTGCTTGGCCTGGAGGGCAGCGCGCCGATCAACCCCGGCAAGATCCTGCCTTTGCCGCAAACGGAAGGCTCGGCAGGCGTATCGCGGCTTGCGGTGGTACTGGAGCAACTGACGAGCCGGTTTTCGGCCAGCCTCGTGCGTCATGATGCGTCGGGTCATGCGATCGACGTGATCCTGCAATCCGCCAACAAGGACGATCTGGCCGAACTGCGAGCGGTCTGGAAAAAACTGAATCTACCCAATCTCGTGCAGTTCTTGTGGGTGCCGTTCGATGCGAACGAGGCGAAT
Organism: Burkholderia sp. APQ4-4ca; assembly: GCF_057837105.1. Classification (NCBI taxonomy): domain Bacteria; kingdom Pseudomonadati; phylum Pseudomonadota; class Betaproteobacteria; order Burkholderiales; family Burkholderiaceae; genus Burkholderia; species Burkholderia sp. APQ4-4ca. The sequence continues at coordinate 49,178 of NZ_JBYQCG010000064.1, read as the reverse complement.
ATCGACACGTGGTTCGACAAGGACTGGACGTCCGATTTCCGGCTGTTGCTGGCCTGCCAACTGCATGCGGAGCGCATCGAGCCGGTCTGGTCCGAGGCCGCTGTGGCGATGTTGCTTACGTCGCCGCGTGTAGCCGCGAGCCTCAAGGCAACGGTCTTGCCGCAGGCGCGATTATTCCGCCCGATCGCGATGCCGTCCGATTCCGTGGTGGACGGCCTGGAGATGCTGCTGTCCTCGGAGCAGACGCCACGCCGGCGAATCCGGCACGCCTGGATGAGTGATCTACCGTCCCAGGGCCGTCATGCAACGCTGGGCGCCATCAAGGACGTAAGCCCGGAGCTGCCGGTGCACGACGTCGATCGCGCGATCGGCAAACCGGGGCCGGTAAATGCGCTCTTGCTTCAGGCGCTCGCGGCGCAGATGGTCGCGCATGGCCAGGGCGCGCAACTGATTGCTTCAGTTAGCGCCCAAAAGGTGCGGCTGAACCTGGTTGGAACCGAGTTCGTTCCTGTGCCTCGCGTCGATGCAGCCTATGCGCGTCTGCTGAGCTTGTCTGTCACCGTGGGCGGGAGTTGCTGCCTGCTCGTGATGATGATTGCGTTGCATGCCCTCAACGCATCTCAAGGCTGGTTTTGGGCCTGTATAGGCGGGTTCGTCTTGCTGTTTCTGATACAACTCGGCGGCTCGTTTTTAAGGCGTAACCTGGTGGAAGATGACTTTTTCCGACAACTGCGACGCATGGAAGCCCGAACATGAGAGCGCTTGATGCGTGGCGCCGGACTGTACGCGACGATTGAATAAGAAATAGAAAGGGCTGGATTCCGGCTGCGTAGTGTGGAGACTTCTCGCAATCTTCCTTGCCACAGGCCTCGTCGCCACGATCGTGGACGTCAGCAAAATTCCTCCTTGACACTCGCTGCCTGGCCGCTATCCTTCAATCCATAACCAGTCGGTTATGGATTTTGGACACTATGCAAAACGCTCAGGACACGCTTTTCCGGACACTCGCCGACCCCACGCGCCGTGCGCTTTTCGAGCGGCTCTGCGTGGAGGGCGAACTGACGGTTGCCGCGCTGACGACCCATGCGGGCGTGTCGCAGCCGGCGGTATCGAAGCATCTGGGCGTACTGAAGCAGGCCGGGCTCGTGAGCGACCGTCACGAAGGCCGGCAGACGCACTACAGCGCGCAGCCGCAAGCGCTGGCCCCGTTGATCGACTGGACGAGCCAGATGGCAGGCTTCTGGCAGCGCCGGTTCGATGCCCTCGAAGATCTGCTCAAAAGGATGGATCAGTCATGAACCAAGCCTCTACCGAAACGCGCTCCGTCGTCGTCGACCGGGAGCTGCCGCATCCGCCGGAGAAGATCTGGCGCGCGCTCACGCAACCGCACTTGATCGAGGCGTGGCTGATGACGAGCGATTTCGAGCCCGTCGCGGGCCGTGCGTTCACCTTTCGCGCGGACTGGGGCTCGGTCGACTGCACGGTCCTCGCGATCGAGCCGCACCGCACGCTGTCCTATACGTGGGCGGCCCACGGCCTCGAAAGCGTCGTCACGTGGACACTCACGCCGACGCCGGCCGGCACGCACCTGCGCATGGAGCAGGTCGGCTTCCGCGCGGATCAGGAGCAGGCGTATCGCGGTGCGCAGCACGGCTGGGTACGGTTCTTCGAATCGCTCGAACAGGTGCTGTCGCGTCCTGACTCGCAAACGGAGGCCCACGCATGAGTGCAACGGACCTCACGCCAGCCGAGCGCATCGATGCGCTGATCGCCGGCATCGCCGACTGGCGCGGCAAGACCTTCGCCGAGCTGCGCCGGACGATCCTCGCGAGCGACGACCGCATCGTCGAGGAATGGAAGTGGATGGGCAGCCCCGTGTGGTCGTGCGACGGGATGATCGCGGTCGCGAACGCGCACAAGGGCAAGGTGAAGCTGACGTTCATGCACGGCGCGAAATTGCCCGATCCCGACCAGTTGTTCAACGACGGTCTCGAAGGCAATGCGCGGCGCGCGATCGATTTCTTCGAAGGCGATAAGCTCGACAAGCGGGCGTTGAAAAACCTCGTGCGCGAGGCGATCGAATACAACCGCACGCATCTGAAGAAGAACGCGCGGGCGGGTTCCTCCGCGGGCGCGAAGGTGCGAAGCAGCAAGGCGGCGTGACGCGCGAGCCGGATGCCGGCCGGTGGCATCCCGCGAAAGCAGGGCGCTGCCGCGCGGTCGGCGCTACGCCGCGCGCCAACCGAGCGGCAGGCGAAAAAAAGCCCGACACGAGGTCGGGCATCCAAATCGGCCGCAACCGCCCGCGAGGCGGCTGCGGCACCTGCAAAAGCAGGGCGCTTACGCGGCGAGCAGCGAGCGCAGCACGAACGGCAGGATCCCGCCGTGCTTGTAGTAGTCGACTTCGATCGGCGTATCGATACGCAGCAGCACCGGCACGCGCTGCGTTTCGCCGTTCTTGCGGTGAATCACGAGCGTGACGTCCTGCTGCGGCTTGAAGTCGTCGCCGAGGCCTTCGATGTCGTACGTCTCTTCGCCGGTGATGCCGAGCGACTGCACGCTGTCCGCGCCCTTGAACTGCAGCGGCAGCACGCCCATGCCGACCAGGTTCGAGCGGTGGATGCGCTCGAAGCTGCGAGCGATCACGGCCTTCACGCCGAGCAGTTGCGTGCCCTTCGCGGCCCAGTCGCGCGACGAGCCCGTGCCGTACTCTTCGCCCGCGAACACGACGGTCGGCGTACCGGCGGCGACGTACTGCATCGCTGCATCGTAGATCGACTGCTGTTCGCCGCTCGGCTGGTGGATCGTCAGGCCGCCTTCGACGCGCGTGCCGTCCGCCTTCGCCGGGATCATCAGGTTCTTGATCCGGACGTTCGCGAACGTGCCGCGCATCATCACGTCGTGGTTGCCGCGGCGCGAGCCGTAGCTGTTGAAGTCGGCCTTCTGCACGCCGTTTTCCTTCAGCCACTTGCCTGCCGGCGAGTCTTCCTTGATCGAGCCTGCCGGGCTGATGTGGTCGGTCGTGACCGAATCGCCGAAGATGCCCAGTGCGCGCGCGCCCTTGACGGTCGGGATCGACGCAGCCGGTTCCATCGAGAAGTCGTTGCCGAAGAACGGCGGCTCGGCGATGTACGTCGACTTCGGCCAGTCGTAGACCTCGCCCGTCTCGCCCTCGATCTTGCTCCAGAGGTCGCCCTTCTTGGTCAGCTTCGAGTAGTTGTCCTCGAACTTCTTCGGATCGAGCGCGAACTTGAGCAGCGCGTGGATTTCTTCGCTCGTCGGCCAGATGTCGCCGAGGTAGATGTCGCGGCCGCCCTTGCCCTTGCCGACCGGCTCGGTCATCAGGTCGCGCGTGATGTTGCCGGCGATCGCGTACGCGACGACGAGCGGCGGCGACGCGAGGAAGTTCGCGCGGATGTTCGGGTGGATACGCGCTTCGAAGTTACGGTTGCCGGACAGCACGGCCGCCGCGACGATGTCGTTCTTCGTGATCGCTTCGTTCAGTTCCGGCGTCAGGTCGCCCGCGTTGCCGATACAGGTCGTGCAGCCGTACGCCGCGACTTCGAAACCGAGCTTCGACAGGTAGGGCAGCAGGCCCGTCTTCGTCAGATACTCGGTGACGATGCGCGATCCCGGCGCGAGCGAGGTCTTGATCTTCGGATCGACCGTGAGGCCGGCCTCGACCGCCTTCTTCGCGAGCAGGCCGGCGGCCAGCAGCACGCTCGGGTTCGACGTGTTCGTGCACGACGTGATCGCGGCGATCAGGATGTCGCCGTTCTTCACGTCGACGCCGTTGCTCGTCGTGTACTGCGTGCCCAGGTCGTCCGCCTTCTTCGCGAAGCCGTTTTCCGCGACCGGCTTCGAGAACAGGTCGGTGAACGTCGACTTGACGTGGCCGATCTCGATGCGGTCCTGCGGGCGCTTCGGGCCGGCCAGCGACGGAGCGACCGTCGTCAGATCCAGCGTCACGACCTTCGTGTAGTCGATGTCGCCGGCGTTCGGGATGCCGAACAGGTTCTGCGCCTTGAAGTAGTTCTCGAACGCGGCGATTTCGGCCTTCGTGCGGCCCGTGCCTTCGAAGTAGTCGATCGTCTTTTCGTCGACCGGGAAGAAGCCCATCGTCGCGCCGTATTCGGGCGCCATGTTGCCGATCGTCGCGCGGTCCGGCAGCGACAGCGAGCGCGTGCCTTCGCCGAAGAATTCGACGAACTTGCCGACGACCTTCTCCTTGCGCAGCATTTCGGTGATCGTCAGCACCAGGTCGGTGGCCGTCACGCCTTCGCGCAGCTTGCCCTTCAGCTCGACGCCGACGACGTCCGGCGTCAGGAAGTACACCGGCTGGCCGAGCATGCCGGCTTCCGCCTCGATGCCGCCCACGCCCCAGCCGACCACGCCGATGCCGTTGATCATCGTCGTGTGGCTGTCCGTGCCGACGAGGGTGTCCGGGTAGTACACGGTGTCGGCGCCGTCCGTCTTCTTGTGGACGCCGCGCGCCAGATACTCGAGGTTCACCTGGTGGACGATGCCCACGCCCGGCGGCACGACCTTGAACGTGTCGAACGCCTGCATGCCCCACTTCATGAACTGGTAGCGCTCGTTGTTGCGCTGGAATTCCAGCTTCATGTTCAGGTCGAGCGCGTCTTTCTGGCGGAAGTAGTCGATCTGGACCGAGTGGTCGACGACGAGATCGACCGGGACCAGCGGCTCGATCTTCTTCGGGTTCTTGCCCGTGCGCTCGGCGACGCCGCGCATGGCCGCGATGTCGGCGAGCAGCGGCACGCCCGTGAAATCCTGCAGCACGACGCGCGACACGACGAACGGAATCTCGTCGACGCGCTTCGCGGTCGGCTTCCAGTTCGCGAGCTGCTCGATGTGCTCTTCGGTGATCTTCTTGCCGTCGTAGTTGCGCAGCACGGACTCGAGCACGATGCGGATCGACACCGGCAGGCGTTCGATCTTCGTCTTCAGTTCCTTGCCGAGCTGCGGCAGCGAGTAGAACTTGCCTTTGCCGGAACCGCTGTCGAATTCCTTGAGGGTCTTGTGGAGATTGTGGGCCATGGTGATTTTCCTGGGTTTAAGGCTAGGAAACAAAGAGTCCTGTAAATGACGGCTATATCACGTACAAGTCGACGTACTCATCGACCGGCATCGCTTCGAGCTTTGCCTGGTCCAGCGACACGTCGAGAATCGCTTGTTGCTGCTTGGCCGGGAAGCGGCGCGCAAGGTTGGTCCGGAATTTATCGACCAGCAGCGGGACGCCTTCGGCCCGGCGCCGCCGATGGCCGAGCGGATACTCGACCGCCACTTCGGCAAGCTTCGATCCGTCCTTGAACTCGATCGTCAGCGCATTCGCGATCGATCGCTTGTCCGGATCGTGGTAATCCTTCGTGAACTGCGGATCCTCGACGCACACGGTTTTCGCGCGTAGCGCGTCGATGCGCGGGTCCGCGGCGGCCGCGTCTTCGTAGTCGGCCGCGGTCAGACGGCCGAACAGCAGCGGCACGGCGACCATGTACTGGATGCAGTGGTCGCGGTCGGCCGGATTGGCGAGCGGGCCCTGCTTGTCGATGATGCGGATCGCCGCTGCATGCGTGCGGATCGTGATCCGGGCGATGTCGTCAGCCGTGCGGCCCGTCGCGGCGAGCTGCGCATGCAGCTGCAGCGCGGCCTCGGCGGCCGTCTGCGCATGGAATTCGGCGGGGAACGCGATCTTGAACAGCACGTTTTCCATCACGTACGTGCCGTACGGGCGCTGGAAGCGGAACGGCCTGCCGTCGAACAGCACGTCGTAGAAGCCCCAGGTTTTGGCGGTGAGCGCCGACGGATAGCCCATTTCACCCGTCTTCGCGATCAGCGCGAGGCGCACCGCGCGGGACGTCGCGTCGCCGGCCGCCCAGGATTTGCGCGAACCGGTGTTCGGCGCATGGCGGTAGGTTCGCAGCGCTTGGCCGTCGACGAACGCGTTGGACACAGCGTTGATCAGCTCGTCGCGCGTGAGCCCGAGCAGGCGCCCGACGACGGCCGTCGACGCGACCTTCACGAGCAGCACGTGGTCGAGCCCGACGGCATTGAACGCATTCTCGAGGGCGAGGCAGCCCTGGATCTCGTGGGCCTGGATCATCGCGATCAGCACGTCGCGCATCGCGAGCGGCTTCCGGCCGGCCGCGCGGGCCGTGCGGGAGAGCCAGTCGGCCGTCGCCAGGATCCCGCCGAGGTTGTCGGACGGATGACCCCATTCGGCGGCGAGCCAGGTGTCGTTGAAGTCCAGCCAGCGGATCATCGCGCCGATGCCGAACGCGGCCTGGACGGGATCGAGCTGGAAGGACGTGCCGGGCACCTTCGCGCCGTTCGGCACGATCGTGCCGGGCACGACGGGGCCGAGCAGCTTGGTGCAGGCAGGGTAGGACAGCGCCTCGAGTCCGCATCCGAGCGTGTCGATCAGGCAATGACGCGCCGTCTCCAGCGCGAGTGCGCTGTCGATGCCGGTGTTCAGCACGTAGTCGACGATGTCGACGAGTACCGAATCCGGCGCGGGGCGGACGTTGGAGACCGGGGCGGACATCGAGGGGCCGGAGGGAACGCGCTTAGTTCGTTGCCGGCTTCAGCTCGTTCGACTGCGTCGGTGCTGCCGTGCCTTGCGCCATTTCCGGCGTCACGCATTCGTCCGCGAGGCGCTCGCCGCCGTTTGCGTCGGAGAACAGCATCGCCTTGGTCGGGATCACGACCAGCTTGAAGCCCGCGGCCGGATCGTAGAACGTGTCGGCGCCCGTCGTCGTGGCTTGACGCGGCAGCTTGTAGTTCTTCTTCGCCCAGTGAACCGTGACGACCTGGTCGCGCTTCATGTCGCCGGCGAGGTCGAACGACAGGCCTTCCTTACAGGACCACTTGACCGCGCCGTCCGGTACCGGATCGACCTTGGCGGCCGCGCGTGCCTGCGCCTTCTTGCTGCGCGGGATGATGCGCTTGGCCGGCGCCGGACGCTTGGCCGTGGCCTTCTTCGCGGTGGTGGCCGTACCCTGGGCAAACGCGCTCGGAGCCGACACCAGCATCGTGGCGGACAAGGCGCCGATGGCGGTAGCGATCAGGAGTTTCTTCATGGAGTCAGAACCTTTCGATAATCAGTTGACAAGGGCCGGCAATCGAAACTGCCGGCCGGTTTGAAACTGCACGCGCCCCGAAAGCGCGCAGCGGCCGCTATTTTCACCTATTTGGCCGCGCATATATCAGGTTTTCGGGCTCCGTTACGTTTTTTGTCGTTTCGCAAACGTCTGTCCGGTTGGCGAAACCGCGAATGCATGAAATGCGTGCATCGACGGGCGGCGCACGCTCACGGCGCGACGCCCTCGGCGGCCGGGCCGAACAGCGGCGCGGCCTCGTCCGGTAAGGGCTGGCCGGTGGCCCGCGCACGGCGCAGCACCGACCAGTAATAACGATAACTCGCGCGATCGTGCAGCGTATCACCGTGGCGCGTCGGGCCCCAGTCGGCGGCCTGCGCGGCCAGCAGGATCTCGGCGGCCAGCGTGACTTCGTCGACGCGCGGCGCGAACGCGTCGACGATCGGACGGATCTGCGCGGGGTGGATGCTCCACATCCGCGTGAATGCGAATTCGTCGCGCGCGCGGCGTGCATCGCCTGCGACGACGGCCATGTCGCGCACTTCCGTGGTCACGTTGTGCGACGGCGTCTTGCCGTGCGCATGACAGGCGGCGGCGATTTCCAGCTTCGCGCGGCGCACGAGCGGGTGGTCGAACTGGCCGGGCGAGCGCATCGCGGAATCGGGAATCGCGCCGTGGTGCGCGGAGACGAAGTCCATCAGCCCGAAGCTCAGCGTGCCGACCGTCGGCAGCGCGGCGAGGGCGGCTGCCTGCGCGAGCGCGCCGTGCGTCTCGATCAGCACGTCGACCGGGATCGGTTGCGCGATGCCGAGCTCGCGGCGCGTGCCTTCGATGAACGCGGTCATTTCGGCCGCGTCGGCGGCGCTCGCGATCTTCGGCAGCGTGATGTAGGCGGGGGCGCGCGATGCGCGCAGCACGATACGCACGTCGTCGCGCCAGTGCGGGTGGGAAAAGTCGTGAATGCGGACGCCGACGCGGCCGAAGCGGTTCTCGGCGCTGCCGAGCAGATCGGCGACGAGCGCCGCGTGCGCGGCTTCCTGGCCGACGGCCGCGCCGTCCTCGCAGTCGAGCGTGAGGTCGAACACGGGGCCCAGCTCCGCCTGCAGCGCGAGCGACTTGCGCATCAGCTTCTCGCTGCCCGCGTAGTGATCGCAGCAGGGCAGGATCGCGGGCGGGGACGCCCCGTCGTACAGCACTTGTGCAGGAGTGAGCGCGGCCATCTCTTCTACGTCAGGGAAGCGGATCAACGTGGCGGAAATCGGATTCGGGCAGGCTCTGGGCCGGTGCGCGGCGAAGCGCGGGCGGCAAAGCGTGCGCGAATCGGATCGGCCGGCAGGGCCGGCGGCGTGCCGGCCCGTGCCGAAGCCGGGCGCCCCGAAGGCCGCCCGGCATGATGCATGATGCTTAGTTCTTCAGCAGGTGGGCGACGCCGTCGCGCTCTTCGAGCAGCTCGGCCAGCGTGCCGTCCATCTTCTCGCGCGAGAATGCGTCGATTTCCAGGCCTTCGACGCGCTTGTACTCGCCGTTTTCGCAGGTGACCGGCACGCCGTAGATGATGTCCTCGGGGATGCCGTACGAGCCGTCCGACGGGATACCCATCGTGACCCACTTGCCGTTCGTGCCGAGCACCCAGTCACGCACGTGGTCGATCGCCGCGTTGGCTGCCGACGCGGCCGACGACAGGCCGCGCGCTTCGATGATCGCCGCGCCGCGCTTGCCGACGGTCGGAATGAACGTGTCGCGGTTCCACACGTCATCGTTGATCAGCTTCAGCAGCGATTCGCCTTCGGCGGTCGCGAAGCGGAAGTCCGGGTACATCGTCGGCGAGTGGTTGCCCCACACGGCGAGCTTCTCGATCGACGCGACCGGCTTGCCCGACTTGGCGGCGAGTTGCGACAGCGCGCGGTTGTGGTCGAGGCGCAGCATGGCCGTGAAGTTCTTCTTCGGCAGATCCGGCGCCGACTTCATCGCGATGTACGCGTTCGTGTTCGCCGGGTTGCCGACGACCAGCACCTTCACGTCGCGGCTCGCGACTTCGTTCAGCGCGGCGCCCTGAACCGTGAAGATTTCGGCGTTCGCCGACAGCAGGTCCTTGCGCTCCATGCCCTTCGAGCGCGGGCGTGCACCCACCAGCAGCGCGACGTCTGCATCCTTGAATGCAACCTTCGGATCGTCGGTGATCACGACGCCGGCGAGCAGCGGGAACGCGCAGTCGTCGAGTTCCATCACGACGCCCTTGACGGCGCCTTGGGCTTGCGGGAGGTCGAGCAGTTGCAGGATGACCGGCTGATCCTTGCCGAGCAGGTCGCCGTTCGCGATGCGGAACAGCAGGGAGTAAGCGATTTGACCTGCGGCGCCGGTGACGGCAACGCGCTTTGCGGGCTTAGCCATTGAAAATCTCCAGGACGGATGAAGCGTTGGACGCGAGCGAAAACGCCATTCTATGCGCGTTGTGCGTAGCGTTGCATTGAAGCAGGGCGGAGGACTCGCGATGGCGGACGCGGTGAACCTGGAGACGGCCGTGGCACGTAGCCGGGGACGCGCTGTTGCACCCGCGAACCCTTGCTCGACCGGGAGTGTAGGAGCCGTCACGCGCAAAGTCAAATGGTATCATATGTCTTATATAAGACAGATGTTTTGCGGAAATTGAGTGGACGAAAAAGTGCGGTTTGTGATGAAATGCGCGCCATGACATCGAACCAGGCGAACACCGCGAATCAGACCGGCGCAGGCAGCCCAGGGCAGCCGGGCGCGGGCGATCCCGCAGCCTCGCCCGCGGCCTCCGCGTCGCCGACGTTCAGCCCGTTATACCAGCAGATCAAGTCATTGATCACGCAAAGTCTCGAATCCGGCGAATGGAAGCCGGGCGAGATCATCCCCAGCGAAGTCGAGCTCGCGGCCCGCTACAAGGTCAGCCAGGGCACCGTGCGCAAGGCGATCGACGAGCTGGCCGCCGAAAACCTCGTGGTCCGGCGGCAGGGCAAGGGTACTTTTGTTGCAACGCACAACGAAGATCGCGCGCAATTCCGCTTTCTGCGTCTGCTGGCCGACGACGGCGCCGAGCACCCGCACGTGAGCCGGCTGCTCGAATGCCGGCGCCTTCGCGCGCCGGCCGAGATCGCGCGGCAACTCGACCTGAAGCCCGCCGATTCGGTCGTGCAGGTGCGCCGCCTGCTGGAGTTCGACAGCGAAGTGACGGTGCTCGACGAGATCTGGCTGCCGGGCGCGATGTTCCGCGGGCTGACGTTCGAGCGGCTGAGCGAGTACAAGGGGCCGCTCTACGCGATGTTCGAGACGGAGTTCGGGACGCGGATGATCCGCGCGACGGAGAAGATCCGCGCGGTCGCTGCGGATCCGGCGGTGGCCGACCTGCTGCACGTGCCGGCCGGGTTCCCGCTGCTGTCGGTCGAGCGCGTGTCCTATACGTATGGGGACCGGCCGGTGGAAGTGCGTCGCGGCTGGTATGTCACAACCGGGTACTACTATCAGAATGACTTGAGCTGACGACGTTCGGCTCAGCCGCGTGCATCGCGTTTCCCACGCTCGCGGAGCACGTTTCGGGCCGCCTTTGTTCGTATTCGCGCAATTATCCAGAGCAGACTTTCGCTGCAGCGCGATATAAAAAGGCGCTAAAATCGCGGATTAGTGTGACAACATAGTAGGGGTCTAGCATGACTGACGCAGTAAGAAAGCCGAGGCCGGAATACCGGAACATCGGAATCGGCGACATCACGTTGAAATATCGCATGCCCCTGGCGGCGATATTGTCGATTCTCCACCGAGTCAGCGGCGCGCTGCTGTTCCTGTTCCTGCCGTTCCTGCTGTTCCTCTTCGACCAGAGCCTCACCTCCGAGCTCAGCTTCGAAGTCTTCAAGGCTTTCCTCTCCAACATCGTCGTCAAGCTGATCGTCCTCGCGTTGTCGTGGGCCTTCTTCCACCATTTCTGCGCCGGCATTCGCCACCTGCTGATGGACGTCAACCACGACGCCGTCTCGAAGGAAGGCGGCAAGCGGACGGCCGTCGTCGTCTTTGTCGTCTCGATCGCGCTGACGATCGCCATGGCACTCAAACTGTTCGGAGCATTCTAAGAAAATGGCAGCCAACAACCGAATCGGCTCGAAGCGCCTCGTCGTCGGCGCTCACTACGGCCTGCGCGACTGGCTCGCGCAGCGCGTCACCGCCACGATCATGGCGGTCTACACGGTCATTCTGCTCGTCCTGTTCTTCGGCGCGCACGATTTTTCGTACGAAGGCTGGGCATCGATCTTCGCCGCGCAATGGATGAAGCTCGCGACCTTCGTGATGCTGCTTTCCCTCTTCTACCACGCATGGGTCGGCGTGCGCGACATCTGGATGGACTACGTGAAGCCCGTCGGTGTGCGCCTGCTGCTGCAATCGCTGACCATCGTCTGGCTGCTCGCATGTGCGGGCTACGCCGCGCAGATTCTCTGGAGAGTGTAAAGAATGGCTGCAATCAAAACTTCCCTCCCGCGCCGCAAATTCGACGTCGTGATCGTCGGCGCAGGCGGCTCCGGCTTGCGCGCAGCGCTGCAACTGTCGCGCGCGGGGCTGTCGGTCGGCGTGCTGTCGAAGGTGTTCCCGACTCGTTCGCACACGGTGGCCGCGCAAGGCGGTATCGGCGCGTCGCTCGGCAACATGAGCGAAGACAACTGGCACTACCACTTCTACGATACGATCAAGGGCTCCGACTGGCTCGGCGACCAGGACGCGATCGAGTTCATGTGCCGTGAAGCGCCGAACGTCGTGTACGAGCTCGAACACTTCGGCATGCCGTTCGACCGCAACGCGGACGGCACGATCTACCAGCGCCCGTTCGGCGGCCACACCGCGAACTACGGCGAGAAGCCGGTCCAGCGCGCTTGCGCGGCCGCCGACCGTACCGGTCACGCGCTGCTGCACACGCTGTACCAGCAGAACGTCGAAGCGAAGACGCAGTTCTTCGTCGAATGGATGGCGCTCGACCTGATCCGCGATGCGGACGGCGACGTGCTCGGCGTGACGGCCCTCGAGATGGAGACGGGCGACGTCTACATCATGGAAGGCAAGACGACGCTGTTCGCGACGGGCGGCGCAGGCCGGATCTTCGCGGCGTCGACGAACGCGTTCATCAACACCGGCGACGGCCTCGGCATGGCGGCACGCTCGGGCATCGCGCTGCAGGACATGGAGTTCTGGCAGTTCCACCCGACCGGCGTGGCCGGCGCGGGCGTGCTGATCACCGAAGGCGTGCGCGGCGAAGGCGGTATCCTGCGCAACGCGAACGGCGAGCGCTTCATGGAGCGCTACGCGCCGACGCTGAAGGATCTGGCGCCGCGCGATTTCGTGTCGCGTTCGATGGACCAGGAAATCAAGGAAGGTCGCGGCGTCGGTCCGAACAAGGATCACGTGCTGCTCGACCTGTCGCACATCGGCGCCGAGACGATCATGAAGCGTCTGCCGTCGATCCGCGAAATCGCGCTGAAGTTCGCGAACGTCGACGCGATCAAGGAACCGATTCCCGTCGTCCCGACGATCCACTACCAGATGGGCGGCATCCCGACCAACATCCACGGTCAGGTCGTCGGCACGTCGCGCGATCACAAGGAGCCGGTCAACGGCTTCTACGCGGTGGGCGAATGCTCGTGCGTGTCGGTGCACGGCGCGAACCGTCTCGGCACGAACTCGCTGCTGGACCTCGTGGTGTTCGGCCGTGCGGCCGGCAACCACATTGTTCAGCACGTGAAGAACCAGAAGGAACACAAGCCGCTGCCGGCCGATGCAGGCGAATTCTCGCTGGCGCGCCTCGCGAAGCTCGACAAGTCGAGCTCGGGCGAGTACACGCAGGACGTCGCGAACGACATCCGCGCGACGATGCAGAAGCACGCGGGCGTGTTCCGCACGTCGGCGCTGCTGAAGGAAGGCGTCGAGCAGATGGCCGGCCTGGCGGCACGCGTGGAAAACATCCACCTGAAGGACAAGTCGAAGGTGTTCAACACCGCGCGCGTCGAAGCGCTCGAGCTGGAGAACCTGATCGAAGTGGCTCGCGCCACGATGGTGTCGGCCGAAGCACGCAAGGAAAGCCGCGGCGCACACGCGCACAGCGACTACGAGCATCGCGACGACGACAACTGGCTGCGCCACACGCTGTGGTACAGCGAAGGCGATCGCCTCGACTACAAGCCGGTTCAAATGAAGCCGCTGACGGTCGAATCCGTGCCGCCGAAGCCGCGCACGTTCTAAGCCGAGTCAAAGGAATCCGAAATGGCAAAACGCATTTTTGAAGTCTACCGCTACGATCCGGACAAGGACGCAGCGCCGCGCATGCAGACGTACGAGCTCGAGATCCAGCATGAGCGCATGCTGCTCGACGCGCTGGTCAAGCTGAAGGCACTGGACGAGACGCTGTCGTTCCGCCGCTCGTGCCGTGAAGGCGTGTGCGGTTCGGACGCGATGAACATCAACGGCAAGAACGGTCTCGCGTGCCTGACGAACCTGAACGACCTGCCGCAGAAGATCGTGCTGCGTCCGCTGCCGGGCCTGCCCGTCGTGCGCGACCTGATCGTCGACATGACGCACTTCTTCAACCAGTACCACTCGATCAAGCCGTACCTGATCAACGACGCGCCGCCGCCGGAGAAGGAACGTCTCCAGTCGCCGGAAGAGCGCGACGAACTCGACGGCGTGTACGAGTGCATTCTGTGCGCGAGCTGCTCGACGTCGTGCCCGAGCTTCTGGTGGAACCCGGACAAGTTCGTCGGCCCGGCCGGCCTGCTGCAGGCTTACCGCTTCATCGCGGACAGCCGCGACACCGCCACCGGCGAGCGTCTCGACAACCTGGAAGACCCGTACCGTCTGTTCCGTTGCCACACGATCATGAACTGCGTCGACGTTTGCCCGAAGGGCCTGAACCCGACGAAGGCGATCGGCAAGATCAAGGAACTGATGGTTCGCCGCGCGGTATAAAGATTGATGAGCGACGATTCGCATCAATCCGACCCGCACCGCCGCGCGCGCCTTCGCTGGCGTGCGCGGCGGGGTCTGCTGGAGAACGACATCGTTTTCGAGCGTTTCTTCAGCCGATACGAGCATGACCTCACCGATGCAGACGTAGGCGCGTTGTCGCGCCTGCTCGATCTGAGCGACAACGACCTGATGGACTTGCTCCTCGCGCGCAAGGAACCAGAGGGCGACCTAGACAGCCCGGACATTCGCCGGCTGTTGGAGATGCTGCGCAACGTGTAACGCCAAGGTGTAACACGCTGCGCCCGTTATCGAATCCCGTTTCTTTATTTCGATTGAGGATGTGCCATGACTCCGTCTGATGTTAAAGCCACGCTATCGTTCAGCGACAACTCGCCGAGCGTCGAACTGCCGATCTACAAGGGCACGATGGGCCCGGACGTGATCGACATCCGCAAGCTGTACGGCCAGACCGGCAAGTTCACGTACGACCCGGGCTTCATGTCGACGGCAGCTTGTAATTCGGCGATCACGTACATCGACGGCGACAAGGGCGAACTGCTGTATCGCGGCTACCCGATCGACAACCTCGCGCAGAACGCGGACTTCCTCGAGTCCTGCTACCTGCTGCTGAAGGGCGAACTGCCGAACGCCGCGCAGAAGAAGGAATTCGTCGACACCGTCACGAAGCACACGATGGTGCACGAGCAGATGCACTTCTTCTTCCGTGGCTTCCGTCGCGACGCGCACCCGATGGCGGTGCTGGTGGCGGCCGTCGGCGCGCTGTCGGCGTTCTATCACGATTCGCTCGACATCAACGATCCGCGTCACCGCGAAGTGTCGGCGATCCGCATGATCGCGAAGCTGCCGACGCTCGTCGCGATGGCGTACAAGTTCAGCATCGGCCAGCCGTTCGTCTATCCGAAGAACGAACTGTCGTACAGCGCGAACTTCATGCACATGATGTTCTCGAACCCGTGCGAAGAGTACAAGGTCAACGACGTGCTCGTCCGCGCGCTCGATCGTATCCTGATCCTGCACGCCGATCACGAGCAGAACGCATCGACGTCGACGGTCCGCCTGGCCGGTTCGTCGGGTGCGAACCCGTTCGCGTGTATCGCGGCCGGTATCGCCTGTCTGTGGGGCCCGGCGCACGGTGGTGCGAACGAAGCCGCGCTGAACATGCTCGAGCAGATCGGTTCGCCGGACAACATCCCCGAATTCATCAAGCAGGTGAAGGACAAGAATTCGGGCGTGAAGCTGATGGGCTTCGGTCACCGCGTGTACAAGAACTACGACCCGCGTGCGAAGCTGATGCGCGAAACGTGCTACGAAGTGCTGAACGAACTGGGCCTGCATGACGACCCGCTGTTCAAGCTCGCGATGCAGCTCGAGAAGATCGCGCTGGAGGACGAATACTTCGTGTCGCGCAAGCTGTATCCGAACGTCGACTTCTACTCGGGTATCGTTCAGCGCGCGCTGGGCATCCCGACGTCGATGTTCACGTGTATCTTCGCGATGGCACGTACGGTCGGCTGGATCGCGCAGTGGAACGAAATGATTGCCGATCCGGAACAGAAGATTGGCCGTCCGCGCCAGCTGTTCATCGGCGATACGCCGCGCGAAGCGAAGCCGATCGACGCACGTTAAATCGTGTGCGGCGCGAACGGCCGGCAGGCCGCTCGCGTCGGGCAATCGCCACGCCACGACACCCCGACGGGTCCGCCCGTCGGGGTGTTTTCATTTGGGCGGCCGGCGCTCGCGCGATCCGGCGCGACGCTCCAGCGACGGCGGTCGCGCGTCGAGCGCGGGCGCGCCGTCGTCGGATGCGTGGCCGTGCTGCTTGAAGAACTGGCGGTACGCACCGGGTGTCATGCCGCGCGCGGCGAGGAACTGGCGGTTGAAGTTCGCGGCATTCGGAATGCCGCAGCGCGCGGCCACCGTCGCGATCGGCCAGTCGGTGCCGACGAGATGGCGGCACGCGTGCGCGAGCCGCAGCCGTTGCACGTAGCGGCCGACGCTTTCGCCGAGATGGCGCGCGAACAGCCGCTGCAGCGTGCGTTCGGACAGGTGCGCGAGGGCCGCGAGCGCGTCGATGCGCAGCGGTTCGTGGAACTGCCGGTCGATCGCGTCGAGCACGCGGTCGAGGCGTTCGGTTTCGGGGGCCACCGGGCCGGCGGGTGATGGAGCGCCGTCGGGCCGCTCGTACGCCTGCGCGGTGGCGAGCGGTTCGCCGCCGGCTTCCGCGAGATCGGCCAGCGTATCGAGCGTGGCCGCGAGCCGCATGCGCGGCGACGGATCGAGCAACCGCGACAGCCGCGCGCGCATCGCGCGGGCCGTCTCCACGTCGAAGCGCAGGCCGGGCGCCGCGCGCCGCAGCAGCGAGCGCAGCGGCGCGTATTCGGGACAGCAGTCGGCCAGCCGCCGTACCCAGTCTCCGTCGAACCAGACGACGAGCGCGACCTCGGGCGCGTCGCGATCGATGCGCGCGTTCGACGACCACGTATGCGGCAGGTTGGGCGGCACGAGCACGAGATCGTCATCCGCGTAGCGCGCGACGTGATCGCCGATGAAGCGCTGGCCGCGGCTGTTGAGCGTCAGCGTCAGTTCGTACTCGGGATGGCGATGCCACTCGAACGGAATGCGTGCGAGCTGGCGGTGATACACACGGATCGAACAGCCGGACGCGAACGTTACGTGCTCGTATTGCGGTTTCATCGCGCCTCCGGTGGGAGCGGGCAGCGCGCCGTGGCATGATCGTGAACGATCTTCACGACGGAGCGATGCCATGTTTTCACATGTTTGCGTGGGTGTCGGCGATACGGCGCGCGCCTACGATTTCTACGCGCCGCTGTTCGCGGAACTCGGGCTGCGCCTGAAATTCCGCGAACCGGACGGCTGGTCGGGCTGGATGCCGGCCGACGCCGATCGGCCGCTGTTCTTCTTCGGCGAGCCGCTCGACGGCCGCCCGCCCGAGCCGGGCAACGGCCACACGATCGCGTTTGACGCGCCGACCCGCGCGCACGTCGACCGCTGCCACGCGCTGGCGCTGCAGCACGGCGGCACTTGTGAAGGGCCGCCGGGCCTGCGGCCGCACTATCACCGCGACTACTACGGCGCGTATTTCCGCGACCCGGACGGCAACAAGCTGTGCGTGGTCTGCCATCGTGCCGAGTAACACGCGGTTGTCAGGATTGTATCGATTATTGGCCGAATAGTGTCGATGGCGACCGTGCGGCGGCCGTACGCTGAGTGCTCATCAGAACGCGATTCAGCGAGGAGACAAGCGATGCATCTGACGATTGACGATCTGCCGGCCGCGATCCGCACGGCGAAACGGGCGCTGCGCACCGACCTGTCCGGCTACGCGGCCACGTTCCGCGAAGTGGAAGGCGACATCGCGCGGCAGGTCGATGCGATCCGCCGCGCGCACGCGCATGGCGACGACGTGATTCCGGTCGTGCCGTTCGCGGATATCGCGGGCGGGACCGTCGATCCGCTCGCGATCGCCGCGATCCGCACGCGTGGTGCGGTCGTGATCCGCGGCGTGTTCGATGCGCGGCAGGCACGCGACTGGAACGACGAGATCGGCGCGTATCTGGATGCGAACCGCTTCACCGACCGGCTGCATGCGCGCGCGGAAGACCGCTACTTCGGCAACCTCGCGTCGGGCAAGCCGCAGATCTACGGCGTCTACTGGTCGAAGCCGCAGGTGGCCGCGCGCCAGTCGCCGGCGCTCACGCAGGCACGGGTGTTCCTGAACCGTCTGTGGCGGCATGCGGACGGCGCGCGCACGCATTTCGATCCCGACCAGGTGCCCGCGTATGCGGACCGGATTCGTCGCCGGCCGCCCGGGTCGACGTCGCTCGGGTTGTCGCCGCATGTCGATGGCGGCTCCGTCGAGCGCTGGCTGGGCACGAATTTCCGCCAGGTCTATCGCCACGTGCTGGCCGGCCGGTGGCGCGATTACGATCCGTTCGATGCGGCGTTCCGCCCCGACGTCGAGGAGATTCCGTCGCCGGCCGTGTGTTCGATGTTTCGCACCTTCCAGGGCTGGACCGCGCTGACGCCGCAGGGGCCCGGCGACGGCACGCTGCAGCTGATTCCGGTCGCGACCGCGATGGCCTATGTCGTGCTGCGCGCGCTGCAGGACGACGTCGCAGACGACGACCTGTGCGGCGCGCGTCCCGGCCGCGCGCTGTCGATCCGCCCCGAATGGCACGCGCTGCTGCTCGACGCACTGGTGCCGATCCCGCACATGGAACCGGGCGACGCGGTGTTCTGGCACGGCGATGTCGTGCATGCGGTCGAGGATGCACATCGCGGCAGCGGCGACAGCAACGTGATGTACATCGCGGCCGCGCCCGGCTGTGCGAAGAACGATGCGTACCTGCAGCGGCAGCGGCGCGCGTTCCTGCGCGGCGACAGCCCGCCCGATTTCCCGGCCGATCATTTCGAGGTCGATTTCGACGGCCGCGCCGGGGAGGGCGATCTCACGGCGCTCGGCCGTTTGCAGATGGGATTCGAACCCGGCGCGTAACGCGCATGCAGGCGGCGAAACGGCCGTTCGCGAGACGGCGGGCGGCCTGTCTGCCGAATCCGCTGCGTGTTGCGCGCAATTCGACGCAATCGGCTGTCGGCGCCGCCGAAATCGACGCGAATTGCGTAATTTGGCTTCCGATAATGGTCCGGATACAACGCCGCCGGCCCGTGCGTCGCACGGAGGCGGCGCAGATCATGGAGGAGTCGATGCAATTCACGCAAGCGATCGTTCGCCGTCCCGCGCCGTCCTGCGGCGCGGGCCTGACCACCGCCGAACTCGGCGCACCCGATTACGACAAGACGCTCGCGCAGTTCCACGCATACTGCGACGCGTTGCGCATGCTCGGCGTCGAGCTGACCGAATTGCCGCCGCTCGATGCGTTTCCCGATTCGCATTTCGTCGAGGACGTCGCGGTCGTCACGCCCGAATTCGCGGTGATCACGCGCCCCGGCGCGCCCGCCCGGCGCGGCGAGATCGCGCACATCGAAGCGGCGCTGCGCGTGCATCGCGAACTGCTGCCGATGCAGCAGGGCCGCCTCGACGGCGGCGACGTGATGCTGGTCGGCAAGCGCTTCTTCATCGGCCTGACGAGCCGTACCGACGCGCAAGGCATCGCCGCGTTCGAGTCGCTGGTGTCGCGCTACGGTTACTCGGTCGTCGCGGTGCCGGTTGGCGCCGGCCTCCACCTGAAATCGGTCGTCAACGCGCTCGGCGACGACACGCTGCTCGTGACCGACGCGCTGGCCGCGCATCCGGCGTTCGCCGACTATCGCCGGATCGCGATCCCGGCCGCCGACGAATACGCGGGCAACACGCTGCGCGTGAACGGCACGCTGATCACGCCGGCCGGCTATCCGCGCGTGCATGACGCGATCGCGTCGCTCGGCATGTCGCTGCACGTGATCGACACGAGCGAGTTCCGCAAGATGGACGGCGGCCTGACCTGCCTGTCGCTGCGGTTCTAGCCGATTGGCGCGCGGCGGCTTCGGCCGGATAATGTGGCCCGCATGCGGACCGGCAGGCGGCCCGCGCATGAGCCACGACCCGACCGGAGCGAACGCGGATGACCGACAGGAAGATGCAGCTCGACAAGATCGATCTCCGGATTCTCGACATTCTGCGCACCGACGGGCGAATTTCCTACCGGAAGCTGTCGGAACTCGTGAACCTCACGCCGCGGCCGTGCCAGGCGCGCGTGGAGCGGCTCGAGGCGCTCGGCGTGATCGAAGGGTACCGCGCGGTGATCAACGCGCCGCGCGCGACCAAGCCGATCGTCGTGATCGCGCAGATCGTGCTGGCCGACCACGGGCGTTCGCAAGCGCCGTTCGAAGAGGAAATGCGCGCGAGTCCGTCCGTGCTCGATTGCTGGCTGGTGAGCGGCACGTTCGATTTTCTGGTGCGGCTCGCGTGCGAGGATCTCGACGAGTACCGGCGGGTCGCGAACGCGTGGCTGGAAAGCCCGCGGTTCCGGATCGAGAAGATCGTGACGACGGCCGAACTGCAGGCGATCAAGCGCAGCGTCGTGTGATGCGACCGGCCCGGCAGGGCCGGTTTCGATGCGAATGACCCAGGCAATCGATTTGCATTCCAGATGAAATCGGCTGGCCGGCTCACAATCGGGGTGAACACTATGGATGCCATGCAAGCGGCAGCGGAGACGGCCGCACCGTCCGGGACGACGCTGAAGCGCCATCTGCAGGGCCGCCACATCGCGATGATCGCGATCGGCGGCTCGATCGGCATGGGGCTGTTCGTCGCGTCGGGCGCGTCGGTCGCGCAGGCGGGGCCGGGCGGGGCGATCGCCGCGTATGTCGCGATCGGGATCATGGTCTACTTCGTGGTCACCGGGCTGGGCGAGATGGCCGCGCTGATGCCGGTATCGGGCTCGTTCGCGATCTACGGCGAGAAGTACGTCGACGAAGGCTTCGGCGTCGCGCTCGGCTGGACCTACTGGTACAGCTGGGCGGTGACGATCGCGATCGAGCTGGTCGCCGCGCAGATCGTGATGCGCTACTGGTTTCCGTCGGTGCCGGGCGTGTGGTGAGGCGCGACGCGGCCGCCGCGCGGCACGGGCGGCCGCACTGATCCTGCGTGCGATCCACCGGCGCGCGTACGTTCTTCGGTACGTGCCGGGCCGTTACTTGTCCAGCTCCGGATAGTGCCGGAAGATCCCCATGTCGTTGAACGGGATGCGGCGTTCCGACTCGAGGTAGCGCGCGATGGGCGGATGCTGCGCGACGCGATCGTGCAATGCGACGAGCGCCGCGATCTTGCGCTCCGCGCGCTTCATCGCTTTCGGGAACGCATAGCGCAGGCCCTCGATCAGCTGGAACATCGTCAGGTCCGCGTAGCTGAGCGCGCTGCCCGCGATATAGCCGCTCTTGTGCGGGTTCTGTTCGAGCACGCGATCGAAGTAGCCGAGGAATTTCGGCAGCCGGTTCTCGAGGAAATCGGCCGCGCGCTCGGCCGCTTCCGCTTGCTGGTCCTCGTAGTACAGGCCGCTGCCGATCGGATGGTGCGTGTCATGGATCTCGGTGATGAAATCGGCGGCGGTCAACTGGATCTGGTGCACCCACAGCCGGCCGGCTTCGTCGTCGGGTGCGAGCCCGAGCCGCGAGCCGAGAAACAGCAGGATGTTCGCGGTTTGCCCGACGACCACGTCGCCCGCCTTCAGGAACGGCGGCGCGAACGGCACGCATTCGGCCTTCGCGCTGTCCATCATGCGCATCATGGCCGACACGCCCATCCCGCGCCCCGATTCGCGCGCGACGTCGACATAGTCGGCGTCGGCTGCCTCGAGCGCGAGCCGCACGTACTCGCCGCGGCCCTGGATATCGGGCCAGTAATAGAGTTCGTATCGCATGCTGTTCTCCTGTTCGTTGCGCCGAATGCTGTCGGCTGCGTGACGACGGGGCGGCCATGCGGCGCCCGCTGCGAATAGACAGTCTAGGAGATCGTCGGAAAAGTTCCGCGTGCGTCGTGCGCCACGCGCCGGCCACCGGCGAAACAACAGTGCGATGCGCTTGCCACCGATGAAACGGATTCGTCCATCGGCGAAACGCAGCGGCGGCCGAACGGATCCGATCGGTGTTTTCACCGCAATTTAACCAACGCCGCCTACGATCGCGCTTCACCAGCCGGCGATGCGTCGCGATGCCGATGCGTGCGTGGTTGCTCGATGGCCTTTCCTCTTGACCCCGCGAAATCCGGCGGTCGCGCCTGTGGTCGGGCGCGTTCGTGGTTCGCATCCTTTCGTCCCGCACTCATGAGTCAACATACCCCGGCTTCGTCCCGCAGAACGTTCCTTTGCACCGCGCCGGCCGCGGCGGCTTCATTGCTCGGCGCATGCGGCGGCGACTGCGTCACGTCGGCGCCGATCGGCGACGCCGCGCTTGCCGCGCAGATATCCGCGAAACTGAACGCCCAGCTCGGCGATGCGGCGACCGTCGATGCGATCGTGCCGGCAATGACCGACGTCGGCTTCACGTGGGCGCTGCCGACGGTGCCGGCCGCCCAGATCGGCGCGATCGTCGCGTACAGCTTCGGCAATCGTCCGAACGCGGCGAGCGGCAATACGTCGAGCACCGGCGGCAACCAGTCCGCGCTGCCCGATCCGGGGCCCGTGAACGAAGCGCTTGCGGACGCCGTGTTCCGCATCCGCCAGTTGAAGCCCGTCAAGGTGTACGCGCAGTGGGAAATCGCGCGCTTTCTCGTATCGAAATACGGGCTGGGCGCCGACGTGCTGTCGTCGATCGAACCGGTGACCGCGAGCGACGGCTCGATCGTGTACCTGAGCACCGCGGGCGTCGCCGCCGTGGCCGTATCGCGCGCGGGCGGCGCGGCGGCGATGGGCGCCGTCGCGGTGGTCGGCCATCGCGATCATGCGAAGCGCTGCATCCAGACGTCGCGGCAGGCGGGCATGCAGGCGGCCGCGGTCGCCGAGGTGCCGCTGCCGACGACGTACGACCCGCAGTCGGGCCAGCCGTGGACGCGCAACCGCAGCCTCTATCTCGTGCACGACATGTATGCGCAGATGCTGACGCGCGCGATGACCGCGACGATGCAGGCGTTCCCGAAGGGCTGAGACCTTCCCTCGTTTCTCATTCGAATTCCCTATCCCTGACCATGACGAACCGCCGCCATTTCCTGGCTTCCACTTCATTGCTCGCCGCGTCGTGCGCCGCCGCCGCACCTGCTTTCGCGGACGACGCGCCCGTTTCCGACGCGGAACTACAGCGCCAGATGCTCGGCAAGCTGACGAACGAACTGAACGATCGCGCGACCGCCGCCGCCGAAACCGGTTACCTGCTCGACACGTTTTTCTCGTGGACGCCGCCGACCGTCGATGCTGCCGCCATCAACGCGATTGCCGCGTTCGGTTTCGGCGGTCGCGCCGGCACATCGGCTGCGGCGCCGGTGCCGGGCCCCGTGAACGAGGCGATCGCCGATGCGGTGTTCCAGCTTCGGCAGAAAGTCGTGGCGCCGGTCTTCGCGCAGCAGGAAGTCGCAAGCATGCTCGCGTCGAAATACGGACTGACGGCTGGCGTGACGTCGATCGCGACGCCCGCCGCAGTCGCCGGCAGCCCGATACCGACGCCCGACGGCGTGGTCGCCGCGATCGTCAGGCAAGCCGGGTCGGCTGCGGCGCTCGGCAAGGTCGGCGTGGTCACGCATCGCGACCAGGCGTCGCTCGCCGTGCGCGTGTCGAACGCGGCGGGGATGCAGGCGGCGGTGCCGGCCGGACTGGCGCTGCCGGGCATCTACGATGCATCGGCCCAGCAGCCGGCGATGCGGCGGCGCGATCTTTACCTGATGAGCAACGCCGGCATGCAACTCTCGATGCTGCGGCTCGCGCTGATCAATCGCGAATATCCGAACGGGTAGGCGAGGGGCGAACACGGGCACCGCACGCGCAATCGTCTCGCGCCGGATCGTGTGTGCCCGTTTTGGCTGGTAATGCCGATACAGGTATTGGCACTACCAGCCAAACCACTGTTTTTAATGGGTTTTTTCGCGTCCGGCCCGCGCCGGCGCGCGTTCCGCGTGGCATAATCGACCGCATCCGCAAGGCTTGTAGTCACAACGACCCCGCATACCCATGGCACAGACTCTCTACGACAAACTGTGGAACACCCACGTGGTCCACACCGAGGAAGACGGCACGACCCTGCTCTACATCGACCGTCAGCTGCTGCATGAAGTCACGAGCCCGCAAGCGTTCGAAGGGCTGAAGATCGCGCAGCGTCCGGTGTGGCGCATCAGCGCGAACCTGGCCGTGTCCGACCACAACGTGCCGACCACGGACCGCAGCCACGGCATCGCCGATCCCGTCTCGAAGCTGCAGGTCGACACGCTCGACGCGAACTGCGACGCTTTCGGCATCACGCAGTTCAAGATGAACGACATGCGCCAGGGCATCGTCCACATCATCGGGCCGGAGCAGGGTGCGACGCTGCCGGGCATGACGATCGTGTGCGGCGATTCGCATACGTCGACGCACGGCGCATTCGGCGCGCTCGCGCACGGCATCGGCACGTCGGAAGTCGAGCACGTGCTCGCGACGCAAACCTTGCTGCAGAAGAAGAGCAAGAACATGCTCGTGAAGGTCGAGGGCGCACTGCCGCGCGGCTGTACCGCGAAGGACATCGTGCTCGCGATCATCGGCAAGATCGGCACCGCGGGCGGCACGGGCTACGCGATCGAATTCGGCGGGTCGACCATTCGCGCGCTGACGATGGAAGGCCGCATGACCGTCTGCAACATGGCGATCGAGGCCGGCGCGCGCGCAGGCATGGTCGCGGTGGACGACACGACGATCGAATACCTGAAGGGCCGTCCGTTCGTGCCGACCGGCGCGGAATGGGATCAGGCCGTCGAGTACTGGCGCCAGTTCAAGTCGGACGACGGCGCGCAGTTCGACCGCGTGGTCGAACTGAACGCCGCCGAGATCGTCCCGCAGGTCACGTGGGGCACGTCGCCGGAAATGGTCACGTCGATCGACGGCCGCGTGCCCGATCCCGAGCGCGAGAAGGATCCGGTTAAGCGCGACGCGATGGAGCGCGCGCTGGCGTACATGGCGCTCGAGCCGAACACGCCGATCGAATCGATCAAGGTCGACAAGATCTTCATCGGCTCGTGCACGAATGCGCGAATCGAGGACATCCGCGCGGCCGCGTACGTTGTGAAGAAGCTGAACCGTCGCGTCGCGTCGAACGTGCGGCTCGCGATGGTCGTGCCGGGCTCGGGCCTCGTGAAGGCGCAGGCCGAGCGCGAAGGGCTCGACAAGGTGTTCACCGATGCGGGCTTCGAATGGCGCGAGCCGGGCTGCTCGATGTGCCTCGCGATGAACGCCGACCGGCTCGAGCCGGGCGAGCGTTGCGCGTCGACGTCGAACCGCAACTTCGAAGGGCGGCAGGGCGCGGGCGGTCGCACGCACCTCGTGAGCCCCGCGATGGCGGCGGCCGCGGCGATCGAAGGTCACTTCGTCGACATTCGCCAGCTGGGGTAACACGTGACGGCATCGAAGGTCATCGCGCGGCTGGTCGCCGCGCTGGCGCTGGCGGGGTTGGGCTTCGGCCTGGCCGGCTGCAATACCGTCCAAGGCTTCGGCGAGGACGTCAACGCCGCCGGCAACGCGCTGAAGCGCGCTGCGGAGTGACGTTTCCCGCCGAGAATTTGTCGATGTGCGCCGGCTGACTGCCGGCCCTTCAACCGGATAGACGGATCATGGAAAAATTCACTGTACATACCGGCGTCGTGGCGCCGCTCGATCGCGAGAACGTCGACACCGACGCGATCATCCCGAAGCAGTTCCTGAAGTCGATCAAGCGCACGGGCTTCGGTCCGAACGCGTTCGACGAGTGGCGCTACCTCGATCACGGCGAGCCGGGCCAGGACAACTCGAAGCGTCCGCTGAACCCGGATTTCGTGCTGAACCAGCCGCGCTACCAGGGCGCATCGGTGCTCCTCGCCCGCAAGAACTTCGGCTGCGGCAGCTCGCGCGAGCACGCGCCGTGGGCACTGCAGCAGTACGGCTTCCGCGCGATCATCGCGCCGAGCTTCGCGGACATCTTCTTCAACAACTGCTACAAGAACGGTCTGCTGCCGATCGTGCTGACCGAGCAGCAGGTCGATCACCTGTTCAACGAGACGGTCGCGTTCAACGGGTTTGAACTGACGATCGATCTCGACGCGCAGGTCGTGCGCGCGGGCGACGGCCGCGAGTATCCGTTCGAGATCGCCGCGTTTCGCAAGTATTGTCTGATGAACGGCTTCGACGACATCGGCCTCACGCTGCGCCACGCGGACAAGATCCGCCAGTTCGAGGCGGAGCGGCTCGTGAAGCAGCCTTGGCTCGACACCAAGCTGGTCGGCTGACGTCGCCTTCGAGGCGGGCGCGCTTTTCGCGCGCTCGCCGGCCTGCCTCCATCACCATCTACCCAGTCAGGAATTTCGCATGAAGATTGCAGTGCTGCCCGGCGACGGCATCGGTCCGGAAATCGTCAATGAAGCGGTGAAGGTGCTGAACGCACTCGACGAGAAGTTCGAACTCGAACAGGCGCCGGTCGGCGGCGCGGGCTACGAGGCGAGCGGCCATCCGCTGCCCGACGCGACGCTGGCGCTCGCGAAGCAGGCCGACGCGATCCTGTTCGGCGCGGTCGGCGACTGGAAGTACGACTCGCTCGAACGCGCGTTGCGCCCCGAGCAGGCGATCCTCGGGCTGCGCAAGCACCTCGAGTTGTTCGCGAATTTCCGCCCGGCGATCTGCTATCCGCAGCTCGTCGATGCTTCGCCGTTGAAGCCGGAGCTCGTCGCGGGCCTCGACATCCTGATCGTGCGCGAACTGAACGGCGACATCTACTTCGGCCAGCCGCGCGGCGTGCGCGCGGCGCCGGACGGCCCGTTCGCCGGCGAGCGCGAAGGTTTCGACACGATGCGCTATTCGGAGCCGGAAGTGCGCCGCATCGCGCACGTCGCGTTCCAGGCTGCGCAAAAGCGCGCGAAGAAGCTGCTGTCGGTCGACAAGTCGAACGTGCTGGAGACGTCGCAGTTCTGGCGCGACATCATGATCGACGTGTCGAAGGAGTACGCGGATGTCGAGCTGTCGCACATGTACGTCGACAACGCGGCGATGCAGCTCGCGAAGGCGCCGAAGCAGTTCGACGTGATCGTCACCGGCAACATGTTCGGCGACATCCTGTCGGACGAAGCGTCGATGCTGACGGGCTCGATCGGCATGCTGCCGTCGGCATCGCTCGACAAGCACAACAAGGGCCTGTACGAGCCGTCGCACGGTTCGGCGCCGGATATCGCCGGCAAGGGCATCGCGAACCCGCTCGCGACGATCCTGTCGGCCGCGATGCTGCTGCGTTACTCGCTGAATCGCGCCGAGCAGGCCGATCGCATCGAGCGCGCGGTGAAAACGGTGCTCGAACAGGGTTACCGCACCGGCGACATCGCGACGCCGGGCTGCAAGCAGGTCGGCACGGCCGCGATGGGCGATGCGGTGGTCGCCGCGCTGTAAGCGCATGGCGATGAAGTGCGGTAATTGATTCATGTGGAAAAGGGCGCGAACGGGCCGTCAAAATCGGCTGGTTCGCGCACGGTTGGCCGTTGTGCGGGCCACCGGCTTTGTGTAGACTCGAATGATGGCGCTGATTTCCCTGATCTCCCCGGTCCTGAAACTCCACGGCAACACTGCCCGTGCGGGTGCGCGCGCCATCGTCATCACGAAAACCATTACCACGAAAACGATCATTAAACGCTGATCGCCGTCGTGCCCGCCTGTTTCCCCGCGCGGTCACGCGGGGACGGAAATGGCGGGGAAGCTCCATTCAAAGCAAAGGGTTAGTCATGAACGTAGGTCTCGTAGGTTGGCGCGGCATGGTCGGCAGCGTCCTGATGCAGCGCATGCAGGAAGAGGGCGATTTCGACCTGATCGAACCGGTGTTTTTCAGCACCAGCAACACGGGCGGCAAGGCGCCGTCGTTCGCGAAAAACGAGACCACGCTCAAGGACGCGACCAACGTCGACGAGCTGAAGAAGTGCGACGTGATCATCACGTGCCAGGGCGGCGACTACACGAACGACGTGTTCCCGAAGCTGCGCGCGGCCGGCTGGAACGGCTACTGGATCGACGCGGCATCGTCGCTGCGGATGCAGGACGACGCGGTCATCATCCTCGATCCGGTCAACCTCGACGTGATCAAGGACGCGCTCGTCAAGGGCACGAAGAACTTCATCGGCGGCAACTGCACGGTCAGCCTGATGCTGATGGCGCTCGGCGGCCTGTTCCGCGAGAACCTCGTCGACTGGATCACCGCGATGACCTACCAGGCCGCATCGGGCGCGGGCGCGCAGAACATGCGCGAGCTGCTGTCGCAGATGGGCACGCTGAACGGCGCGGTGCAGGAACAGCTCGCCGATCCGGCTTCCGCGATCCTCGACATCGACCGCCGCGTGCTGGCCGCGATGAACAGCGACGCGATGCCGACGAGCCACTTCGGCGTGCCGCTCGCCGGTTCGCTGATTCCGTGGATCGACAAGGATCTCGGCAACGGGATGTCGAAGGAAGAGTGGAAGGGCGGCGCGGAAACCAACAAGATCCTCGGCAAGCCGGCGATGGGCGAGCCGGGTTCGATCCCGGTCGACGGCCTGTGCGTGCGGATCGGCGCGATGCGCTGCCACTCGCAGGCGCTGACGATCAAGCTGAAGAAGGACGTGCCGCTCGACGAGATCAACGGCATCCTCGCATCGGCGAACGACTGGGTGAAGGTCGTGCCGAACGAGCGTGAAGCGTCGATGCGCGACCTGTCGCCGGCGAAGATCACCGGCACGCTGACGGTGCCGGTCGGCCGCCTGCGCAAGCTCGCGATGGGCGGCGAATACCTGTCGGCGTTCACGGTCGGCGACCAGTTGCTGTGGGGCGCGGCCGAGCCGCTGCGCCGCATGCTGCGCATCCTGCTCGACAAGTAAGCACGCCGGCTGCACGATACGACGCGCCGCGTCGGCCTCGAGATTCGGGGCCGGCGCGGCGCGTTTTTCATGCGCGATTCAGCGCAGGTTCAGCAGCGTCTGGTCGACGGTTTGCTGGGTCTTGATCGTCTGCGCATTCGCCTGGTAATTCCGGCCTTTCCGGCATGGGCGAGCGCGGGGTCGACATGTGCCGATTCCTGTTTGAAGGCGATCGTATCGACGGGAATTATTGGGTCTGTGTAATTTTGTGTGATGCAATTGAATTAATGCAGAAAAAATCGATTTTGTATGGGCAATGGAGCGTGCAGAAGGCGGCCAAAGCCATACGGGGCGGGGATTTGGCGGTGTGGATTTTTATTTCTCCTATAAGAGAGGGAAATTGCCTTCTTATCGACGAATTGGAATTGATTGGAGCGGAGTGGGGCGTCGGTCGGAATGGGTTTTGATTTTTACGGCTGCTCATTCATTAACGACGGGCGAGGTGAATTGTCGAGGCCGCGTTTTCGATTCTGTCGCTGCGACCCAGCGGCGGACGCCCGCTGAGCGCAAGAAAGCTGCGTCATTCGAGCGGGGCGCGAGGCTGCCGCGAGACGGCTTTCAACTGAGGTACGCAGGTCGTTTTGACCGATCGGGTACATGGGCTGGGGGCACGCGGACTCGCGCGGCACGAGCGCCCGCCTGCGCCCGGCCGTACCCCGGCCGTACGTGTCGGGCGACGAATTCGGCCGGAATCCGATCGTGTGAAGTAAACTACGCGGTTACGACGCACAGACCCGCCGAAAGCGTCGCGTTCCGCGCGACGCTTTTGCATTTCTGCGGCACTTTATTGACGCTTCCAACCGCGAATCCGAGCCGCGCCCGTGCGCGGCGATAGAGCCAACGATGTCCCGAATTTCCTTGTTTCCGCGCCAGTCCCGTCTGTCGCGCGCCGTGCGTGGCGCGCTGGCGGTCCTGGCGCTCGGCGCAGCCGCATCGGCGTGGGCCGTCGGCACCGGCGACCTGCCGGCATCCGGCGTCGGCGCCGCCGCACCGCTTACCGTGACGGTCCAGCCGGGCCAGTCGCTGAACGACATCGCGAAAGCGGCCACGCAATCGCACGATCCGGCCGTGCTCGCGCGCGCCGGTCGTGCGCTGTTCGACGCCAATCCGCAGGCGTTCATGAAGCGCGATGCGAGCCGTTTGAAAGTCGGCGCGACGCTGACGGTGCCCGCGCTCGACGCCACCGGCGCGGCGCTCGCGCCGGCCGGCGCATCCGCCGCGTCGGGTACGGCGGCCGCGTCCGCGCCCGCCGCCGCATCGGGCGGGGCGGCGATCGCGCAGCACGGCGCATCCGCGCCGCATCCCGGTTCGGCCGCGCAACCCGCGCCGGTGGCGCCGGCCGCGCATGCGGCTTCGGCGAGCGGGGCGAGTGCCGCGACGGCGGCAGCGGCGGGCGCGTCCGTTTCGAGCGGCGTTTCGGCGTCGATCGGCGCGTCGGCTACCCATGGCGCGTCGGCTGTCGATGGCACGCAGCCGGCTGCGCCCACGGGCGGTGCGAGCGGTCCGCATGTATGGAGCGGTGCGATCCAGTCGGCGCCGTCGTCCGCGAGCGAGGCCACGGCGCAGTCAGTGCCGGGCAACCCCGTTTCCGGCGTGCGCGAGCCGGCCGGCGCAGCGCCCGCCGTGGGTGCGTCGCAGCCGCGGCCGTCGAGCCTGCAGCAATTGCTTGCGTTGAAGAACCGCGTGCTGATGGAGTTGCAAAAGCACGGCATCGGCAAGCCGGCGACGACGACCGGCGTCGCGCCTGCTCCGGCGCCCGCCGCGCCGCGTGCGGCCGCGAATGACGCGGGTGCATCGGCCGCTGCAGCGAGGGCGGACGAAGCCGCGTCGGGTGTGGCAGCCAGTGCGCCGCAACCGGCATCGGCGTCCGTGCAACCGGTCGCGCCTGTCGCGACTCCGGCACGTCGTACCGAACAGATGGACTGGCGCCCGGCTGCCGCGGCCGGCGCTGCCGTGATCGTGCTCGCGGCCGGCTTCGCATGGCGCAAGCGCCGGAAGGGGCGCCGCGCGGGTGAGGCGGGTGCTGCTGCGACCGCGACTGCAGTAGGCGCCGCCGCGGCTGCAGAAGCGCAAGCCGCGCCGTCCGTCGAACGCGAACTGCCGATCACGCCCGAGATGCCGGTCGCACGCGATGCGGCAGCCGACATGAATCTCGCCGAGGCGACTGCCGCCGCGGCGGAGACGATCGAGCCGCCGGCAGTGGATACGTCGCCCGCGCCCGAAATGGCGGCGCTGCGCGACGAGTCGCCCGAATTGCCGGCTGCTGACGCTGTCGTGTCGGCCGCGAACGAGGTGAGCCCGGTTTCGGCTGAGGCCCCGCATGACGCAGAACCGGCGGAACAACCTCCTGCCGCCGATGAGCCGGCCGAGCCGACCGTCGCACCTACCGCGCTTGCCGCACCTGCTGCGCCTTCGAGCACCGACGCGCAGCACGCGGCACTGATGCAGAACGCGATCAGCGCGCTCAACAGTCTCGACATGCCGTTGCCGCCGCGGACGGGGGACGAGCCGTCGACGGCGGAGGAGGAACCGTCTGCGCGCGCACCGCAGTCCGACGCCGATAAAATTGCAACTAACGGTCAATCCGCCCTGCATCCGCCGATGGGTTCGGCTGAAACGACACCGGAACATCCAGCCGACCAGGACGACGAGTTCGACTGGGATCCGGACGCGGCGACGCCTGTCGGCCAGGCGGGTATCCCGCCTGCGACAACTTCGCTGCCGCCGCTTGGCGGCGCGCAGTTCGGCGCGCTGAAGCTCGACTTCGATCTCGACCTCCCGTCCACGCCGGGCGTCGCGTTGCCCGCGCTCACGCCGGACGAGCTCGCGCGCATCGCCCGCAACAAGCTCGACCTCGCGGTCGAGTACGTCGAACTGGGCGACCTGTCCGGCGCGCGGACGCTGCTGCAGGAAGTGGTCGACGCGAACGACGCCGCGACGCGCGACGATGCCAGCGCGCTGCTCGCGAAACTGGCGGACGAGGCGTGATGCGAATCGCGCTGGGCATCCAGTACGACGGCGCGGCGTTCTGCGGCTGGCAGGCGCAGCCGCATGGAAAGACCGTGCAGGACCGGCTCGAACATGCGCTGGCCGAGTTCGCGCGGGTGCCGCTGCATACGACGGTGGCCGGGCGGACCGATACCGGCGTGCACGGGCTCGGGCAGGTCGTGCATTTCGACACGGATCTCGAGCGCGAGGTGTTCTCGTGGGTGCGCGGCACCAATGCGTTCCTGCCGCCGACCGTGTCGGTGCAGTGGGCGAAGCCGATGCCGGACACGTTCCATGCGCGCTTCTCGGCGTTCGAGCGCACCTATTACTACGCGCTGTACGTGCATCCGGTGCGTTCGCCGATGCTGGCCGGGCGCGCGGGCTGGATCCACACGCCGCTCGACGACGACGCGATGCGCGCCGCCGCCGCGCACCTGATCGGCGAGCACGACTTTTCGTCGTTCCGGTCGTCGGAATGCCAGTCGAAGACGCCGGTCAAACACCTGTATCAGATCGACGTGCGGCGCGCGGGGCATTTCCTCCATTTCCGCTTCCGCGCGAACGCGTTCCTGCATCACATGGTGCGCAACCTGATGGGCTGTCTCGTCGCGGTCGGGCGCGGCCGCTATCCGGCCGACTGGCTCGCCGACGTGCTGGCCGGTCGCGACCGCAACCTCGCGGCCCCGACGTTCATGGCCGACGGGCTGTACCTCGCCCACGTCGGCTACCCGGCGGAATTCGCCGTCCCGCCCGCGCAGCTCGGCAGCGTGCCGTGGAGCAGCGTCTGGGCGGATCTGGACCCACAAACATGACGGAGCACGCCGTGTCTTCTTCGACTTCAGCCTCGGTCGGCCTGCCGCCGCGCACGCGCATCAAGCTGTGCGGGCTGTCGCGCCCCGAGGACGTGCTGCACGCGGCGGCGCTCGGCGCCGACGCGATCGGCCTCGTGTTCTACCCGAAGAGCCCGCGCGCGGTGACGATCGCGCAGGCGGCCGAGCTGGCGAGCCTGGCGCCGCCGTTCGTGTCGGTGGTCGGGCTGTTCGTGAATGCGACGGATGCCGAGATCGAAGCCGTCGTGCGCGACGTGCCGCTCACGATGCTGCAACTCCACGGCGACGAGACGCCGGCGCAGTGCGACGCGCTCGGCCGCGCGGCCCGCCTGCCGTGGCTGCGCGCGGTGCGCGTCGGCCCCTCGACGCAGCGTGCCGATTTGGTAGAATCGGCTCTTCATTATTCGAAAGCGCGCGGCCTCCTGTTCGACACTTTGGTGCCGGATTACGGCGGTAGCGGCAAGGTCTTCGATTGGTCTCTTATTCCCGCAGAGCTCGCGCGTCGGGCCGTTTTGAGTGGTGGCTTGAACGCGCAAAACGTCGGTGATGCGATCCGCCAGCTGCGCCCGTTTGCTGTCGATGTCTCGAGTGGCATCGAAGTGGAGGGCGCGAAGGGCGTGAAGGATCACGCCCGGATGGCGGCGTTCGTACGCGCGGTGCGCGAAGCGGACGCCGGGTGATGCAAGCCGGTGCGGCCCCAAAAGCGGGCGCACCGACCGATCGAGAGAGACACCATGTACAACCTTCCTGATGATCGCGGCCATTTCGGCCCGTATGGCGGCGTGTTCGTCGCCGAGACGCTGATTCACGCGCTGGACGAATTGCGCGCGGCGTATGAAAAGTTCCAGAACGATCCCGACTTCGTCGCCGAATTCGAGCGCGAGCTGAAGTATTTCGTCGGCCGCCCGTCGCCGATCTATCACGCGCAGCGCTGGAGCGAGATGCTCGGCGGCGCGCAGATCTACCTGAAGCGCGAAGACCTGAACCACACGGGCGCGCACAAGATCAACAACGTGATCGGCCAGGCGCTGCTCGCCAAGCGCATGGGCAAGAAGCGCGTGATCGCGGAAACGGGCGCCGGCCAGCACGGCGTCGCGACCGCGACGATCTGCGCGCGCTTCGGGATGGAATGCGTCGTCTACATGGGCTCGGAGGACGTGCGCCGGCAGGCCGCGAACGTCTATCGGATGAAGCTGCTGGGCGCGACGGTCGTGCCGGTCGAATCGGGTTCGCGCACGCTGAAGGACGCGCTGAACGAAGCGATGCGCGACTGGGTCACGAACATCGAAAGCACGTTCTACATCATCGGCACGGTCGCGGGCCCGCACCCGTATCCGATGATGGTGCGCGACTTCCAGCGCGTGATCGGCGACGAGTGCAAGGTGCAGATGCCGGAACTCGCCGGCCGCCAGCCGGACGCGGTGATCGCGTGCGTCGGCGGCGGGTCGAATGCGATGGGCATCTTCTATCCGTACATCGACGACCAATCGGTGCAGCTGATCGGCGTCGAAGCGGCCGGCGACGGCCTCGACACGGGCCATCACGCGGCATCGCTGATCGCCGGCAGCCCGGGCGTGCTGCACGGCAACCGCACGTACCTGCTGCAGGACGACAACGGCCAGATCATCGAGACGCATTCGGTGTCGGCGGGCCTCGACTACCCGGGCGTCGGCCCCGAGCACGCATGGCTGAAGGACAGCGGCCGCGCGCAGTACGTGCCGATCACCGACGACGAAGCGTTGAAGGCGTTCCACGACTGCTGCCGGATCGAGGGAATCATCCCCGCGCTCGAGTCGAGCCACGCGATCGCGTATGGCGTGAAGCTCGCGCCGACGTTGCCGAAGGACAAGATCCTGCTCGTCAACCTGTCGGGCCGCGGCGACAAGGACATGCACACGGTCGCCGAGCGATCGGGCATCGAGCTCTGACCCCGACCGATGCGTGACCTGATCGAAGAGCCGGGCGGCGGCGCCGCGAGCGAGGCGGAGGCGGTTCAGCCTGCCGCTGCCGTGCCGCGCGCGCTGCCGTCCGGTATCGAACTGCACAACCGCGATTTCCTGACCGATGCCGCGCACCTGCCGGACGCGTCGATCGACCTGATCGTCGCCGATCCGCCGTACGGGCTCGGCAAGGACTACGGCAACGATTCGGACAAGCGTTCGGGCGACGATTTCCTCGCGTGGACGCGCGGGTGGCTCGAGCTAGCGATTCCGAAACTGAAGCCGAGCGGGTCGATGTACATCTTCTGCACGTGGCAGTACGCGCCGGAAATCTTCAGTTTCCTGAAGACGCAGCTCACGATGGTCAACGAGATCATCTGGGACCGGCGCGTGCCGAGCATGGGCGGCACGACGCGCCGTTTCACGTCGGTGCACGACAACATCGGCTTTTTCGCGGTTTCCAAGGCGTATTACTTCGATCTCGATCCGGTCCGCATCCCGTACGACGCCGACACGAAGAAGGCCCGCTCGCGCAAGCTGTTCGAGGGCAGCAAGTGGCTGGAGATGGGCTACAACCCGAAGGACGTCTGGTCGGTCTCGCGCCTGCACCGGCAGCACGCGGAGCGCGTCGATCATCCGACCCAGAAGCCGCTCGAAATCATCGAGCGGATGGTGCTCGCGAGCTGCCCGCCGGGCGGCCGCGTGCTCGATCCGTTCATGGGCAGCGGCACGACCGCGGTGGCCTGCGCACGGCAGGGGCGCGACTTCGTCGGCTACGAGATCAACGAAAGCTATTGTGCGATCGCGCACGAGCGCGTGAGCGCGCTCGCCGCGCCGGCGTGCGCGTGAATCGCGCCGCCGCATCGCCGAACGCATCTAGGAAAAATTGCCATGTCCCGCATTCAGCAGACCTTCGCCGCGCTCGCCGAACAAGGCCGTAAGGGCCTGATCCCGTTCATCACGGCCGGCGACCCCGATCCCGCGAAAACCGTCGAATTCATGCACGCGCTCGCCGCCGGCGGCGCGGACGTGATCGAGCTCGGCGTGCCGTTCTCCGATCCGATGGCCGACGGCCCCGTGATCCAGCGCTCGTCGGAACGCGCGCTCGCGCGCGGCGTCACGTTGAAGAGCGTGCTCGCCGACGTGAAGCGTTTTCGCGAAACCGACCCCCAAACCCCCGTCGTGCTGATGGGGTATGCGAACCCGATCGAACGGATGGGCGTCGACACGTTCGCGGCCGAAGCGCACGCGGCTGGCGTCGACGGCGTACTGGTGGTCGACTATCCGCCGGAAGAGGCGGGCGT
Source organism: Burkholderia sp. APQ4-4ca (assembly GCF_057837105.1). Taxonomy (NCBI): domain Bacteria; kingdom Pseudomonadati; phylum Pseudomonadota; class Betaproteobacteria; order Burkholderiales; family Burkholderiaceae; genus Burkholderia; species Burkholderia sp. APQ4-4ca. The sequence goes on along the minus strand of NZ_JBYQCG010000064.1, from coordinate 13,484 downwards.
GTTCGCCGAGAAAATGCGTGGCGCGCAGATCGATCCGATCTTCCTGCTCGCGCCCACGTCGACCGACGAACGCATCGCCGACGTCGGCAAGATCGCGAGCGGCTACGTGTATTACGTGTCGCTCAAGGGGGTGACCGGCGCGGGAAATCTGGATGTTTCGAGCATTGCGGGTAAAATCCCGGCCATCAAGTCGCGCGTGCCGGTTCCGGTGGGCGTCGGCTTCGGCATCCGCGACGCCGAAACGGCGCGCGCGGTGGCCGAAGTATCGGACGCCGTCGTAATCGGCAGCCGCCTCGTGCAACTGCTCGAGAGCGCCGCGCCGGAAGGTGCCGCCGCCGCGCTGAAGTCGTTCATCGCCGAGCTGCGCGCCGCCCTGGACGGTGCCGGCAACACGGCGCGGTAAACACAACACAGGAAGCGGGAACGGGCCGGTCGGCCCGCCCCGCCACGGAACAGGAAACCATACGATGAGCTGGCTCGACAAACTGTTGCCGCCGAAGATCAAGCAGACCGACCCGAAAAGCCGCAAGGGCATTCCGGAAGGCCTGTGGGTCAAGTGCCCGTCCTGCGAGGCCGTTCTCTATCGCAACGACGTGGACGCGAACCTGCACGTGTGCCCGAAGTGCGATCACCACATGCGCATCGGCGCGCGCGAGCGCCTCGACGGGCTGCTCGATCCGGAAGGCCGCTATGAAATCGGCCAGGAAATCGTGCCGGTCGACTCGCTGAAGTTCAAGGACAGCCGCAAGTACCCCGATCGTCTGAAAGAAGCGATGGACGAAACCGGCGAAACCGACGCGATGGTCGTGATGGGCGGCGCGATCCACACGCTGCCCGTCGTCGCGGCCTGCTTCGAGTTCTCGTTCATGGGCGGCTCGATGGGTTCGGTCGTCGGCGAGCGCTTCGCGCGCGGCGCGCAGAACGCGCTGGAGCAGCACGTGCCGTTCATCTGCTTCACGGCGTCGGGCGGCGCACGGATGCAGGAAAGCCTGCTGTCGCTGATGCAGATGGCCAAGACCACCGCGATGCTGACCAAGCTGGCCGAAGCCAAGCTGCCGTTCATCTCGGTGCTGACCGACCCGACGATGGGCGGCGTGTCGGCGAGCTTCGCGTTTCTCGGCGACGTCGTGATCGCCGAGCCGAAGGCGCTGATCGGCTTCGCCGGCCCGCGCGTGATCGAGCAGACGGTCCGCGAGAAGCTGCCGGAAGGCTTCCAGCGCGCCGAATTCCTGCTGAAGACGGGTGCGATCGACATGATCGTCGACCGTCGCAAGATGCGCGACGAGATCGCGCAGTTGCTCGCGCTGCTGCAGCGACAGCCGGCCGACGCGCTGGCCTGACCGGCGCAAGGTTGTGACTCTGCGCGTCGCCTGGCTTCAGCGTCAGGCGGCGCGCTTCGTTTTTTGGCGTAGTGGCGGTACCGATCCAGATTTGATCCGATGAGCACTTTTCCCACTCTCGACGCGTGGCTTTCGCATCTCGAACGCGCGCACCCGGTCGGCATCGACATGGGCCTGACCCGCATCGGGCAGGTCAAGGCGGCGCTGCAGCTCGAATTCGCGTGCCCGGTGATCACCGTCGGCGGCACGAACGGCAAGGGCTCGACCTGCGCGTTCCTCGAGACGATCCTCGTGCGCGCGGGCTACAAGGTCGGCTGCCACACGTCGCCGCACCTGCTCGAATTCAACGAGCGCGCGCGCGTGAACGGGCAGAACGTGACCGACGACGAACTGCTGCCGCATTTCGAGGCCGTCGAAGCCGCGCGCACGTCGCTGGCCGAACCGGTGTCGCTCACGTATTTCGAATTCACGACGCTCGCGATCCTGCATCTGTTCGCGTCGCGCGGGCTCGATGCGGTGATCCTCGAAGTCGGCCTCGGCGGCCGGCTCGATGCGGTGAACATCATCGATACCGATTGCGCGATCGTCACGAGCATCGACATCGACCACACCGAATACCTCGGCGACACGCGCGAGAAGATCGCGTTCGAGAAGGCCGGGATCTTCCGCGCGGGCAAGCCGGCGATCTGCGGCGATCCGGCCGCGCCGCAAACGCTGATCGACCACGCCGAAGCGATCGGCGCCGACCTGTGGCTGGTCGGCCGCGATTTCCGCTACGAGGCGCAGGCGGGCGCCGAGCGTCAGCAATGGAGCTACCTTGGCCGCGACAAGCGCTATCCGGCGCTCGCTTATCCGGCGTTGCGCGGCGCGAATCAGCTGATCAATGCGTCGGCCGCGCTTGCCGCGCTCGAGGCGCTGCGTCCGGTGCTGCCGGTGTCCGCACAGGACATCCGGCTCGGGCTGGCGAACGTCGAGCTGCCGGGGCGTTTCCAGGTGCTGCCCGGCAAGCCGGCGATCGTGCTCGACGTCGCGCACAACCCGCATGCGTCGGCCGTGCTCGAGCAGAACCTCGGCAACATGGGCTTCTTCCCGTACACGTACGCGGTGTTCGGCGCGATGCACGACAAGGACATCGACGGTGTGCTGCGGCACCTGAAGGGCGAGATTGACCACTGGTGCGTGACCGATCTGCCGCTGCCGCGCGCGGCCTCGGCGGAGCAGCTCGAAGCGGCGCTGCGCAAGGCTGGCGTGGAGGAGGGGCCCGATTCGAGCGTGACGCGCTACGCGTCGCCCGCGGAAGCGTTTCGCGATGCACTAAAAAGAGCATCCGAGAATGATAGAATCGTGGTTTTCGGCAGTTTCCATACGGTTGCCGGCGTGCTGGCCTACCGTAAATCGCAGCAACACTGACTGACGGGCAGTTTCGGACTCAGCCATTCATGGGAATTTTCTCGTTCGGCAAGAAAGACGACGACGCGCCCCCGCGGCGCGGCGGTCGCACCGGGGCCTCCCGGAACGTGCGCACGGAGCGCACTGAGCGCGTCGAGCGACGCTCGCGCCGTACCGAGCGTCCGGAATCGGATGCCCTGCTCCTCGATCCGACCCTTCCAGAAAAGCAACGCGCGCGCCGTCGTCTCGTCGGCGCGATCGCGCTCGTCGTGGCCGCGGTGATCGTCCTGCCGATGGTGCTCGATTCGCACCCGAAGCCGGTCACCGATGACATCGCGATCGACATCCCGAACCGGCCCGCGCATCAGGCGGTCGCGCCGCGCGACGACGATGTGTCCGACGTGCAGGCAGGCGTCGCGCATGACGAACCGCCGGCCTCCGACACGACCGTTGCGGCCGCACCGGCGCCCGCACCCGCGCCGAAGGATGCCGCCAAGCCGGTGGCGAAACCCGATACGACCACCACCGCGAGCGTGACGCCGCCGAAGCCCGCGCCGAAGCCGGCTGCAGCGCCCGCGCCGAAACCTGCCGCGCCGAAGCCCGCCACCGTCGCGAATGACGGCGCCGCGAGCCCGGACAGCGGCGACGCATCGTCGCCGGCGTCGCCGGCCGGTGCGCGCTTCGCGGTACAGCTCGGCTCGTTCAAGGACGACGCGACGGCCCGTTCGTGGGCGACCAAGTTGAAATCGGCGGGCGTGCCCGCATATGTCGAGCATCGCAAGCAGGCAGACGGCAGCACGGCTACACTGTTGCGTGCCGGCCCGTTCGCGGATCGCTCGGCGGCCTCCGCCGCGATCGCGAAGGTGCGCGAAGCCGGCCTGACGCAGTAAGGCCACGATGCTGACGGCTTTCGACTACGCTGTATTGGCGGTGATCGTGTTGTCGGCGCTGCGCGGTGCGTGGCGCGGCTTCGTGTCCGAGATTTTCGGGCTGATCGGCTGGATCGCGGCGATCGTGATCGCGGGCCGCTACGTCGGGATGGTCGTGCCGTACATTCCGGCGAACTGGCCGGGCGGCGCGCTGACGCAGTGGGTGATCGCCTTCGCGTTGCTCGTGATCGGCGTCGTGCTGGTCGCCGGCGTGGCGAACGCGCTGCTGTCGCGGATCGCGCAGGCGAGTGGCCTGGGCGGCGTCGATCGCTCGCTGGGCATGATGTTCGGGCTCGTCCGCGGCTGTGTGCTGGTGGTGCTGCTGGTCGCGGCGGCCGGGCTGACCGAACTGCCCAAACAGGATTTCTGGCGCAATGCGCTATTGCGTCCTTTTGCCGAACAGGGCGTGCGCGAGCTGAAGCAGCTCCTGCCCGACGGCATGGCCCAGTACGTACGCGTGTGACGACGCGGCCGGGCAGGACGGAACCGATTTTGTCATTCTGAAGGACATGCCATGTGCGGCATCGTAGGCGTTATCTCCCAATCCCCGGTCAATCAGCTGATCTATGACAGCCTGCTGCTGCTGCAGCATCGCGGTCAGGACGCGGCGGGCATTGCGACGGCGGACGGCAGCAATTTCCACATGTACAAGGCGAACGGCATGGTGCGCGACGTGTTCCGCACGCGCAACATGCGCAGCCTGCCCGGCACCTACGGCATCGGCCAGGTCCGCTACCCGACGGCCGGCTCGGCGTCGAGCGAGGCCGAGGCGCAGCCGTTCTACGTGAACGCGCCGTTCGGGATCATCCTCGCGCACAACGGCAACCTGACGAACTGGATGCAGCTGAAGGACGAGATGTTCCGGATCGACCGCCGGCACATCAACACCAACTCCGACAGCGAAGTGCTGCTCAACGTGTTCGCGCACGAACTGCAACTGTCGACCACGGGCCTCGAGCTCGATCCGGCGTCGGTGTTCAAGGCGGTCTCGGGCGTGCATCGCCGCCTGCAGGGTTCGTACGCGATCGTGTCGCTGATCGCCGGCTACGGCCTGCTCGCGTTCCGCGACCCGTTCGGCATCCGCCCGCTCTGCATCGGCAAGCTCGAAACCGAGCACGGCACCGAATGGATGGTCGCGTCGGAGTCGGTGGCGGTCGAAGGCATCGGTTTCGAATTCGTGCGTGACCTGGAGCCGGGCGAAGCCGTCTTCATCGACAAGGCCGGCAACTTCCACAGCCAGCAGTGCGCGGAGAATCCGACGCTGAATCCGTGCATGTTCGAATACGTGTATCTGGCCCGTCCGGATTCGTGCCTCGACGGGGTGCCGGTCTACAACGTGCGCCTGCGCATGGGCGACTATCTCGCTGAGAAAATCAAGCGCGAACTGCCGAACGTGCCGATCGACGTCGTGATGCCGATTCCCGATTCGTCGCGCCCGGCCGCGATGCAGGTCGCCGCGAAGCTCGGCGTCGAGTATCGCGAAGGCTTCTTCAAGAACCGCTATGTCGGCCGCACCTTCATCATGCCGGGGCAGGCCGTGCGCAAGAAGTCGGTGCGCCAGAAGCTCAACGCGATGAGCATCGAGTTCAAGGACAAGCACGTGCTGATCGTCGACGATTCGATCGTGCGCGGCACGACCTCGCACGAAATCGTGCAGATGGCGCGCGATGCGGGCGCGAAGTCGGTGATCTTCGCGTCGGCGGCGCCGCCCGTGAAGTTCCCGAACGTATACGGCATCGACATGCCGACGCGCGGTGAGCTCGTCGCGCATGGCCGCACCGACGAGGAAGTCGCGAAGATCATCGGTGCCGATCATTTGATCTATCAGGACGTCGACGATCTGCGCCGCGCGGTGCGCGACATCAACCCGAAGCTCGAGCGCTTCGAGGCGTCGTGTTTCGACGGCAACTACATCACCGGTGCGGTGACGCCCGAGTACCTCGATGCGATCGAGCGCGCGCGCCTCACGCCGGCGTCGCAGGCCGATCGAGACACGGCCGGCGATACCGAGCGTTCGCAGATGAACCTGCAGCTGTCGGTCGAGTAACGCCGGCGCACGCTTTGATCGAGGCGTGATAGGATGTGGCCTTGCGTCGATTTGATATCAGCTTGCGGACGCGGGGCAACTTCCCGAAACAGCTAAAGCGAAGGCCGGCGGCAGCCGGCCCGAGTCGATCGCTGTCGTACCGCACCCGAAGCCCGCTGATGCCGACGCATAGCGGGCTTTTTGCTTTTTGGCCTCGGTTTTGACCGGTCCGCGCCGCAAGAGCGACCGTCGGCGCGGCCCTCGAATACGGAAAACGGAACATGGACGACTCCCTCAACTTCGACACGCTCGCGGTGCGCGCGGGCACGCTGCGCAGCGACTTCAACGAGCATTCGGAAGCGCTGTTCCTCACGTCGAGCTTCTGCTTCTCGAGCGCGGCCGACGCGGCCGAGCGTTTCGCGAATTCGGAAGACTATTTCACGTATTCGCGCTTCACGAATCCGACCGTCACCATGTTCCAGGAGCGTCTCGCGGCGCTCGAGGGCGGTGAGGCGTGCATCGCGACGGCATCGGGCATGGCCGCGATCATGTCGGTCGTGATGTCCGCGCTGCAGGCGGGCGACCACCTCGTCAGCTCGCGCAGCCTGTTCGGCTCGACGCTCGGGATGTTCTCGCAGATCTTCAGCAAGTTCGGGATCACGACGACCTTCGTCGACCCGACCGACCTGAACGCGTGGCAGGAAGCGGTGCGGCCGGAAACGAAGATGTTCTTCCTCGAGACGCCGTCGAACCCGCTGACCGAACTCGCGGACATCGAGGCGATCGGCAAGATCGCGAAGGCGGCGAACGCGCTGTTCGTCGTCGACAACTGTTTCTGCAGCCCGGTGCTGCAGCAGCCGCTGAAGCTCGGCGCGGACGTGGTGATGCACTCGGCGACGAAATTCCTCGACGGGCAAGGCCGCGTGCTTGGCGGCGCGCTGGTCGGCTCGAAGGAATTCATCATGGGCAAGGTGTTCCCGTTCGTGCGCAGCGCGGGCCCGACGCTGTCGGCATTCAACGCATGGGTGCTGCTGAAGGGGATGGAGACGCTGTCGCTGCGGGTCGAGAAGCAATCGGCGAACGCGCTGGAGATCGCGCGCTGGCTCGACGCGCATCCGGCGGTCGCGCGTGTGTTCTATCCGGGGCTCGAATCGCATCCGCAGCATGAACTCGCGAAGCGTCAGCAGAAGGCGGGCGGCGCGATCGTGTCGTTCGAGCTGAAGGGCGACACGCCCGAGCAGCAGCGCGCGAACGCATGGCGCGTGATCGACGGCACGAAGCTGGTGTCGATCACCGGCAACCTCGGCGACACGCGCACGACGATCACGCATCCGGCCACCACGACGCACGGCCGCATCACGCCGGAAGCGCGCGCGGCGGCCGGGATCACCGAAGGGCTGATCCGCCTCGCGGTCGGCCTCGAGCACGCAGCCGACGTTCGCGCTGATCTGGCGCGTGGTCTGGGCGGCTGAGCGATACAGCCGGTTTTCGCTCGGCATCAGTGAAACGGGCCGCTCTCGAGAGAGAGCGGCCCGTTGTCGTTTCTGCGCCTGCCGTCGCGCGCGTGTTGTGCCGTCGTCAGCCGGCGGTGTGCCCTGACGGTGCAGCGCGCATCGCGTCCACCATCCAGCGCAGCGTTTCGTCGAGCGGCGTGACCGGTAATTCGCCCACCGCGCGCCGCAGTTTGTCGCGCGACCCGCTCAGGCTTTTCACTTCGTTGTGCCGCACGAAGCGTGGATCGATCGTCACGTCGATCACGTAGCCGGCGATCCGCGACAGCATCGCCAGTACTTCCTTCAGCGAATACGCACGCTCGGAGCACACGTTGAACGTCTCGCCGGCCGGCCCGGCTTCGACCAGCTTCAGATAGGCGGCCGTCACGTCGCGCACGTCGGAGAAATCGCGGCTCACGTCGAGGTTGCCGAGCGAGATCCGCGGCGCGTTGCTCGCATAGTGCGCGACGAGCTTGGGCAGCAGATACGCATCGCTCTGGCCGACACCCGTGTAGTTGAATGGCCGCGCGATCACGATCGGCAGCCGGTCGGCCCACAGCTTCGCCGCATATTCCATCGCGAGCTTGCTGATCGCGTAGTCGTTCGCCGGCGCGGGCGCGACGGTTTCGTCGAGCACGCCGGCCGTCGAGTTGCCGTAGATGTTCGCGCTGCTTGCCAGCAGCACCGCCGACGGGCGGCGGTCGAGGCCGGCCAGCGCCGCCAGCAGATTGCGCGTGCCGACGATGTTGACCGCGTAGGTCTGCGTCGGTTCGTCGTCGGCGACATGCGCACGGGCGGCGAGATGCACGACCGCGTCGGGCCGTGCGTCGGCCGCGGCCGCGCGCATGGCTTCCGCGTCGAGCAGGTCGACGGGCAGCAGCGTGCAGTGTGCGAATGCCGGATCGGCGGGACGCGGCGTGCCGGGCGCGACCGTGCCCCAGACGTCATAGCCGGCCGCCTGCAGGCGTTCGGCCATGTGGCGACCGGTGAAACCCGTCAGGCCCGTGACGAACGCACGGCGCGACGGACGCCCGGTTTCAGAACGTGTCATGGTGTTGGTTCCGCGTCAAATCCGCTTCGACCATCATCTGACAAAGTTGTTCGAGCGTCGTTTTGGGTGCCCAGCCCAGTTTGCTTTTCGCCTTGTCCGCGCAACCGATCAGCAGGTCGACTTCGGCAGGACGGTAGAACTTCGGGTTCACTTCGACGAGCACGTTGCCGGTCGCCGCATCGAGGCCGCGTTCCTGCTCGCCCTTGCCGGTCCATTCAATCTGGTAGCCGGCCGCCGCGAACGCCATCCGCACGAAGTCGCGCACGGTTTCGGTGCGGTTGGTCGCCAGCACGTAGGTGTCGGGTTCGTCGGCCTGCAGCATGCGCCACATGCCTTCGACGTATTCGAGCGCAAAGCCCCAGTCGCGCTTCGCGTCGAGATTGCCGAGCTCGAGCTTGGTCGCCTTGCCCAGCTTGATCTTCGCGATCGTGTCGGTGATCTTGCGCGTCACGAATTCGCGGCCGCGCAGCGGCGATTCGTGGTTGAACAGGATGCCGCTGCTGCCGAACAGGCCATACGATTCGCGGTAGTTCACGGTCATCCAGTGCGCGTACAGTTTCGCGACGCCGTACGGGCTGCGCGGATAGAACGCGGTGGTTTCCGTTTGCGGAATCGCCTGCACCTTGCCGAACATCTCGGACGTCGACGCCTGATAGAAGCGCGTTTTCGGGCTCACGACGCGAATCGCCTCGAGCAGGTTCAGCGGGCCGATGCCGGTCACTTCGGCGGTCGTCGCCGGCTGGTCGAACGACACGCCGACGAAGCTTTGCGCGGCCAGGTTGTACAGCTCGTCCGGCTGCGTGCGTTCGAGCAGGCGCAAGCTCGAGCCTGCGTCGGTCAGGTCGTGTTCGACGAGCGTCAGGTTCGGGTGCGTGTCGACACCCAGCTCGGCGATGCGCCAGAAATTCACCGAGCTGGTGCGGCGGTAGGTGCCGGTGACCTCGTAGCCCTTGTCGAGCAGCAGTTTGGTCAGGTACGCACCGTCTTGCCCCGAAATTCCGGTGATGATGGCCTTTTTACGCGTTTGGCTCATGGCGTTGTCCTGGTAGAAACGTTGGATGATGAAATTCACGCAGCCGTGCCGGCGGCGGCTGGCACCGCGCGGCGCGCGGGCCCGCGCGTCAGGCGCCGTTCGAAGCCGTACCAGCTCAGGGTCGCGTACGCGAGCGTGATCGCCAGCGCGAGCGCGGCCGTGACGAAGCGGTTCAGGTGCAGCGGCCACAGCGCGTACAGCACGCTCAGGTGGATCAGGTAGACGGTGTAGCTGACGGTGCCGACGTAGACGAGCATCGGGTTCGTCAGCACGCGCTGCACGAGGCCGCGCCCGCGCAGCGCGATCACGACGATCGACGTGCACAGCAGCAGCGAGATGCTGTAGAGCGCCGCGTTCGACAGCGGCGTGTTCGCGGCGCGAAAGCGCGGGAACGACAGGTGCAGCCAGCCGAGGATCGCGAGCGACACGAGCGCGCCGACGATCGCGAGCGGATAGAACGGCTCCAGCGCGCGCCGGTCGCGGCGCAGCACGATCGCGAGCAACGCGCCTGCCGCGAGCAGGTCCATCCGGAACGGCGTCAGGTAGTAGATCGGCCAGAACGAATCGAACCACGGCGTCGCGATCGCGCGCAGCACCGGCGCCGCGACGATCAGCGCGGCGGCGACCCACAGCAGCGCACGCTCCGAGCACCACAGCACGACGAACGGCCAGAAGATGTAGAACTGCTCCTCGACCGCGAGCGACCACAGCACGTTCAGGCTGTCATGGCCGATGCTGCCGAGCGACAGCCCGATATTGGTCGAGAAGAACGCGAACCACGGCCAGTGCGGCAGCCAGCTTGCGCCGAACAGCAGCGTCGACACCAGCAGCAGCAGCACGTACGGCGGCAGGATGCGGCGCACGCGGCGCGCGTAGAAGTGGCTGAAGTACGACTGCCCGCGCGCCTTGCGATCGAGCAGGATGCCGGTGATCAGCAGGCCGCTCAGCACGAAGAACAGATCGACGCCCATCCATAGCGGCGCCTTCAGCGCGTGTTGCAGGAATACGGCGCCCACCGCGATCGCGCGCAGCCCGTCGAGCTGCACGATGCGGCCGTGTTGTGGCGGGACGAGGTCGGCGGGGCGCGACGGGGCCGTCATCGCGCGGCTCCTTCACGACCCGCATCGGATGCGTGTACGTATTGCATGCTTTAAATGGAATATGAAATCGAAATCGATTCTAGGGAAAAGAAATCGGTAAAAAAACGCGGGCCATTTATCCGCGGACAAACAGGCAAATGCCGATTATCACGATCACGGGACGAAAGGTTTGCTCGCCGAGGGGCGCGGCAGGCGGCGCGGAACGGAATTTTCTACGCAGCGGCGCGAAAAAGGCGGTCGTTATTGCCGCTTTCGGCGGGCATTTACGCGCTGTTCCGTCTCGATATTTCAGGCGGAAACATCCCCAAATATTTCCAAATTTCTTGTGATTATTTTTGCTTGTAACCTGCATCGCGACGTTTGAAACCCATTTAGCGACAGGGCGCCGCCGCGGGCGATCCGTGGCGGCGCCGGTCGCTGTTGCATCGAGTCTGGAGAAGCGCATTGCGACGTCTGATTCTGGTTGGCATGACGGTATGCGCGGCACTGCTGACGAGCACCGTGCCGGCCGAAACGGTGTTGCCCGCGACGACGTCGTGGATCGGCAACACGTTCGGCTATGGCGACGGCACGTGGACGCAGATCGACATCCGCGCGATCGCGGTGACGCCGGCGGGCAAGGTGTATACGAATGCGCCGTGGGACGAGAGCGGCGCCGAGGCGAGCGTCTATCAGGACGGGAAGATGCTCGGCTTCGCCGGCGGCACGCACGGCTGGGGCAACCTCGGCGGCAGCGCGATCGCGGTGAACGGCAAGTACGCGTATGTCGCGATCGGCGTCGGCAATGAGCGCGGCCACCTGCAGTCGCCCGGCATCTGGCCGGACAAGGGCAAGCAGTGGTTCGGCATCTCGCGGCGCACGATCGGCGACATGAAGCAGCCCGCGCCGTTTCGCGCGGCGCCGCAGGTCGCGCCGGGCGGGCGCGCCGATACCGGCCGCGCACGGATGGCCGCGAGCTTCATGATGATGAACGAGGTGTCGGCCCCCGCGCGCTCGGAAGTGGGTGAGGCGAAGGCGGAAGTAGGCGGCCTCGCGGCCGACGACAAGACGCTGTTCGCGACCAATCCGTCGCGCGACGTGGTGGATGTCTACGACGCGGAGACGATGCAGCAGAAGGGCACGTGGAGCGCGCACGAGCCGGGCCGCATCGCGCTGGCGGGCGACGGCACGCTGTGGCTGCTGACCGATACGCTCGGCGGCCCCGCGCATCTCGTGCATGTGCGGGCCGACGGCCGCAAGCTCGACGACGCGCCGGCGCTGCCGGAAGGCACCGACGCGGTGGACGTGGCGGTCGACGCGAAAGGGCGCGTGCTCGTCGCGGACAACGGGCCGCGCCAGCAGATCCTGATCTTCTCGAAAGGCGGCAAGGGCTATGCGCCGTCGGGCACGCTCGGCGAGCGCGGCGGCATCTTTGCGGGCCCGGTGCCGGGGCGGCCGGGGCCGCAGCGCTTCAACGGGCTGACGGGCGTCGGCGTCGACCGCGCGGGCAACATCTATGTATCGATGAACGGGATCGGGCCGCGCCACGACACGATCGGCGCGGGGCTCGGCGCGGTGCTGGAAAGCTACACGCCGGACGGCAAGCTGCGCTGGCAGGTGCAGGGGCTGCTGTTCGTCGACGGCGCGTGGCTCGACCCCGCGCGGCCGAACAGCGTGTACACGGGCAACAAGCGCTTCGAGCTCGACCTGTCGAAGCCGCCGGGCCAGGACTGGAAATACGTCGGCTTCCTGTCGAACCGCTTCAAGTATCCGGACGACCCGGTGTTCCACACCGACCAGTATCCGGGCATGCCGATCGCGCGGCGTGTCGACGGCCGCACGTTCCTGTACCTGACCGACATGTACGCCGATCACCTGAAGATCTACCGCTTCGACGCGAAGCGCGACGGCGAGGTCGCGATTCCGTCCGGCCTGATCGCGGGTCGCGCGCGGCCGGTCGACAAGGTGCCGAACAAGCCGCCGGGCGGCGACTGGCTGTGGCGCGACGCGAACGGCAACGGTCGGATCGATGCCGACGAGTCCGAGATCAACACGACCGGCAAGGCGAAGGCCGGCGGTTGGGGCTGGTGGGTCGACACGAAGGGCGACATCTGGCGCACGAGCGACGTGCGAGGGATTCATCGCTTCGGCTATGGCGGCGTCGACAAGGCCGGCAACCCGATCTATTCGTACGACAAGGTCACGACCTACCCGATGCCGCAGCCGTTCACGCAACTGCGCCGCGCGATCTACGAGCCGCAGACGGACACGCTGTACGTGACGGGCTACACGGCCGACGCGCCGCCGCAGGCAGGCATCAACAAGGAAGTTGGCCGCGTGCTGGTGCGTTTCGACAAGTGGTCGAGCGGCTCGCCGGTCGTGCGCTACACCGTCGCGCTGCCGTGGCAGCTCGACGCGAAGCCGATCCTCGACCTGATCGGCATCACGGTCGAGGGCCGCTACATCTTCACCGTGGAGCCGGTCGGCAAGATCCACGTGTACGACAAGGAAACCGGCAAGGAAGTCGGCGTGATGAGCCCGGGCGCGGAGGTCGGCAAGGCGTCGGGCTGGGTCGACGTGCCGTTCGGCATCAGCGCGTTCCGGCGCGAGAACGGCGAGTACCTGGTGTTCGTCGAGGAAGACGCGCGCGGCAAGGTGCTCATGTACCGCTGGAAACCGTGACGGGCGGCGCGCCGTCGGCGTCAACGTCACACAAGGCTTAGAGACGGTTTCATAAAGGCTGCTGAGTCCGCTGCAAAATGTTCCAGCAGATCATGGAGCAACCGAGTTTGAGGAACGCTTCATGAATGTCGGCACGCCGTTCGAATCGGATACGGAGACGTCGAAAGTGGTGCATCCAGGCATGCGTGCGCTCCACGACCCATCGAACCTTCCCAAGCCCGCTGCCGTGTGGTTGTCCGCGTCGAGCAATGCTGGTGGGAATGCCTCGCTCGTGCAGGATGCGCCGGTACTTGTCGTGATCGTAGCCTCGATCCGCATAGACGCGTTTGGGCCTGCTCAGTGGCCGACCGCGAACGCCTTTGATCGGCGCGATCGCCTCGATCAGGGGGATCAGTTGCGTGACGTCATTGCGGTTGGCTCCGGTCAAGATTGCCGCGATCGGTGTGCCGTTGGCGTCGGTGG
>NZ_JBYQCG010000063.1:3104-52256 GCF_057837105.1 Burkholderia sp. APQ4-4ca | reverse complement strand
CGAGCGCAGGTACGCCTGCACGCCGTACATCGAGTCGACGTCGTTGCCGACGTCCATCGACGACGCGTTCGAGTTCGTCAGCGTCGCGACGAGCGCACCGGTGTTCAGGTCGAAGATGTCGATGTTCGGCACTGTGTGCACATAGCCGACGAACAGGTAGTGGCCGGCCGCCGCGATCGATTTCGGGTTCGCGCTCGTCAGGTTGATCACCGGGTTCGGCGTGCTCGTGTTGCCGTTCTTCCAGCCGCGATAGACCTCGATGTGCCCGTTCATCGCGGTCCAGTCCCAGTTGCCCGCGAGGCCCTGCGCGAGGATCATCGTGTCGCTGTCGGCCTGATAGAGGATGCGCGTCACGGGCGCCACGCTGCTCGGCACGGCCGTCGTCACCGGCTTGCCCCACGACGGCTTTCCGGTCGCGTCGAAGCCCGTCATCGGGTAGCGCGTGATCACGTTGGAGCCGTTCAGTCCGGCCCACACGTCGCCGTTGCCGTCGATGTCGAAGCCGGCCGTCACCTGCAGTGTCGTGTTGAACGGCTTGCCAGGCAGCGAGCCGGCCGGAATCGCGATATAGCCGCTCGCGGCGTTGAAGTAATAGAAGTTGAAGTTGCCGGGGTTCTGCCCCGACGCGACGAGGATCCGGTTGCCGCCGACCGTCACGAGCTGGCCGAAGTGTTGGCCGCGCTGGTAGTCGTTCATGTCGAGGCGCGGGTCTTTCGGATAGGTGAACGGGTCGACCGTGTTCGCGACGAACGTGCCGCCCGCGGTGCCCGTATACACGTTGTTGCCGCTGAAGAACAACGCGCCGTCGGTCGCGGGGTCGGGCGCGGCGATGCCCTCGAAGTTCAGCGCCTGCAGCTTCCATTGCAGCGTGCCGACCGGGCTGTACGAATGCAGATCGGTGCTGCCGTTGCGGCCGAGATCCCAGCCGCCGCCCCACGCGTTGTTCAGCACGTACAGGTTGCCGCCCGCATCCTTGCCGAGCGCCGCGACGCGCGTGAAGCGCTTGTCGCCGACCTGCCCCTTGATGCCCGTCGTCGTGTCGAGATAGCCGCCCTGCACGCCGAACGTGCCGACCTGCACCGGCATTCCGGGCAGCCCGCCGTACACCTTGATGTTCATGTCGGGCCCTTCGTCGCCCACCATCAACCGGCCCATCGACGCATCGAAGTACAGCGACGCCGGCCGCGCGCCGGCCGCCATCTGGAGCGTGTTCATCGCCGCACCGCTCGCGCTGAACTGCGCGACGACGCCCGCGCTCTTGCGCGCGACCCACAGGTTGCCGGCCGCATCGAGCGCCAGCGCGCCGGGGCCCGTGACGCCGATGTCGCGCTGCCACACGCCGTCGGTCGTATAGACGCGCACGCGGTTGCCGTAGAAGTCGCTCACGTACAGCAGGTTGCCGGCCGTCGCGAGGCCCGTGATCACGTCCGCATACTGGATGCCCGTCCACGTGCTGACCGGAATGCGCAGGTCGCGCTGGTTCGTGCTGCGGTTGTAGCGGCCCACCGAGCCGCTGCCGAACGTGCGGTTGTAGCCGAGCGCGACGAACAGCGACGTCGAATTGCCGGTGATCGCGCCGCCCTGGAATTCGTCGTGGATGCCGATCGTGCCGAGCGGCTGGCCGTTCTGATAGATCGCGACCCCGCCCGCGTTCTCGTCCCAGCGCGACGCCGTGTAGATCACGCCTTCGGGCGCGACCCACATCGAGCGCGCGCCGTTGCCGACGTGCGAGGCCAGCGTGCCGTACGTGTTCGCGAGCCAGTCGGTCGAGTATTGCGCCTGCGCGTGGCTTGCCGGCGCCAGCAACGCCATGCACATTCCCAGCAACGCCGCGCGGATTTGTTTCATTGACATGAATAATGCTCCCAGACGAACAATGGTCGACACTGTAAATCGCGGCGCATGAAATATTGGTGATTCCGGCAAATGCGCATTCGTCGCTCCTCCGAATTATTCACTCCACGCCTTTTGCCGTCCGGCGCTTTTTCGTCAACGATTGAAAAATCGACGAACCCACGCCAGTACGGCCTGCCAGCCGTGCTGGTTCGGCGCATTCGCCGGCATTTTCTTCCGGTTCATCCAATGCAGATACGTCATTTTTTCTGATATGCCGTATTGCCTTTTCATCCCGGAATTCTTTTGGATTATTACAAATAGAAATTAAAATGAAAGGAGAAAATATTATTCGGCGCGCTCGGCCGTTCGCGATGTCGCGCACGAAAGGGAAAGCGGGAGGGAAAGGAGGAATGCGGCGGGAACAGCCGCGCGCCGGCTGGGCCGGCACACGGCGGCGCTCGTTCAGCGCGTCAGGGCGAACGTCGGGCCGTCCCGGCCGTCGACGTATTTCGGCAGCGCATCGACGACGTCGATCACGCGTTGCCCATGGAACGGGGGCATCGTCGGTTGCAGGCGAGCATCCCGCAACGACGCCCGCGGCAGCTGCGGGCCCCGTTGCACGCGCAACGATCGCCGCGTCAGAACTTCTGGCGCAGCCCCAGGCTCACGATCGCCTGCGAGCGCGAGTCGGACGAATGGCCGTTCGCCTTGTCGGACACCGACGCGGTCGCGGCCACCGGCCGGCCGAGCGCGCCGAGCGTCGTGCCGGACGCATGCTGATACGCGCCGAGCAGGTACACGCTGGTGCGCTTCGACAAGTCGTAGACCGCCCCGAGCGTGACGTTGTGATACTGCGCGCGGTTGTCGATGCCGTCGACGTCGCTGCCGCGCGTGTAGCTGTAGCCGGCGAACAGTTGCGTCTGCGGCTGCACGTTCCAGCGCGTGAACACGCCCGCGACGTTGAAGGTCGCATGGCCGGAGAACAGCGACTGGCCGCCGCCGCGGTACTGCACGTTGCTGTAGTTCACGCCGACGACGGCCGGGCCGAAGTCGTACGTCGCGCCGGTCGCGATCACCTGCTGCGACTGCGCGCTCGCGTAGCCTTCGTTGATCGACGAGTTGAACAGCCCGTCGTCGGTGCTCTGCCACTTGCCTGCCGTCGGGTCGGTCGCGCCCGTCTTGCTGTTGTCCGAGCGCTCGTAGCCGACGCCCACGCGCAGCGGCCCGGCTGCGTACGCGGCGCCCACGCTCCACGTGTTGCGCCGCTTCATGCTGCCCGGCTGGCCGCCGAAGCCGTACAGCGCGCCGAACGTGAAGCCCGAGTAGTTCGCGCTCGTGTACTTGATCGCGCTGTCGACGCGCGCGGTCTGGTCGAGATCGTCGATGTCGCCCGGGTGCGCGCCGAAGCCGCCGATGAACGACGACGGACCGACCGGGCTCACGAAATCGTCGAGCGACGTGTACTGACGGCCGAGCGTGATCGTGCCGTAGCGGTCGCTGCCGACGCCGACGAACGCCTGCCGGCCGAATTGGCGGCCGCCCTGGCCCGACGTGCCGTTGGTGATGTCGAAGCCGTTCTCGAGGACGAACAGCGCGCGCATTCCGCCGCCGAGATCCTCGGCACCCTTGATGCCCCAGCGGCTGCCGGAGAGGTTGCCGGTCGTGAGCCCGACGTTCGAATGCCCGGTGTACGCGCCCGCCGAGCCGACCCGTTCGTTGCTGCGATAGGTCACGCCCGCGTCGACGATGCCGTACAGCGTGACGGAGCTTTGCGCGGCGGCGACACCCGCGAGCGAGAGCAGCAGCGGCGCTGCGATCAGTTGCTTGTTCATGGTTGGTTGTCTCCGGGCGGTGAACCCGTTGTTCTGGCTATGGCGAGTAGCGCGCGCGGACGCCGACATACGCTGGCGGAGCGGGGTCGACGACGTCCGCGCGCGACGAGGCAGCGGGCATGCCCCGCTGCGGCCGGTATGGTAGTTGGAACCGGTTCCGTTCCAAAGCGGAATAATGGCAACAGTTTCTTGTCAAAATCGAGATAGTCGGCGAGCGGTCGGAAGCGCGGCTGCCGCGCCTGTACAGCGCGAGGCGACGCGGAAGATAATCGGCTGCGCGCCGTCCAGCGGGAGAGCTTCTTCGTGCACGAAACGACCCTGCTGATCTTCGCCGCCGTCGCGTTCGTCGGCATCGCGACACCCGGCCCGACCGTGCTGCTCGCGCTGACCAACGGCTCGCGCTACGGCGTGCGCCGGGCCGCCTACGGTTTCGCGGGCGCGATGCTGTCCGACTTCGTGCTGATCGGCGCGGTCACCTTCGCGCTGCTCGACGGCGTCGTGATGTTCGGCTACGCACTGCTCGGCGCACGCGCGGTGCGGCTGCTGAAGCGCTCGGGCGCGCTGTGGCTCGAACGCACGTGCGGCGCGATGCTGCTCGCGCTCGCCGGTTCGCTCGCGCTGTACCGGCGCCATGCCGCATAGGCGCCGGGCTCCATGAAAATCGCCGCGCCGCCGCGCGCCGGCTTCCCCGGCCTGTCGCTCAGGCAACTCGAACGCGCGGATCTCGACGCGTGGTACGCGTATCTGTCGAATCCCGACGTTTTCCGCCACACGAGCTGGAACCTGCGCTCGCCCGACGATCTGCTGCCAGTGTTCGACCACATCGAATCGGCCGATCCGGATTCGATCCGGCGTCTCGCGATCGTCGACACCGCATCGGGCGCACTCGTCGGGACGGTCGGGCTGCATACGGTGTCCACCGTGAACCGCTCGGCGGAGATTGCGTACGACCTCGCGCCGTCGCACTGGGGGCGCGGCATCGCGAGCGCGGTGTGCGACGCCGTCACCGCGTGGGCGTTCGCCGAAGGCGGCTTCATCCGCATGCAGGCCGTCGTGCTGACCGGCAACGCGAGCTCCGCGCGCGTGTTGCAGAAGTGCGGCTACCGCTACGAAGGGCTGCTGCGCGCCTACAAGATGGTGCGCGGCGCGCCGGGCGATTTCGCGATGTACGCACGGCTCGCGACCGACTGACGCGCCCCGCGCCTGCGCCGCCCATCCCGCACCGATGCCGTGACGCAATTGGACGGCCCGCGCCGAATTGGCGACAATCGCCGTTCCCCTCACCGCCTTGCCGCCATGAAAATCGCCGCGCTGTCCGACATCCACGGCAACCTCGCCGCGCTCGACGCGGTGCTCGACGACGTCCGCCGCCGCGGCGCCGACGTGATCGTCAATCTCGGCGACGTCCTGTCGGGCGCGCTCCATCCGGCCGAGACGGCCGATCGCCTGATCGCGCTCGATCTGCCGACCATCAAGGGCAATCACGAACGGCAACTGCTGACGCGCGAGCGCGGCGCGATGGGGCTGTCGGATCGTTGGGCGCACGACACGCTGCGCGCCGACCACCGCACGTGGCTTGCCGCGCTGCCCGAACGCCTGACGCTCGACGGCGACGTGCTGATGGTGCACGGCACGCCGGCCAGCGACCTCGTCTATTTCCTCGAAACGGTCACGCCCGACGGCTGCCGCGCGGCCACGCCCGACGAAGTCGCGCGGCGCGCGGGCGACACGGCGGCCTCGCTGATCCTGTGCGGCCACACGCACATGCCGCGCACCGCGAAGCTCGACGACGGCCGGCTGATCGTCAATCCGGGCAGCGTCGGGCTGCAGGCGTACGCGGACGATCTGCCGCATCCGCACCGGATCGAGACGGGCTCGCCGCATGCGCGCTACGCGATGGTGTCGCGCACCGCGGCCGGCTGGAACGTCGAATTCCATGCGGTCGAATACGACTGGCACACGGCCGCCGCGATCGCGGCGTCGCGCGGACGCGACGACTGGGCCGTCGCGCTGCGCACCGGCCGCTGCTGACCCGCGCGCAGCGCCCGGTCACCCCCTTCGCTTTTCAATCACAGGAACACGAAACGTCATGCCCGTCCCGTCCCAACTGCTCTTCCTGCCCGGCGCATCGGGCAGCACCGCGTTCTGGCAGCCGCTGGCCGGCATGCTCACGCATCCGGCCGAGCGGCGGATCGTCGCGTATCCGGGCTTCGGCGACACGCCGCGCGACCCGGCGGTCGACGATTTCGACAGCCTCGTGCGTCATGTGCTCGCCAGCATCGATCGGCCGACCGCCGTGATCGCGCAATCGATGGGCGGCGTGATCGCGATGCGCGCGGCGCTCGACAAGCCGGATCTCGTCACGCATCTCGTGCTGACGGTCACGTCCGGCGGACTCGACATGGCCGGGCTCGGCGCGCAGGACTGGCGCGCCGGTTTCGCCGAAGCGAACCCGCGGTTGCCCGACTGGTTCATCACGTTTCGCGCGGACCTGTCGCAAGACATCGGCCGTATCGCGCAGCCGACGCTGCTGCTGTGGGGCGACGACGATCCGCTCAGCCCGGTCGCGGCCGGCCGGCGCCTGCTCGAACGGCTGCCCGATGCGCAACTGCATGTCGTGCCGGGCGGCCGGCACGATCTCGCGGCCGTGCACGCGGAAGCGCTCGCGCCGCTCGTCGACGCACATCTGCAACGCGTGTGAAGTCGCACACATCGCACATATCCCACACATCGCACGCTTCGGCGCGCGCCTGACACCGCGGCGCTCATACGCCGCGTCGCATCACCCCGCGTGCCTCAGCGTGAGCCGCGCTTCGAGCCCACCGCCGTCCGGCCGGTTGTTCAGCGTGAGCGTGCCGCCCATCGCGAGCGCGAGTTGCCGCGCGATCGCGAGACCGAGCCCCGTGCCGCCCGTGTCGCGATTGCGCGATGTCTCCACGCGCCGGAACGGCTCGAACACCGCGTCGAGCTGATCGTCCGGAATGCCGGGCCCACGGTCGAGCACGGCGATCACCGCGCCGCCGTCCGGCGCCGCCTGCACGTCGATCTCGGCCGCGCCCGCGAACTTCAGCGCGTTGTCCACCAGGTTGCCGACGATGCGGCGCAGCGCCTTCGGCCGCGTGACGAGCGCGAGCGGCGCATGGCTGTGCAGCGCGACGTCCTGCCCCGCATCCGTGTAGTCGTACACGATGCTGTCGAGCAGCGCATCGAGATCGATGCGGCGCGCGGCTTCCTCCGTGCCGTGCAGCGTGCGCGCATACGCGACGCCCTCCTTCACCAGATGCTCCATCTCCAGCAGGTCCTGGCGCAGCTTCGCGCCCTGCGCGTCGTCGTCCATCACGTCGACGCGCAGCCGCATCCGCGTGATCGGCGTCTGCAGATCGTGCGAGATCGACGCGAGGATCTGCATGCGCTCGGCCATGTACTGCGCGATGCGGTCCTGCATCGCGTTGAATGCCCGCGCGGCGCGCGCGACTTCCGACGGCCCGCCTTCGCTCAGCCGTTCGCCCTTCAGGTCGGGGCCGAGCGCGTCCGCGGCCTGCGCGAGCTGCTTGAGCGGCCGCGTCGCGAGCCGCACCGCGAGCCAGCAGCATGCGGCCAGCACCGCGAGCTGCACCACGAGCACGGCCGGCAGCCAGCCCGACAGCGGCACCGTCGACATCGGGTGGATGTCGATCGTCAGCGGCGAACCGTCGGTCAGCCGCAGATGCACCTGCAGATGTTCGCGGTCGCCGGGGATCGAATTCGCGGTCAGCGGGTAGTCGCCGCCGATGCCGTCCGAGATCGAGCGCTCGACGCGCGCCGACAGCCGCGCTTCCGGCGGCGTGCCGGTTTGGCCCGGCCCGAGGATGAACGCATAGCTGCGCCGTGCGAGACGCGGCAGCCACGCGGCCCGCTCCGCCGGCGGCAGATGGTCGAGCAGCGCGACCGAGCTGGCCACCTCGCGCTCGATGTAGCCCATCATCAGGTTCGTGGTCGCCTGGTCGCGCTCGGTCACGGTGAGCCAGAACGACAGCGTCTGCGCGAGCGCGAGGCCCACGCACAGGATCAGCGCGAGCCGCGCGAACAGCGAACGCGGCCAGTGCCACGGCGTGCGCGCGCTCATGGCGTACCGTCGACGGCGGTGACGGTCGACGAGAACACGTAGCCCTCGTTGCGCAGCGTCTTGATGTAGCGCGGTTCGCGCGCGCCGTCGCGCAGGCGCTGGCGCAGCCGGCTCACGAGCAGGTCGATCGAGCGGTCGAACGGGTCGGACTGCCGCCCTTGCGTGAGATTCAGCAACTGGTCGCGCGTCAGCACGCGCTGCGGGTTGTCGAGGAACACGCGCAGCAGCCGGTATTCGGCGCCGCTCAGCGCGACCAGCGTGCCTTCGGCATCGAGCAGGTGGCGTCCGGTCGTGTCGAGCTGCCATTCGCCGAACGCGAGCAGCGCGGCCGTTTCCGTCACCTGCATGCCGGGCGGCAGCATGCGCGCGCGGCGCAGCACCGAGCGGATCCGCGCGAGCAGTTCGCGCACCGCGAACGGCTTGGCCAGGTAGTCGTCGGCGCCCATCTCGAGGCCGATGATGCGGTCGGTTTCCTCGCCGCGGGCGGTGAGCATCAGCACCGGCACCGTGCGGAACTTGCCGGCGCGCAGGTCGCGGCACAGCGTCAGGCCGTCCTCGCCGGGCAGCATCAGGTCGAGCACGATCAGGTCGGGCGCGCCGTCGTCCAGCACGTTGCGCATCTCCCGGCCGTTCGCGGCGAGCGACACGCGCATGCCGTTCTTCTCGAGGTAGTCCGCGATCAGTTCGCGGATCGCGCGATCGTCGTCGACGATCAGCACGTGGTCGATCTTGTCCATGAGTCGTGGTCGGTATCGGGGTTCGGGCGGGCGATGTCCGCTTTTATACCGCACGGCGGGCATGCGTTTGTATCCCAATGTATCGCGCCACCTTGGCGACACACAACATTGCACACCCGCGGCCAGCCGGACACATCGCAGATACGTCGGCGCCGCCTAATGGGGCCTGTCGAAACCCGTCGGGCCGCCGCGCTCGCGCCGCGGCCCCCAAAGATCAGGAGAACGCCATGCTGCCCCGACTCAAGACCGCCGCCCTCGTCATCGCCCTCGCCGCCACGGCCGGGCTCGCCGCGTTCGCCGGCACCCGCGACGACGCGGGCACGCAGGCGTCGCCGGCCGGCATGACGGCGCCGGGCTTCACCGGCATCGACCGCTGGCACAACAGCCCGCCGCTGACGCTCGACCAGTTGCGCGGCAAGGTCGTGCTCGTCGATTTCTGGACGTACTCGTGCATCAACTGCATTCATACGATTCCGTACGTGAACGACTGGTATCGGAAATATCGCGACCAGGGGCTCGTCGTGGTCGGCGTGCATACGCCGGAATATCCGTTCGAACGCGACGCGAAGAACGTCGCCGATGCGATCAAGCGCTTCGACATCCGCTATCCGGTCGCGCAGGACAACCGCTACGACACATGGCGCGCGTACGGCAACCAGTACTGGCCCGCGCTGTACCTGATCGATGCGAACGGCAAGATCGTCTATACGCGGTATGGCGAGGGCGGGTACGACAAGACGGAGGCGGCGATTCGGGGGGCGTTGGCGCAGGCGGCGGAAGGGACGAAGGATTCGACGCGCACGCAGTGATCTGGGCGGCGGGCGGGCGCGATACTCGCCGCGCCCGCTCGCGTCACGCGTTCATTCGCGCTTCGCGTCGGCCTCCGCCAGCATCGCTTCCCCGATCGCGAGCTTCCCGTCCGCGACCAGTGCCTCACCCGCGCCGCGGATATCGGCCTCGGCCTTGTTCTGCCCAAGCTTGCGCTTGCCGACGAGTCGCGTGATCTCGATCTGCAGCCCGACGATCGCCTGCAGCATCGTATCGATATAGTCCTTCGGCGCGTCGCCCATCTTCCACGGCACCGGCTGCGACGCCTCATGCGTGCGCGTCAGCCGCGCGACCACGCCGCGCACGAATTTCTCGTCGTCGCGCACCGTGATGCGGCCGTGCGCATGCACGACCCGGTAGTTCCACGTCGGCACCTGCCGGTGCGCGACGTGCTTGCTCGGATACCCGTTCGGCGAAATGTACGCGTCGCCGGCGCGGAAGATCACGAGCACCTCGTCGCCGTCCGCGATGTCCTGCCAGACCGGATTCGCGCGCGCGACGTGCGCGTGCAGTTCGCCGAGCCCGCCGTCGTCGGGCATCAGCTCGAACGGAAGGTGGTTCGCGTCGAGCCCGCTCTTGCCGTGCGTGATCAGGCTGCCGAACGGGTGCTGCACGATCAGTTCGCGCAGCACGTCGGGGTTGGGTTCGTTGAAATCGGCGGGGACGTACATGTCGGCTCCACGGTCGTGCGGGTGGGAAATGGGGCGGGTGCGGGCCCGTCATGCGCCGATTGTGAGCCCAAACTGGTTTATCCTGTAGAGCCGGTTTGAAACAATTTCAGCAGACCAGAATCATGGCAAGAACGGCCCGGATCGTCGAAATCCCGTCGCTCGGCGCGCTCGACCGCGCGGCCGGCGACCTGAGCCGCCAGCTCGCGCAGGCGCTGCGCGACGCGGTGCGCCGCGGCGACGTCCGGCCCGGCGACACGCTGCCTTCCACGCGGCTGCTGGCCGCATCGCTGCAGGTGGCGCGCGGCACCGTCGTCGACGCGTATGCGCAACTCATCGCCGAAGGCTTTCTCGAATCGCGCGGCGGCGCGGGCACGCGGGTGGCGAACGCACTCGCGGAACCGCCGCCCGTCGATGAACCCGCTCCCGCTGCCAGCCGTCGGCCCCCGGTACGCGACGGCCTGCCCGAGCCGGCCGCCTCCTTCGCGCGGATCGCCCTCGAATTCAGTCCGCTGCCGGCCGTGCCGTTCGCGATCTCGGTGCCGGTCGGCCTCACCGCGCCCGACGACATCTGGCGCCGGCTCGGCAATCGCCTGCGCGCCCGCGGCGCCGGCGCGCCGTCCGACTATGCCGACCCGCAAGGCGCGCTGCCGCTGCGCGAAGCGATCGCCGATTACGTGCGCCGCTCGCGCTCGGTGCGCTGCGACGCCGGCCAGGTCGTGATCACGAGCGGCACGCAGCAGGGGCTGTATCTCGCGAGCCAGGTGCTGCTCGGCGAAAACGACCGCGCGTGGGTCGAGAATCCGGCCTATCGCGGCATCACCGCGCTGCTCGAAAGCACCGGGCGGCGCGATGCGATGGTTCGCGTGCCGGTCGACGCGGACGGCCTCGACGTCGACGCCGGCATCCGGCTCGCCCCCGATGCGCGCGCCGCATTCGTCACGCCATCGCACCAGTACCCGCTCGGCATGCCGCTGAGCATGGCGCGGCGCAATGCGCTGCTGGCGTGGGCGCGCGCGCACCGCTCATGGGTCGTCGAAGACGACTACGACAGCGAGTTGCGCTACGAAGGCTATCCGTTCCCGTCGCTGCAAGGCCTCGCGCCCGACCGCGTGATCTATCTCGGCACCTTCAGCAAGATCCTGTTTCCGTCGCTGCGGCTCGGCTACGTGATCGCCCCCGACGATCTCGTGCCCGCGTTCTGCGGCGCGCGCGCGCTGATGGACCGCCATGCGCCGACCGCCGACCAGCACGTGCTCGCCGCGTTCATCGCCGAAGGGCATCTCGATCGCCACATCCGCCGCGTGCGCGGCGTCTATGCGGAACAGCGCGCGCTCTTGATCGACACGCTCGGCGCGCGGCTGCCGCGCGAGCGCGCGTGGGTGCAGCCGGGCGACCAGGGAATGCACGTCGTGCTGTGGCTCGCGCAAGGCATCGACGATCTCGACGTGGTCGCGCGCGCCGCCCGGGCCGGTGTCGCGGTGCGTGCGGTGTCGTCGATGTTCGCGCCCGACACGGCACGCGCCGGGCTCGTACTCGGCTTCGGCGGGTTCGGCCGCGCGCAGATGGAAGCGGCCGCGCAGCGGCTCGCGGACGTCGTTTCGTCGGCGGAATCGCGGCCCCGCGCGCGGTAAAAGGTTGGCGGCGGGCAACAAACGTAATCGTCTGTAAATCCTGCAAGCAAACGGCCGTTTCGGGCCCCGGCGTGCGGCTTCCGTTTGCTAGGATCGCGCGTCTTCCATTCGCGCGCCTGCCGCCTTGAACCGCTTCGTGCCGTTTCTCCGAAACGCGTGGCTCCGTTGCCGCGCCCGTGTCGCGCCGCTCGCCGCCGCGTGCCGCACGCGCGTCCGCGCGCTGGGCGCCGGCGCGCTGCATCGCCTGCGCCGTCCGACCCGGCGCGGCGTCGCGCTGACGCTCGCCGCGATTCCCGTGCTGGGCCTGCTGGTCCTGCTCGCGTTCGTTCCGTTCACGCCGAGCATCGGCGACATCCGCAAGGCGCGCATCGACCGCCCCGCGCGCGTGCTGTCGGCCGACGGCCAGCTGATCGCCGAATTCCGGCCCGTGAACCGCGAATGGGTACCGCTCAAGCAGATCTCGCCGCACATGGTCGACGCGCTGATCGCGACCGAGGATCACCGCTTCTACGCGCATCACGGCATCGACTGGCGCCGCACGCTCGCGGCCGGGCTGCATACGTTCTCGGGCGACCGCCAGGGCGGCTCGACGATCACGCAGCAGCTCGCGCGCAATCTGTATCCCGACGAAGTCGGCCGTGCGCCGACGCTCACGCGCAAGGTGAAGGAGCTGATCACCGCGTTCAAGATCGAAGCGGTGTACAGCAAGGACGAGATCCTCGAAACCTACCTGAACACCGTACCGTTCCTGTACAACGCGTACGGCGTCGAAATGGCCGCGCGCACCTACTTCGGCAAGTCGGCCGACCAGCTCGACATCACGGAAAGCGCGACGCTCGTCGGGATGCTGAAGGGCAACAGCTACTACAACCCGGTGCTGAATCCGGAACGCGCGGTCCAGCGGCGCAACATCGTGCTCGGCCGAATGGCGCAAATGGGCATGCTGTCGCCGCAGCAGCTCGTGAAACTGCAGCGCCGGCCGCTGCGCGTCGACTTCGAACCGCAGACGGCGCAGCCGGGCCTCGCGCCGCATTTCGCGGTGCAACTGCGCAAGTGGCTGATCGCATGGGCCGACCGCAACAACTACGATCTCTACTCGGACGGCCTCGTGGTGCGCACGACGCTCGACGCACGGCTGCAGGGCATGGCGACGCAGGCGCTGACGCGGCAGACCGAACGGCTGCAGGCGATCGCCGACGGCGCATGGCGCGGGCCGTCCGGTTGCGGGCTGCGCAACGACCTGTTCGTCGGCTTCATTCGGCAGACGCCCGAGTATCGTCAGGCGCGCGACACGGGGCTCACCGATGTGGTCGCGCTGAAGCAGCTCGGCGCGAATCGCGAGTTCATGCGGGCACTGTGCGCGCGCAAGACGCAGGTGCAAGCCGGCTTCGTCGCGATCGATCCGCGCAACGGTGCGATCCGCGCGTGGGTCGGCAGCCCCGACTTCGGCAGCGAGCCGTTCGATCACGTGGTACAGGCGCGGCGCCAGCCGGGTTCGACGTTCAAGCCGTTCGTCTATGGCGCCGCATTCGCGGACGGGATGCGGCCGGGCGATACGTTCGTCGACCGCCCCGTCGCGATCCCGATCGACGGCCGCGCCGTGTGGCATCCGACCGATGCCGAGCCGCCGACCGGCGAGCCGATGACGCTGCGCGACGCGCTCGCGCTGTCGCGCAACCGCATCACCGCACAGGTCATGCAGCGCGAAGGCGCCGCGAAGGTCGCCCAGCTTGCCCGCGCGATGGGCGTGCGCGACAGCCCGCTCGATGCGGTGCCGTCGCTCGCGCTCGGCACGAGCCCCGTCACGCTGAAGGAAATGGTGTCCGCGTACGGCACGATCGCGAACCGCGGCGTGTACGTCGCGCCGCAGATGATCACGCGCATCGAGGATCGCGACGGCCGGGTGCTCGCCGCGTTCGGCAGCGCGCCGCAGGAACGTGCATTGCCGGTGGCCGCCGCGCAGACGCTCGTCGACGCGATGCGCGGCGTCATCGATTACGGGACCGGCGCGGACATCCGCTCGCGCTACGGAATCCGGATCGACGTCGCGGGCAAGACCGGCACGACGCAGGACAATACGGACGGCTGGTTCATCCTGATGCATCCGCAACTGGTGGCCGGCGCGTGGGTCGGCTTCGACGACGGCAGCGTGACGCTGCGCAGCGACTACTGGGGCGCGGGCGCGCACAGCGCGCTGCCGATCGTCGGGTCGTTCTACGATGCGGCGCTGCGTGCGCAGGCGATCGATCCGCACGTGCAGTTCTCGCCCGATTTCCGGCCGCGCAGCGCGCCGGCGCCGAAGCGGCGCGCACCGCAGCATTCGGGCCTGTTCGACTGGTTGAGGTTCTTTCGCTGATCGGGGTGGCTGCGCGCCGGGCTATCGAGGCGTCGTCGTCGCGTGCCCATCCGCGTACAGCCACACGGGCACGCCGTCGTCGCGCAATGCGGGGACCGGTTCGTCCATGCTCCAGCGCCGCGCGATCTCGACACGGCGAACGAACCACGGCATCGATGTCGCATGCGGTGCGTCGTCGTCGCGATCGTCGTCGAACAGCGCATCGTCGCCGATCCGCGTGTAACGCGCCGGATGCAGCACGGTGCCGTCCGCGCGCAATACCGTCGCGCGCACGTCGTGGCCGTCGTCGTCCTGCACGCTGGCGAGCCAGCCGTGGTCGGCGCCCCAGAACAAGCCGGCCACGTCGTCGTAGCGCCCTTGCGCGATCGTCGCGCCCGTCTCGAGATCGCAGATCGCCAGCTGCACCGGCTCGCCCGGCAGAACGCCGATCGCGTAACGCGTGAACAGCTCGCCCGGCACCATCTCGTCGTCGGGCAGCCACGACAGCGCACCCATGTTGACGAAGTCGAACGGCGCGAGCACGCGGCCCTGCCCGTCGACGATCGCGCAACGGCCGTCGTCGCGCCGCACGATATGGCGGATCGCGCCGAGCTCGTCGAACATTTCCGCGCGGTCGCCGTCAGTTAGTGCAGCCACTTCCGCGTAATGCGGTTCGACGATTACCCGGCCTTTCGTATCGACGACGCCGACGTGACCGTCGCGCCCGGCGACGAAAGCGCCCAGCGCCGACGACCATTCGAGCGACGCCCACTCCGGCTGCGCGCGCCATTTTCCATCGCGCCCGATTAGCCCCCAACGCCCGCCCTCGGCGACCGCCGCGACGGTACGGTTCACGAATTCGTGCGCATCGTCGAAGCGTGGCGTAATCGCCCACGCGCCATGCGTATCGACGAAGCCCCAACGGCCGTCCATGCTCGCGGACGCCATCCCGCCGGTGAATTCGCCGAAACCGTCGAGCAACGGTTCGAGCGCCCACACGCCATCCGTGCGCAGGAGCCCGAACCGCTCGCCCACGCGTACGCAGGCGACGTCGCCGCTGAAATCCCACACCGCGTCGAACGCCGGTTCGCGCACGATCCGCACGCCGTCACCGTCGTCGTCGCCATCGGCAAGCAGCAGGCCGACCTTTCCGTCGCGCGCGGCCCACAACAGCCGCTCATCGCGTGCGCCGCTGGCCCACAGATTCGTCCACTCCGGCGGCACGATGACGTGCCACGCGTCGTCGGTTTCGCGCCGCAGGCCCCAGAGGCCGTTGTGCGCGCGAAAGCTGAACGTGCAATTTCCGAGATAGGCGCCATGCAGTTCGCCGCCGCCGAACAGATCTTCATAGGTCGCGCGGCGCGGCGGTTCCTGACGGACGAAATAGTGATGCAACACCCCGCCGAACCCGAAACCCCACGCCCAGTCGCGCCAGTCGGCGGGCGTGTCGATCTCGAGTACGTCGCGCACGCCGCGCACGTCGCGGAAGTCCATGCAGTTCGCGACGCGCCACCACAGGCGCGTGCAGGCATCGCGTTCCTCGTCGATGTAGTCGTTCGGATCGCCGTCGTCGAGCCACGACAGTTCGTCGAGGTTCGCGGATAGCCGCGGCGCGCCGTGCGCATCGCCGAGCGCGTCGATCGATTCGCCGAGATGACGCACGAGCGCATCGAACTGGCGCGCGAGCGCCGGATCGTCGCCCGGCAGCGGATACGCGGTGACGAACGCCGCGAGCCGGCTGATGCGCGCAAGCGCGGCGCGCGCGTCGCTCACGAGATTCGGCGTGCCGGCGTCGCCGAACACGCGTTGATCCGTGATTGCGTCGCCCGCGCCGCCATCGGCCAGCAGTACGCGCCACAGCAGCGGAAAGTGGTTGTTGGATTCCGCGAACCCGATCGTTCGCGCGTCGTCGCCGTCACCGGCCTGGAGATACAGCCATGATCGATTGCCCATCGAAAGGGTCGCCCTCGTTTTTATTGTTGCCGTGCTCGTGTCGGCGCTCATTATAGGAGCATGCCGTGACGCCGGCGGTTGCCGAAGTGCGCGGCGCCCGACGTGCGCCATCGTTCAACGAAGACACCGCCCGCATGATCACGAGCGCGAACCCGCTGCCGGATTTCGAGAGCGGTGCGCAGATAGTACGAATTCGTCGGCACGACGGTGAAGACGATCTCGCGCTCCGCATAGCGTGCGCACAGCTCGGGGTTGTCGACGATCGTATAGCCGTGATCGATGCGGTCCACCTGCAGCAGTCGACGGCCGTCTCGACGTTGCGCCACGGCGTCCCGAACTCGCCCGCATGCGCGGTCGTGCGAAAGCCGGCCGAGCGTGCATTGCGGTACGCGTTCCAGAACAGTTCGGGCGGCCCGTCGTTCTCGCGATAATCGATGCCGAGCCCCGCAACTTCGTCCGCGCGATGCGCGTTCATTCACTCGACAATCGCAACCGCTTCGTCGGGGTCCTGCTCGCGGTCGATGCTCGGAATCAGGCGCGCGCCGATGCCGAAATCGCGCGCGGCATCGCGAATCGCCGTCACGATCGCGGCCTGCGCATCCGCATACGCGATGCCCGACACGTGCACCGTTCCCGTCGGATACCAGAAGCATGCCGCATGGCTGACGTTGTGCGCGCCTTAATGTCAATAAAACGGATTTATTCTCATCCCAAGCATGCCGCGCTCGACGAACCGGCGCTCAGTCCGCCGTGTCGCCGCCCTTCGGCAGCTTCGACCACGCGCCGCGCCCCGGTATCGGCGACCACGCCGGGCGGGTCTTGCGAGCGCTGTCGATCACGACCAGGTAGCGGCCCGCGATCGGCGTGATGTCGCGATCGCGACGCAGTACCCACAACGACTTGCCGGCCTCGACGCGGGCCTGATAGTCGTCGTCGAGCAGGCCGTGCTGGTCGAGAAACGTGTTCAGCGACGCGGGAATCCGAACGCAGCCCTTCGAATGCCGGATGCCGAGCAGCGCTTCGAGCCGGTCGGGGTCGGTCGCATGCATCTGGAAGCGCATCGGCGACACGCCGCCCTTGCCCCAGCCGCGCTCGCCGTCCACCCAGCCGAAGTCGTAGATGCGCATGTCGCGCCGGCCGTAGCCGCGAATGCCGTTCTCGTTCGTCGTGCCTTCCGCGCGGAAATCCATCGTGTCGGGCGAGTGATGGAACACGCCGAGCGGTGTCAGGAAATGGTCGTACTGGCCCGGCAGCCCCGTGCCGACCGGCGATGCGCCGATCATCAACCATGCATTGGCCGGCGTCGCGCGGAAGTAGATGAACAGCGCCTGCACGTTCGGCGCGCGATCGACCATCACGACGTATTCGCCGGCAAGATCGCCGAGATCCGCATCGGCGAGCGCTTTCTGAAGGCGCTCGCCGTACGCGCGCTGTTCGTTCGCGGGCACGTTCAGGCGCCGCGTGACTTCCTGCGTGAAGCGCTTGCGCATGTCGAGCGCGCGTGTCGTCGCGTTTTGCGCCGCCTCGGCCGACAGCGGCGGATGACGGCGCGGCGGGGTGGACGGAGCCGGTTCGGCCTCGCTGGCGGGCGTGCCGGACGCGGACGATGCAGGCGCGGCGGCCGACGCCGCGGAAGCCGAGGAAGCGGCCGACGCCCCCGATGCCGCACTCGCGGGTTCCGTGTGATTCGCGTGATTCACGTGTGACGCGGCGGATGTCGGCGCGGCGGCAGATGCGCCCGATACCGCATGCGCAGATGAAGCCGGCTGCGTGCGGGAGGCTGCCGATGCGGGCGACGCAACAGAGGACGATTGCGCTGCAGATGACGGAGCATCGGACGCAGCAAAGGCGGGACGTTCAGCGAGAGCGGAAATCGACGCCACGGCAGCGAGCGACACGGCTGTGGCGACTGCACGGCTGAGGCAACGCGGCTTCGCAAAGCGCCGCGTCAAGTAGGCAAGAGTCATACGTTCGAAGCCATCGGCCGATCCGGCCGCCGCATGCTGCTGGTGCGAGCGGCGCGTCTTCCGCGCAAGCCATCGACACGTCCGGCGCATCGTGTGCGCCCGGCGCCGACGCCTCTTCGCGGCGGAGCCGTTCGCTGATGCAACGCGGGCGCTCCGATGGCGGCTAATGAGTCGTCAGGCCCTTCATTCTACTCGTCGATGCGCGGATCGGCAGCGACCGGAAGCGCGCTTTTACGTGTCATTGCGCTTCGTCACGCTTTGTTTCAACTCGTTGCCGATCGGGTTGCGTTGCGTGGCAGGCTGTCGGACGGGATATCTCGACGCGCGTTCGAAGGCTTGCATGCTTCGGGGTTGATTCGCATCCCCAATCGTTTGACGAAGCCGCACGTCGAAACGCAACCGCGTCGCACGCATGCCGCACGAACCGTGCGACACGCGCGCGCACCGGCCGACTACTTCGAGATGGCTTCGAGTGCGATGCCCTTCGTGCGCGGCCCCATCCCTCCGATCGCGGCCATCACGATCGCCATCGCGCCCGCGATGAACGCGAACACGCCGAACGTGCCGAAACCGCGCAGCACGGCCGCGATCACGAACGACGAGAAGATCGCCGAGAAGCGGCTCCACGAATAGACGAAGCCGACGGCCCGCGCGCGAATCGACGTCGGAAACAACTCGGCCTGGTACGCGTGGAAGCTGTACGACATGATGTTGCTCGCGAGCGTGAGGCCGATGCCGAGCACGATCAGGAACGCGCCCACCGTCGTCTGGCTGAACAGCAGCCCGCAGACGACGATCGCCGCCGCCATCGCGACGATCACCGACTTGCGCTCGAAGCGGTCGGCGATCACGAGGCCGATCAGCGGGCCGATCGGCGCCGCGAGCGCGATCACGCTCGAATACATCAGGCTCGACGTGATCGTGATCCCCTGCTTGATCAGCAGCGTCGGCACCCAGTTCGCGAAGCCGTAGAAGCCGACCGTCTGGAACACGTTGAAGATCGTCATCATGATCGTGCGGCTGCGATACGGCGGCACCCACATGTCGCGGAAGCTGCCGCGCGGCGGGACGGGTTCGGCCGGCGCGGGCGGCGGCAGCGGCCGCCCGTATTCGGCTTCGACCTTCGCCTCGAGCGCGCGCATGATGCGGTCGGCTTCGTCGACCCGCCCCTGCTGCGCGAGCCAGCGCGGGCTTTCGGGCAGCTCGCGTCGAATCCACCACACGAACAGCGCGCCATGCGCGCCGATCAGCACGACCCAGCGCCAGCCGTCAAGGCCGAACGGCGCGTGCGGCACGAGCAGGTAAGCAAGGAACGCGACCACCGGCACCGCGACGAACCCCACCGCCTGTTCGCACGCGAACGCGCGGCCGCGGATCTGCTTCGGCACGAGTTCGGAGATGTACGTGCCGATCGTGACCATCTCGACGCCGAGGCCGAGACCGACGACGAAGCGCCAGAAGTTCAGCCCGGCCGCGGTGTCCTGGAACGCCATCACGACGTTGGCGGCCGTGTACCACAGCAGCGACCACGTGAAGATCGCGCGGCGGCCGAACCGGTCGGCGAGGAAGCCGCACGCGATCGTGCCGATGAAGAGCCCGGAGAACAGCGCGGCGATGAAGCTCGCGACGCCCGTGGTGCCGAACAGGCCGTGCGTCGTCGCGGACAGGACGCCGCTTTTCACGAGGCCCGGCGCGACGTAGCCGCTGTAGAGCAGGTCGTAGAGCTCGAAGAAGAAGCCGAGGCTCAGCAACACGACGAGCTTCCAGACGCTGCGCGTCGGCGGCAGACGGTCGAGACGGGCCGAGATGGAGCCGGGGTCGATGGATGAGGATTGGGCAGGTGCCTGCGAAAGGCTGTCCGTTGAGGCCATCTTGGGCGTGTCTCCTGATCGTGTCGTGCGTTGTTCTCCGGCGGCTCGCCGAACCGCCGCCGGGCTAATCGCTGCATTGTACCGGCACGCCCGTTCGACGCATGTGCACGCCCGGCAGGACGGCCACGCCGGCCGCCGAAGCCGTTCACTGCCCCGTTTTCCGCCGGACATTGTGTAAATTGCGTAACCGTCTGTCGGGTTCGGAAAGCGCGTCGGCGGCCCGTTCCCGGCCCTGCCGCGCCGCGCCACGGCCGCGCAGAGCGGCAACAACGGGGCTGCCGCGCGGTTTCGCGCCGGCGCGCGCCGCCCGAATCGCCGTGAACGAGGGCACGCAATCGGGACAACCACGGGTTCCGCGCCCCGGTAACATGCTACCGGCCCAACCACCGGCTTCCGGCTGCCTTTCGGCAACCGGCATTGTCGGCAAATCGTAAGTATTCCATGTCCATACAACGACTATCCACGTATGCCCGCCGGATCGCGCTGATCGCGCTGCTGCAGTTCGCGACGATCGCGACCGCATCGGCGTTTCCGGCGGCCGCTTCCGCTCCCGTCGCGAGCGGCGTCGGCGCAACCGTGCCGGCCATCTCGCTGCCCGACGCCGTCGCGCAGCTCAAGCAGATGCAGGCAGAGCTGGACCGCATCAAGCAGCAGACCTCGACCGCGTCCAACAGCAAGGAGCTGGACGGGCTCGACGACTCGGCGCAGGAGCTGAGCACCGATGTCGCGAAACTGCAGGGCGATCTCACGCCGCAGCGCGCGCAGGTTCAGGCGCAACTCGACGTGCTCGGGCCGCCGCCGGCCGACGGCGCCGCGCCGGAAACGCCCGCCGTCGCGAAGCAGCGGGCCACGCTGGATGCGCGCAAGACGCAGATCGACGCCGCGCTGAAGCAGGCCGCCGACCAGAAGACGAGCCTCGCGAACCTGACCGAGCAGTTCGCGAAGCTGCACCGCAGCCTGCTGAAGAACCAGCTCGCGTTCCGTTCGGGCAGCATCTTCAGCGCGCAGTTCTGGCTGCCGCTGTTTCACCTGTCGCCGGACGATCGCCAGCGGCTCGACGATTTCAACGGCGAACTGTTCGACATGCTGCGTTCGTCGTGGGTGCCCGGGCAACGGGCGATCACCACGCTGCTGCTGATCGCCGCATTCGCCGCATGGCTCGGCGGGCGCCGGCTCATCGAGCGCGGGCTCGCCTGGATCGCGCTGAACCGTCTGCCGCCCACCCGCCTGCGCCGCAGTGCGCTGGCGCTGTCGACCGCGCTGTCGACCTTCCTGGCGACGGCCATCGCGATTCAGATCCTCTACCTCGCCGTCGCGCGCCACTACGAGCTCACGCCGTCGCTGACCGATCTGTGGGACCAGTTCGCGAAGCTCGCCGCGACCTGCGCATTGATCGCCGGGCTCGGCCGCGCGCTGCTCTGCACGAAGCATCCGTCGTGGCGCCTGCCCGCGCTCGCCGATCCCGTCGCGCTCGCGATGAAGCCGTTCCCCGCCGTCCTGGCCGGGCTGCTGCTGGTGTCGGGCACGCTCGAATCGATCAACCGGATCGTCGACACCAGCCTGTCGGTCACGCTGTTCGGCCGCGGCATCGTATCGCTCGTCGTCGCGCTGACGGTCGGCGCGTCGCTGTTGCGCGCGAACCGCGCACGCGCCGCGCTCGCGGCGGCCGGCGAGGCGCCCGAGCAGCGCTCGACGCTCGCGGGCCTGATCCATGCCGGCGTCACGCTCGCGATCGTCGCGTCGTTGATCGCACTCCTGATC
This sequence comes from Burkholderia sp. APQ4-4ca, assembly GCF_057837105.1. Taxonomy (NCBI): domain Bacteria; kingdom Pseudomonadati; phylum Pseudomonadota; class Betaproteobacteria; order Burkholderiales; family Burkholderiaceae; genus Burkholderia; species Burkholderia sp. APQ4-4ca. The sequence continues at coordinate 30,729 of NZ_JBYQCG010000063.1, read as the reverse complement.
GGCTACATCACGGTCGCGCGCTTCATCACGTACGAGCTCGTGTGGTTCGAGATCGTGCTGTGCGCGACCTACATTCTGATCCAGTTGACGCGCGACGCGAGCGAAAGCCTGTTCTCGTCGAGCCTGTCGACGGGCCAGCAGATCAAGCACCTGTTCGCACTCGAAGATCGCCACCTCGATCAGGCGCGCACGGTCCTGTCCGGCTTCGGCACGAGCCTGCTGATGCTGATCGCGGCGATCGCGCTGCTGACGGGCGGCTTCGGCACGACGCCGGGCGACCTGCTCGACAGCGCGGTCGCGATGATCGGCAGCCAGCGGCTGCAGAGCCTGAACATCATGCCCGACCGGATCATGAACGCCGTGATCGGCTTCGCGATCGGCTTCTACCTGTTGCGCTCGCTGCGCCGCTGGCTCGACGGCGAGTTCATGCCCGCGCTGGGCATGGATACGGGTATGCGCGTGTCCCTGATCACGCTGTTCACCAACGTCGGCTACGTGCTGCTCGTGCTGATGACGCTCGGGCTGCTCGGCGTCCGGTGGAGCAATCTCGCGTGGATCGTCAGCGCGTTGTCGGTGGGTATCGGCTTCGGCCTGCAGGAAATCGTGAAGAACTTCGTGTCGGGGCTGATCCTGCTGACCGAGCGCCCGGTGAAGGTGGGCGACATGGTCAGCATCGCGGGCGTCGAAGGCGACATCCGCCGCATCAACGTGCGCGCGACCGAGATCCAGTTGAGCGACCGCTCGACCGTGATCGTGCCGAATTCGCAGCTGATTTCGCAGAACGTGCGCAACGTGACGATGGGCAACAGCACGCAAGGCGTCGCGACGCTGGTGCTGACGTTCCCGCTGAACACCGATCCCGAACAGGTGCGCGACCTGCTGCTCGATGCGTATCGCGAGCACCCGGCGATTCTCGAGAAACCGGCGCCGTCGGTGACGTTCAGCCAGCTCGCGCCGGACGGGATCACGCTGAGCGTGACGGGCTACGTGTCGAGCCCGCGGATCGCGAGTTCGACGAAGAGCGACCTGCTGTTCGAGATCCTCAAGCAGTTGCGCGCGGCGGGGATCACGCTGTCGAGCCCGCAGATGCTGGTCGTGCAGAACATGCCGACGAACGATGGTCCCACTCGGCAAGAATCGTAAGTGAGCCATTGAGCGGGCACGCTCACGATCGATTGGCGCGACGCGCGCTTCGCAATAAACGACAAGGGCCGGTTACCGCTTTCGCGGCAACCAGCCCTTGTCATTCGACCGTCGAAGCGCCCTGGCGGGGCGCCTGCACTTATACGTCGAACTTCACCCCCTGCGCCAGCGGCAACTGCCGGCTGTAGTTGATCGTATTCGTCGCACGGCGCATATACGCCTTCCACGCGTCCGAACCCGATTCACGCCCGCCGCCCGTTTCCTTCTCGCCGCCGAACGCGCCGCCGATTTCCGCGCCGCTCGTGCCGATGTTCACGTTGACGATCCCGCAGTCGCTGCCGGCCGCCGACATGAACTGCTCGGCCTCGCGCATGTCGTTCGTGAAAATCGCCGACGACAGCCCTTGCGGCACCGCGTTGTGCACGTCGATCGCGTCTTCGAAGTTGTCGTAGACCATCACGTACAGGATCGGCGCGAACGTCTCCCGCTCGACCACCGCCGATTGCTTCGGCATCCGCACGATGGCCGGACGCACGTAGTAAGCATCCGCATGACCGACGTCGACGCGCTCGCCGCCCTTCACTTCGCCGCCCTGCTCGCGCGCATCGGCCAGCGCCTTCTGCATCGCGTCGAACGATGCACGATCGACCAGCGGGCCGACCAGCGTGCCTTCCTCGAGCGGGTTGCCGACCTTCACCGACGCGTAAGCCTTCTCGATGCGCGGCAGCAGTTGCTCGACGAGGCTGCGATGCACGATCAGGCGGCGCAGCGTCGTGCAGCGCTGCCCGGCCGTGCCGACCGCCGCGAACGTGACCGCGCGCACGACGAGGTCGAGATCCGCGCTCGGCGCGACGATCATCCCGTTGTTGCCGCCAAGTTCGAGGATGCCGCGCGCCAGGCGCTGGCTCAGCACCTTCGCGACTTCCTGGCCCATCCGCACGCTGCCCGTCGCGCTGATGACCGGCACCTTCTTCGACGCCGTCAGCACCTCGCCGACGTCGCGCATGCCGAGCACCAGTTGGCTCAGCTCCGCCGGCGCGACGCCCGGATGCGTCTTCTCGAACTCGCGGAGCGCCTTCTGGAGCAGCACGTGGCACGCGATCGCGGTGAGCGGCGTCTTCTCGGACGGCTTCCACACGACCGAATCGCCGCACACGAATGCAAGCGCCGCATTCCACGCCCACACCGCGACCGGGAAGTTGAACGCCGAAATCACGCCGCACACGCCGATCGGGTGCCACGTTTCCATCATCCGGTGGCCCGGGCGCTCGGACGCGATCGTGAGGCCGTAAAGCTGGCGCGACAGGCCGACCGCGAAATCGCAGATGTCGATCATTTCCTGCACTTCGCCGAGCCCTTCCGACGTGATCTTGCCGGCTTCGAGCGTGACGAGGCGGCCGAGCTCGGCCTTGTGCTCGCGCAGCACGTTGCCGAACACGCGCACGAGTTCGCCGCGCACCGGCGCCGGCACCGTGCGCCACTTGAGGAATGCGTCGTGCGCGGCGTCGATCTTGCGCTCGGCGTCGGCGGGCGTGTCGACGGCCAGCGTCGCGAGCGTCGCGCCGTCGAGCGGCGAACGCGCGGTCAGCGCATTGCCTTTCCACTGGGCGAGATCGATGTCGAGCGCGGCAAGAATGTCGTTGAATTGCATCACTTCCTCTTCAGGGACAGATTGATCGGTGCGGCGGCAGCGCCGCCCGCGTGATTCGATTGGAGCGCGTTCGAGCGCGTCGTGCAAGCGGATGCGCCGCGCGGCGTGCCCGGTGCGCCATCCGGCGCATCGCGCGGCGCCGCCGCCGGCAAGCCCGGCCGGACGGCGCGCCCCAACCTCGCGAGGCACGATCCGTGAAACACATTGTCGATGGCCACAAGTCGCGCCGCTATTGATATTAACTCACGACTTCATTCCCAAAACGCAAGAAGTCAGCGGGCAGACGCGCCCGTTCCCATGCCGATATCGGACTTTTCCAAAGCCCGCAGACGGGTACGCGGATGCATCCCGGTCCGACACAAGTTGATGACGATCCCGCATCACCCTGTGCGCAAATATCGTTTGCCGCCCGTGCATCGGCCCCCACACAATCGGTGCGACGTCGAGGTGCGATGCACCCGGCGCGCCGCCGGCCGCCACTGCCGCCGGACGAGCGACGAAGGCGACACGCACCAGGGCCCGGCCCGGCGGGCCCGCTTCGCACCGCATCACCGCTGCCCGCCCCGCGGCCGGCACCGCGTCGCGCTTCGTCAACGAAAAACAATCCCGGAGACAGCGCCCAGCGCACGACGATTCCGCGCGCGGTCAGCCAGATCTTCCGGCGCATCCTGCTGTTCTACGTGTTCGCGATCTTCGTGATCGGCGTGCTGGTTCCGTACACCGATCCGAGCCTCCTGAAAAGCGACGTGACCGACATCGGCGTAAGCCCGTTCACGCTGGTGTTCCGCCACGCGGGCGTCGCGTTCGCGGCCGGCGCGCTGAAAACCCCATTCGACGCGGCGCGCGCGTTCAGGCAAGATCGACGCGCGCCGTCCGCTTTTCCGCCGTCACGAGTCACCGAACACGCATGCAGAACTTCTACGAAGCCACCGTTACCCGCCAGCCCTACCCGCAACTGACCGACACGATCGATACGCAAGTCTGCATCGTCGGCGGCGGCCTGGCCGGCCTTTGCACGGCGCTCGGCCTCGTCGAGCGCGGCGTGCGCGACGTCGTCGTGCTCGACGGCGAACGGGTCGGCTTCGGCGCGTCGGGCCGCAACGGCGGTTTCGTGTTCGGCGGCTACAGCCTCGACAACGCCGACCTGCTGCGCACGCTCGGCCGCGACGAAGGGCGCCGGCTGTACCGGCTCACCGTCGACGCGGTCGACCTGATCCGCGCGCGCATCGCCCGCTACGGGATCGACTGCGACATCGTCGACCAGGGCGTGATGCTCGCGAACTGGTTCGACGATCCGTCGCGGCTCGACAGCGTGCGCACGCTGATGAAGAACGAACTCGGCGTCGACTGGGAACCCGTGCCGACCGGCGCGCTGCGCGAGCGGCTGAAAACGCGGCGCTATTACGGCGGCCTGTTCGAGCCGAACGCGTTCCACTTCCATCCGCTGAAGTACGTGCTCGGCGTCGCGGCGGCCGCGTCGCGCGGCGGTGCACGCGTGTACGAACGCTCGGCCGCGCTCGGCATCGCACGCGACGGCGCCGGCTACGTCGTGCGCACGGCGCAGGGTGCGGTGCGCGCGAAGGACGTCGTGTTCGCCGGCGGCGGCTACGCGCGCGGCGTGTCGCCGCGCATCGAGCGCGCGGTGCTGCCGATCGCGACCTACGTGATCGCGACCGAACCGCTCGGCACGCGCCTGCCCGACGCGATCGACGCGCCGTACGCGATCTACGACACGCGTTTCGCGTTCGACTACTACCGTCCGCTGCAGGACACGCGGATCCTGTGGGGCGGCCGGATCTCGGTGCTCGACCGCGGCCCCGACGCGATCGCACGGCTGCTGCGGCGCGACCTGCTGCGCGTGTATCCGCAACTGGAAGGCGTGAAGATCGACTACGCGTGGGGCGGGCTGATGAGCTACGCGCGGCACAAGATGCCGCAGATCGGCCGCGACGCGGACGGCGTGTGGCACGCGATCGCATTCGGCGGCCACGGGATGGCGCCGACCACCGTCGCCGGCGAGGCGCTCGCCGCCGCGCTGGCCGAAGGGCGGCCGGTGCCGGACGGCTTCGCCGCGTTCGGGCTCACGCGCACGTTCGGATTGGCCGGCCTCGCCGCCGCGCAGCTCACGTATACCGCGTATCAGGCCCGCGACGCGCTCGCATCCTGCCGCCGCTGAGCGCCCGCCGCGGCCTTGCCGATTAGAGCCGCAGGTCGGCCGGACGGGCATTTTCCACATGCTAGAATGCCTTTTCCAAGCCGCCGCTAACCACAACAAAGTCACATGAAAGCAGGAAGCAAGGCCGCCACGTCCGACCCCCGCGCGCTTGCGTCCGATGCGCGGCGTAAATACGATCCCGAGCAAACCAAGCGCAACATCCTCGATGTCGCCACGCAGGAATTCTCCGCGATGGGCCTCGCCGGTGCGCGCGTCGACGCGATCGCCGAGCGCACGAACACGACGAAGCGGATGCTCTATTACTACTTCGAAAGCAAGGAAGGCCTGTACGAGGCCGTGCTGGAGAAGGTGTACGGCGACATCCGCGCGCTCGAGCAGGAACTGCACGTCGGCGACATGGAGCCGCGCGAAGGCATGCGCCGCCTCGTCGAATTCACGTTCGACTATCACGACAAGCATCGCGATTTCGTCCGTCTCGTGTCGATCGAGAACATCCACGGCGCGAAGTATGTCGAACAGTTGAAGTCGTTCAAGAACCGCAACGTCAGCATCATCAAGACGCTCGAGGAACTGGTCGAGCGCGGCGCGGCCAGCGGCGTGTTCCGCAAGGACATCGACGCATTCGACCTGCACCTGCTGATCAGCTCGTTCTGCTTCCACCGCGTGGCGAACCGCTACACGTTCGGCGCCGCATTCGGCCGCGACCCGTCGGCGCCGCGCCTGCGCGCGCGACATCGCGACACGATCGCCGACGCGGTGCTCCGCTACGTCGCCGCGTAAGCGGCGGCAGCCGGCCGGGGCACGCGACATCCGCGCCCCTCGAACTTCGGCACCTCAGCGCATCAATCCGTCGGCGCGGTCGACGCCAGCGCGATCCGCGCCTTCTCTTCCGGGCTGCCCGCCACGTAGTACTTCTTCGCCCAGCTCGAATCGGGCGCAAGCGCGAGCCGCACATGCGCGCCCTTGCCCGTGCCGTGCTGCCGTTTCGCATGGATCGCCAGCGCGCGGGCGCGGTAGTGCTCGTACAGCCGCAGGAATTCGGCGAGATAGATCGCCGCGATCCGCTTGTCGCGGATCTCCAGCAGGTTCTCGTCGTTGTACTGCTCGGAATTGCGGCTCATGTTCGCCGACCCCGTATAGACGACCGGATTCGTGCCTTCCGCGTCGATCACGATGAACTTGTGATGGATCACGACGGGCGGAAAAGCCGGCGCCGGTTCGCCCGGGAAGAGCCGCAACTCCGGCTCGAAGCCCTGCGGCACCGTGGCCGGCGAGAAATACGACGCGTCGATCACGTCGTGGTTGTCGCGGCTGCGGTGGTACAGCTCGAGGTTCGCGAGCGTCGCCGCATCGAGCGTCCGGCCGGCCTGGCGCGCGGCATCGGCCTTCGTCGCGCTGCCGACGTTGATCTTGTTGACGAGGCCGAACATCATCAGCCCGCGGTCGCCGGCCGCGAAACACGCATCGCGCAGCGCCGCGTCGGTCGGCATGAACAGGCAAAACGACACCGAATGCTTCGCGGCCGCGATCGCGGCAACGATCGTATCGATCTCGGTACGCCGCCCCGCCGGCTCCGGCGAGTAGGCGACACGCACCTGCGCGCTGCCGATCGTCATCGGCGCCGACCAGCCCGTCGACAGCCGCGCGGTCGCCGCGATCGACGGATTCCCGGCCAGCGCATGCGCGCGATCGTTGTACAGCGCGGCGAGCGCGGGCGAGTCGAACGCATGCAGCACGTTGGCCTGCTCGGTCAGCCCCTCGGTCGTGAAGTTCGCGGAACCGGTCAGCACGCGCGCGGGCGCCGGGTTCGACGGCGCATCGGTCACGATGAACTTGTCGTGCATGATGTGCGTCTTGTCGCGCGGCGCGAGCGTCGCGAGGCCCTGCAGCGCGTCGACGGCCGGCTGGTTCGGCGACGGCAGCGGCGGCTTGCCCTTGCGCGCCGTGGTGTGCGCGTCGTAGACGATCGCGAGCGACGCTTCGCCGTGCTGGCGCCCGAACGCGTCGAACGCCGGCAGCGCCCACAGCGCGTCGGTCAGGTGATAGACGGCCGACACCGCGCGCGACGCGGGATCGAGCATCTGCGCGAACACCTGTTCCATGTCGTTCGCGAGCCACGTGCGCAGTTTCAGCGCCTGGGCGGCGCTCGGCGCAGCATTCGGCGCGAGGCCGAGCGCCGCGACCTGCTTCGCGAACGCCTGCGAGCTGACCACCGCGCGGTTGAACCACGTGCCGATGCCGTCCTCGACGTGCGCGGGCAGCACGACGTCGCACACGCCGGCTTGCGCGTCGAGCACTTGCAGGTTCGCCGGCGTGCCGACGACCGGATAGACGTCGTAGCGGAACGATGCACCGCGGTCCTGCGGATCGATGCGCGCATCCCACCACATGAATTTCTGGATCGGCGCCTGATCGGTCGGCGCATCGCCCTGCGTGTCGGCGGCCGGGCCGTCGAACGTCAGGCGGTTGGGCAGCCAGCTGTCCGGCGCACGCGTCTTGCCGTCGGCCGACCAGAAGCCCGGCGTGCGCCGGATCGCGAAGCCGAGGAAATCGGACCGCGACGCCGCATCGAGCCAGTCGAAAGCCAGCAGGACCAGGGTGGGGGAAAGATAGCTGCGCACGCTGACGGTCATTCGTTGCTCCCTGGCCGGGCGGCCGGTCGAGATGAATGCGTCAGTCTTGATGGCGGTTCTTCCCGCGCGATGACGGTTCGATGAACCTTGTATGTCGGACGCGCGTCAGTCGCACACGAGCAACTCGATCCCGCGTGCCGTCAGCGCGCGGCGCACGGCCTTGTCGGGTGCGCGCTCGGTGACCAGATAGCGGGCGGCGGACGTGCCGTTGATCCGCACCGGCGTCACGCGGCCGAATTTCGAATGGTCGGCGACGATGATCGCCATGCCCGCCGCCGCGATCATCCGGCTGCGCACTTCGGCCGCGAGCCGCGAGTAGTCGGTGCACTCGCCGTCGGGCGTGATGCCGCCGGCGCCGACGAACGCGAAATCGACGTGGTATTGCGCGAGCTGATGGATCGTGTCGAGTCCGAACGTCGCGTCCTCGTCGTCGGACAGCTCGCCGCCGAGCAGCGTCACGCGGTTGCCGTTGCGCCGCGCGAGCACGAACGCGGTGCGCCAGTCGTTCGTGTAGATCGACAGCCGGTGCCGGTCGGCGAGCGCCAGCGCAACCGCATGCGGCGTGCTACCCGAATCGATCAGCACCGATGCATCGTCGGGTACGAATTCGGCCGCGCGCCGCCCGATCGTGCGCTTCGCGTCGGCGTTCGCGGCTTCGCGCTCGGACAGGGTCGGCTCGCGGCGATCCGCGGCCAGCGCGCCGCCATGCGTCATCACGAGCAGGCCGCGCGCGGCCAGCGCGTTCAGGTCGCGCCGCACGGTTTCGCGCGACACGTCGAGCGAACGCACGAGCTCAGCGACCGACAGCGCGCCCGAGCGCCCAAGCTCCGTCAGGATGTATTGATGACGTTGTTCCGCCAGCATCGCGTGTGCGCCCGAGGCGACTGGTAATGGGTAAGCCGGCCATTGTATTACGGACGTTTGACGACCATTTGACCGGGCCGGGAAACACGGCCGGGCGCGTTTCCCGAAAGCGAAATTCTGTATTGCCCGGCGCGCGCGAATCCGCGCGGCGCCGGTTGCTACACTTTGCGCTTCGCCGAACGACCGGCCAAGACCGACCAACAAAGGGGCTCGCGCCATGTATCGCAAAGGCAGTGTGATCGAAATCCAGTTTCCGCCGGAACGCCTCAACGACGCGGCGGGCGATCCGTACTGGATCGACCTGACGCTCGACGAAGCGCGCCGGCTCTACGAACAGCTCGCCGCGCGTTTCGCGACCGACGCGCGCGCCAACCAACCGCTCGATACGTTCTCGATCGACTGAGCGTCGCGACTGCGCGCCCATCCGCGCAGCGCAGCACCGTGCCGCCCCGTGCGGTGCCGCAGACGATCATCCCCGCCGCCCCGCGCACCCCGGCGCGCGATGACCGCCGCCCCGCTCACGCGCCCCGCGGCATGAGTGCAGGATTCGACAAGACGCCGGCGCCGCTTCGGCCGATACTGGCCGACTTCCCGGTTCCGTCCGGCCGCGTCGCGGCCCGTCATGCATGCTCAACTCGATCGTCGCCGCCGTTTTCGTCGCGCTCTGGTCCACCGGCTTCATCGTTGCGCGGGCAATCAAGCCCTACGCCGATCCCAACCTGTTCCTGCTCGCGCGCTTCGCCGGCACGGCCGCGCTGTTCGGCGTGGTGGCGCTCGCCGCGCGCGCGCCGTGGCCGGGCCGCCGCGAATGGCCGCGCCATCTGATCGCCGGCGCGCTGTTGCAAGGCGTCTATCTCGGCGCGAGCTACTGGGCCGTCGCGCAAGGGTTGAATGCGGGCGTGATGGCGCTACTCGGCGCGCTGCAGCCGCTTGCCACCGCCGTGCTCGCGGTTCCGCTGTTCAACGAACGTCTGCCCGCGCGCGGCTGGCTCGGGATGGCGCTCGGGCTCGCCGGCGTCGCGCTCGTGCTCGCGCCGAAAGTCACGGGCGGCGTCGCGCCGCCGCCGGGCGCCGCGCCTGCGTGGCTCGTCGTCACCGTGTCGGTCCTGGCGGTCGGGTCGATCACCGCCGGCTCGCTGTACCAGAAAGGCAAGCTCGCGCAGAGCGACCTGCGCACGGCGGTCGCCGTGCAGAACTTCGGCGCGGCGCTCGTCGCGGCCGTCTTCGTCGTGCTGCTCCACGAAACCCGCTGGATCGACGCGCCGGCGCTGTGGGTGTCGCTCGTGTGGGGCGTCGTGTTCCTGTCCGGCGGCGCAGTCACGATGCTGATGTGGATGCTGCGGCACGGCAATGCGGCGCGCGCGACGTCGCTGCTGTTTCTCGCGCCGCCACTGGCCGCGCTGCAGGGTTACGCGCTGTTCGGCGAAACGCTCGCGACGATCCAGCTCGCCGGCTTCGCGCTCGCGCTGGTGGGCGTCGTGCTCGCGCGGCGCTGACGGGGGAAGACGCACGCGGGATCGAGCGGCCACGCCGTCATCGAGCCTCCATCCCGCCTCGCCGAAGCCGCGCGCACGGCCGCCCTTCGCGCGGTATCTTCTGCACCCGCCCGGCGCACCGCGCACCACGGCGATGCGGCGCGTCTCGCCGATGCAACGCGAAACCGCCGGAAACGCCTGTCCGGCGCGGCGGCGCGCCGCGATTGCGCTTATGATGAGCGCCTTGCATTTCGTCCCGGAACTTCCCTCATGACATCCGCCGATTACGCCAGCCGCCAACGCGCGATCATTGCCGAACTGAACGTCGCCCCGCACTTCGACGCCGAGGCCGAAATCGACCGCCGCGTCGATTTCCTCGCGCAGTACCTTCGTTCGACCGGCCTGCGGACCTACGTGCTCGGCATCAGCGGCGGCGTCGATTCGTCGACGGCCGGCCGGCTCGCGCAACTGTCGGTCGAGCGCCTGCGCGCCGGTGGCTACGACGCACGCTTCATCGCGATGCGCTTGCCGAACGGCGTGCAGAACGACGAAGAGGATGCGCAGCGCGCGCTCGCGTTCGTGCGCGCGGACGAGGTATTGACGGTCGACGTGAAGCCGGCCGCCGACGCGATGCTCGGCTCGCTGGTCGCGTCCGGCCACGCGTTCGAAACGCCGGCGCAGCAGGATTTCGTGCACGGCAACATCAAGGCGCGCGAGCGCATGATCGCGCAGTACGCGGTGGCCGGCGCGCGGCGCGGCATCGTGATCGGCACCGACCACGCGGCCGAATCGCTGATGGGTTTCTTCACGAAGTTCGGCGACGGTGGCGCGGACATCCTGCCGCTCGCGGGCCTGAGCAAGCGCCGCGTGCGCGGGGTCGCACGCGCGCTCGGCGGCGACGAGCTGATCGTGATGAAGGTGCCGACGGCCGACCTCGAGGAATTGCGCCCGCTGCGCCCCGACGAGCACGCGTACGGCGTGACCTACGACGAGATCGACGATTTCCTCGAAGGCAAGCCGGTGGAAGACCGCGTGTACGAAACGGTGCTGCGCTTCTTCGACGGTTCGCGCCACAAGCGCGCGCTGCCGTACACGCCGTTCGACTGGCCGGCCGCGTAAGCCGGCCGCCCGGCTACCGACCTGCCGCCGCGCGCACCGTCACGGCCGCGCGCGGCTTCCACGCGACGGGCAACGCTATGCGTTCCCGCCCGTCTTCTTCGCCTGCAGCGCACGAATCCGCATCCGCGCGCCCGTATCGCTGACCGTCGCGTCGTACATCGTCGCGAGATCGCGCTTGAGCGCGGTGCGCGAGCCGCCGTCGAGATACACCATGTGCCCCGACGGATAGAACCGCGCGGACAGGTTCTGCCGCACCTTCTGGTCCTCCAGCGGCATCTGCTGCAGATCGATCACGGTCTGGTAGAACGGCGTAACGAAATCGTAGAAGCCGTTCGCCGACAGCACCTTCAGGTCGACGTTCAGCGCCATCACCGCGGCGAGGTCGCCGGCCGTGTAGAGGATCACGTTGCCCTGCGCATCGATGCCCTGCTGCGCGCCGGTCGGGTCGACGTGGCCGAAATCCCAGTTCTTGAAGGCCTGGTCGTTCAGGTCCGTGAATGCCGAGTTCGACGTGAACTTCAACTGCTCGTTCAGATAGCTGTTCCACATCGCCGTATAGACGCCCGTCACGGCCGTCATCGTCGGATCGTTGCCGCCCGAATTCGGGTCGATCTTGCCGGCGATGCCCGACGAGATCCCGGTCACGCGGCCGTCGTACGAACCGAGCGCGAGCCCCTGCGCATGCAGCAGCGTCGTCAGGAACAGCGAGTTGCCGCGTGCATCGTAGCCGGCGATGTCGAGCCCCCACGTCTGCAGGGTCGCCGTATCGATGCCCGTGTATGCCGACAGTTTCTGCACGGTGGCCGGGTTCGCATGCGGCACCGCGCGCAGCGCGCTCAGGTAGTCGGTGCGCGCGAACTGCGCGACTTCCTCGACGAACGCGCCGAGATCGCTCGGCGCCGGCTTGATGCCGAGCTTCTTGTGATACCACGCGTCGGCCGCGGCGGTCGGCAGCGCGCCGACCGGGTTGCCGGCCTGCCGGTAATCGAGGATCGACGATTGCAGCGTGACGCCGTTCAGGTCGACGCCGTCCTCGTGCAGCTTGTATGCGAGCACGCAGCTGCGCGCGGTGCCGTACGATTCGCCGAACAGGTATTTCGGCGAATTCCAGCGGTTGTTCTTCGTCAGGTAGCGCTTGATGAACTGCTTCAGCGAATCCGCATCCTGGTCGACGCCCCAGAAGTCGCGGTTCTTGTTCGGCGCGACGGCCGCCGAATAGCCGGTGCCGACCGGGTTGATGAACACCAGGTCGCTGTGGTCGATCATGCTGTCCGGGTTGTCCTCGAGCTGGTACGGAGCGGGCGGCGTGAAACCCGGCATCGACGTCTTGATGCGCTTCGGCGCGAACGAGCCGAGCAGCACGAACACCGACGACGAACCGGGCCCGCCGTTGTAGAAGAACGTCACGGGCCGCGTTTCCTCCTTCGCGCCGTCGGCCGTGAACGCGACGTAGAAGAGCTTCGCGGCCGGCTGCGAACTGCTCGGATCGACCGTCACGAGATGGCCGGCCGTCGCCGTGTACGCGATCCGCTTCCCGTCGATCAGGATCGTGTGGTGCGTGATCGCGGCCGCCTCGGTCGTGTCGGTCACCGAGTCGTCGGGGCCGTTGCCGTACGCGACCGGATCGAAGAACGGCTGGTCGCGGCCGTGGCTCAGCGCGACCGGATTGATGGTCGGCGGCACGCCATGCGAATTGTGGTCGCCGTGATGCAGCGGATACACGCCGCCGGAAGATGCGGAATCGTTGCCCATCGTGCTGCTCCTGGAGGTGAAAAAAGACGCGGGCAGACCACCCGCGTCGGACGGAAAGGCGTGCGCCCGCGCGTCAGCTCGACGGCTTGCGCGCGAGGATCGCGGCGAGCTGCGCGCCGTTCGGGCTGCCGAGGCCCGTGCACGCGTCCCAGCCGGACGCGGCCGCATACGTGCCGTTCGATCCTTTCGTGATGTCGCGCAGCGCGCCCGGATGCTTGTACAGCACCGGATTGATCCAGCCGGCCGACGCGCCGGCCGCCGCATTGATCCGCGCGATCAGCGCGGCCCACAGCGGGGCGACCGCGCTCGTGCCGCCCATCACCGAGGGCGTGCCGGCGACCGACACTTCGTAGCCCGTCTGCGGAGACGCGTCGCCGGCCACGTCCGGCACGCCGCGCTTCGCGAGCGGCTTGGTGGTGCCGTCGGCGAGCGCGACCTTCAGCCCCTGCTGCCACGCCGGCAGGTCGAACAGCGAACTGACGCCGCCGCCGCCCGCGCCGCCGCCGGCCGCCTCGTCGTTCCACGTGACCTCGCTGCGGATGCCCTGCCCGGGCAACGCATCGAGCTGCGTGCCGCCGCAGCCGAGCACGTACGGGCTCGACGCGGGGAAATCGACGTGATCGGCGCCATCCTGCAGCCCGTCGCCCGAGCCGCTGTCGCCCGACGCCGCACAGACGGTGATGCCCTGCGCGGCGGCCGCCTGCAGCACGCGGTTGAAAGCGTGCGCCGACTGCGCCTGCCAGATCGCTTCCGGGCCGCCCCAGCTGATCGAGATCACGGAAGGTCGGTGGGTCTTGTCGGTGACAGCCGCGTTGACGGCCTGGATGAAGCCCGCGTCGCTGTTCGGCGCGAAGTAGACCGCGATCTTCGCGGCCGGTGCGATCGCGCCGGCGATCTCGATGTCGAGCGCGACTTCGCCGTCCGGGCCGTTCGGCTCGCCGGTCGGCGCATTGCGGCCGGTGCCGACGTTCACGTCGACGAGCGTCGGCGGCGTCGTGATCCCGAGCCCGCGGAAATACTGCTGGATGTCGGCCGCGCGATAGCCGCCACCGAGCTCGACGATCGCGATGCATTGCCCGGCGCCGTCGCCGGCCGGAAAGTCGTACAGCGACGCAAGCTGGATCGGCGTGAACGTGACGGCCGCCGCGCCGCCCGCCGGCTTGAACGGCGGACGGAAGCGGAAGTGCGGCCGCGCCTGCGGCCGGCTGTCGAGGCCGAGCACGGCCGTCACCGCATCGCCGATATCGTCGGGCAACACGATCGGGCCCGAGCGGCCGCGATACTGGCCGATCGACCGATGCTCGAAACGTTCGAGCTTCACGCTGAACGCGGCTTCGAACTGCGCAATCGTGCCGGACAGCACGACGACGCTTTCGACCGGATCGACGCGATCGACCGTCAGTTGATGACGGTGCGCGAAGTCCTCGGTCTTGCGGATATCGTCGGGATTGGCGGAGAAACGCTGCGCGAATGCGTCGCGCGACAGCGGTTTCGCGCCGGCGTCGCCGGTGGCGAGTTGGTGGACCAATGCATCGAGTTGCCCTTCTTCCTGCCGCCGCAACATGATCGTGACGTGGATGCGTTCTGCCGGATCGCAGTGGCCGAGACACTTGGACTCGGCGACGATACGGGGTTCACGGTCGGCTTGAAGCTGCCTTGCCATGTTCAGACCCTCCTTGGTACCGCGTTGCACGGAACAGCCAGGAAATCGGACATAGCCTGCGGAAGACGGTTCCGTTCGGTCAGTCGATTCGCGACGGCGCGTTTGCGACGGCGCGAAGTTAGAGGAAGTTTAGAACAGTCAGACGATTTGCGCGCACGCCCTTCTGCGGCAACGCGCACGCGGGAAGGCCGGCATGGCGCGCGGCCCACAGGATTCGCACACGGCTTGCCCGCGCGGCCGCTCGATTCGCGCGGCAGCGGCAGCGGCAGCCATGCGGCGGCAATGCTCAGTCCATCGACAACCGCAGCGCAAAACCGATCAACGCGACGGAAAAGGTCCAGCGCTGCACCGTCTGCGCGAGCGGATGCGCGCGCATCCACGCCGCGATGCGCGACGCGCCGAACACGCACGCGAGGTCGAAACACACGCCGGCCGCCACCAGCAGCGCGCCGAGCTCGAACATCTGCCAGACGACCGGCCCGGCCTCGGGCCGCACGAACTGCGGCAGCAGCACCGAGCAGAACAGCAGCGCCTTCGGGTTCAGCAGGTTGGTCAGCAGCCCCTTCACGAACGACTGCCGCAGTTCGCCCGCCGCCGCGTCGCCGTCGCCGAGCGCGAACACCGGCGAGCGGAACACCTGGATCGCGACATACGCGAGATAGAGCGCGCCGCCGTAGCGGATCACCTCGTAGAGCCAGGGCGCGCTGCGAATCAGCGCCGCGACGCCGCACGCCGACAGCGTCACGTGCGCGGTGCGCGAGAGCGACAGGCCGGCCGCCGCGGCCATCCCCGGCCGCACGCCGCGGCCGATGCTGGTCTGCAGCACGAGCGCCATGTCGGGCCCCGGCACCGCGTAAATGGCCGCCAGCGCGGCGAGATAAATCAACAGCAAATGCGTGGAAATCATGGTCTGCCCCCGTCCTTCAATGACGATATGTTGCCGTTGAAGGCGGAGGGATTATTGGCCATATTTGGCTCAAGAATGGCGATTCATAGGGGAATCCGCCACAATCATGAAATCACGACAAGGATTCCGCCAATATGACCGACCTCGACAAAACCGACCGCGCGATCCTCGCCGCGGTGCAACGCGACGGCCGCCTGCCGATCGCGCGGCTCGCCGAATCCGTCGGCCTGTCCGAGACGCCGTGCGCACGGCGCCTGAAACGTCTCGAAAACGACGGCTACATCGAGCGCTATCGCGCGCAGTTGTCGCGCCAGGCGCTGGGCTTCGGCGTGGTCGCGTTCGTGCTCGTGCGGTTCGCGACGCACGACCGCAAGGTCGCCGACCGGTTCGAACGGGAAGTGCTCGGCATCGAGCGGATCCTCGCGTGCCACAACGTCGCGGGCACGGCCGACTACCTGCTGCAGGTGGTTGCGCGCGATCTCGACGACTACGGCACGTTCTTGCGGGAGTCGCTGCGGATGCTGCCGGGCGTGACGTCGATCGAATCGGCGCTGTCGCTGCGCGAGGTGAAGCACGACGCCGGGTTGCCGGTGCCGTGATGCACGCCGGGCCGGCAAGCCGGCCGCGCGTAACGCTTGTTCACGGTGTCGGCCGCGCCGGCGTCACACCACGTCGGGCGACTGATGCGCGCGCTCGAGATCCTCGAGAAACGCTTCGACGACCGGATCGCCGCGCCCGTCGCGCGCCACGACCATGTGGAACGTGACCTCGTAGTGCAGTCGATCCGGATTGAGCGGCGCGAGCAGCCCTTGCGCGACATACGGCGCCGCGAAGTGCTGCGGCAGGTAGCCGAGGTGATGACCGGACAGGATCAGCAGCGCGACGGCCTCCATGTTGTCGGCGGTCGCGGTCACGCGATCGGGCGTCGTCGACATCTGCGCCTCCGGCAGCGGATACGAGCGCCACGCCCACTCGAAGCCGGCGACGTCGGCCGGCGTCAGCGTGCCGGCGCGTTCGAACAGCGGATGGCCGCGGCCGCAGTACGCGATTTGCCGCTCGATGAACAGCGGCGTGTAATGCAGCGTCGGCACGCGATGCCAGAAATAGCCGACCGCGATCTGGATCTCGTTGCTCAGCAGCTTTTCCTCGAGATCGCCGGGCGCGCGCACCGAAATCGAGAAGCGCACGGCCTCGTCGCGGGTGCGAAACGCGGCGATCGCCTCGGCGATCCGTGCGTTCTGGCTGACCGGCGTATGGCCGATCAGGCCGATGTTCAGCGTGCCGACCAGTTGGCGATCCATGTGCCGCGCGGCCATCCCGAATTCGTCGAGCGCCGCGAGCAGCTTGCGGCTCATCGCATGGAACCGCTCGCCCTTCGGCGTGAGCCGGAAGCCGCTGCGGCCGCGCTCGCAGAGCCGGTAGCCGAGCCGCGTCTCGAGCGACGACAGCTGCGCGCTGATCGTCGACTGGCCGACGTTCAGCATCGCCTGCGCGGCCGATACGCCGCCCGCGTCCGTGACCGCGAGAAACACGCGGATCAACCGCAGATCGAGGGTCGACAGATTCCCCAGCACGTTCATCCCCTTCCATACATCGATGAAGATCGATGTTTACGTCGATATCTTCGCATTCTTCTTTCCCGGCGGAGCGCGTAAAACTGTGCGCCAGGCCGCGTCGCATGATACGGCACCCCCACACCGGAAGAGACGACCCCATGAACGAACCCATCCATTTCCAGCCGCTCGGCGGCAATGAAATGCCGCGCAGCGGCGGCATCGCGACGATGATGCGCCTGCCGCACGTGTCGAGCGCCGAAGGCCTCGACGCCTGTTTCGTCGGCGTGCCGTTCGATCTCGGCACGTCCAACCGCACCGGCGCGCGCTTCGGCCCGCGCCAGATCCGCACCGAATCCGTGCTGCTGCGCCCGTACAACATGGCCACGCGCGCGGCCCCCTTCGATTCGCTGCAGATCGCCGATATCGGCGACGTCGCGATCAACCCGTACAACCTGCACGATTCGATCGCCCGCATCGAGGCCGCGTACGACGCGATTCTCGAGCACGACTGCAAGCCGATCACGCTCGGCGGCGACCACACGATCGCGCTGCCGATCCTGCGCGCGATCCACCGCAAGCACGGCAAGGTTGCATTGATCCACGTCGATGCACACGCCGACGTGAACGACACGATGATGGGCGAAAAGATCGCGCACGGCACGCCGTTCCGCCGCGCGGTCGAGGAAGGGCTGCTGCACGGCGACAAGGTCACGCAGATCGGCCTGCGCGGCACCGGCTACGCGGCCGAGGATTTCGACTGGTGCCGCGAGCAGGGCTTCCGCGTGGTCCAGGCCGAGGCATGCTGGAACAAGTCGCTCGCGCCGCTGATGGACGAAGTGCGCGCGCGCATCGGCGACACGCCCGTCTACATCACGTTCGACATCGACGGCATCGACCCGGCCTACGCGCCGGGCACCGGCACGCCGGAAATCGCGGGCCTCACGGTGCCGCAGGCGCTCGAGATCATCCGCGGCGCGAAGGGGCTGAACATCGTCGGCTGCGATCTCGTCGAAGTCGCGCCGCCGTACGACCCGTTCGGCACCACGGCGCTGCTCGGCGCGAACCTCGCGTACGAACTGCTGTGCGTGCTGCCGGGCGTCGCGTATCGCGACTGATCCCGGCGCCGCCACTATTCCAAATCAGAGGATTCCAGAGGAGCACACATAAAGATGGGGACTTCCGTCAAGCAACCGAAGCGGGCGGCGCTCGCTTCGTTCGTCGGCACCACGATCGAGTGGTACGACTTCTATAGTTATGCGACCGCCGCCGCCATCGTGTTCGGGCCGCTGTTCTTTCCGGGCGAAAACCGCTTCATCAGCCTGCTCGCGTCGTTCGGCTCGTTCGCGGTCGGCTTCTTCGCGCGGCCGCTCGGCGGCGTGACGTTCGGCTATCTCGGCGACCGCTTCGGCCGCAAGCGGTCGCTGCTCGCGACGCTGATGCTGATGGCCGTGTCGACGGTCGCGATCGGCTTGCTGCCCACGCATGCGCAAGCCGGTGTGATCGCACCGATCCTGCTGGTGCTGATGCGCGTGCTGCAGGGCATCGCGGTTGGCGGCGAATGGGGCGGCGCGGTGTTGCTGGCCGGCGAGCATGCGCCCGAAGGCAAGCGCACGTTCTTCGCGTCGTTCGCGCAGTTGGGCAGCGCGAGCGGCCTGATCCTGTCGATGCTCGCGTTCGGCGCGATCAGCACGCTGTCGAAGGACGACATGATGAGCTGGGGCTGGCGCGTGCCGTTCCTCGCGAGTTCCGTGCTGCTGATCGTCGGCTTCGTGATCCGCGCGAGCGTGTCGGAATCCCCCGAGTTCGAGGAAGTCAGGAAGAGCGGCAACATCGCGCAAAAACCGCTGCGCGAAGCACTCAAGGTCTGGCCGCTGCTGCTGCTCGCGATCGGCGCGAACGTGTACGGGATCGCCGGCGTGTATTTCAGCAACATCTTCATGATCAGCTACGCGACGCAATTCCTGTCGCTCGACCGGTCGATGGTGCTGCATTGCATGACGATCGTCGCGGTGCTGCAGTTCGTCGTGCAGCTCGCGGCCGCGTTCCTCGCGCAGCGCTTCGGCACCACGCGCGTGCTGCTGATCACCGGCGCCTGGGCGATGATCGTCCCGTTCGTGATGCTGCCGCTCGTGCACCTGGGCACGCCGGTGTCGATCACGGTCGGCGTCGGCCTCGCGACGCTCGCGGAATCCGGCTACTACTCGGTCGTCGCGGGCTTCGTCAGCGGCATCTTCGTCGCGCGGATCCGCTATACGGCGATCTCGATCGCGTATCAGGTATGCGGCGCGCTCGCCGGCGGCCTCACGCCGCTGGTTGCGACCATCATCGCGCAGAACACCGCGCCGCAATGGTGGCCGCTCGCGCTCCAGTACACGAGCGCCGCCGTGCTGTCGTCGCTGTGCGTGTGGCTGATCTCGCGCCGCGTCAGCATCGACGACACGGGCGCGCCCGGCAAGACGGACGAGGCGCTGCCGCGCGGCACGCGCGCCGCGTAACCTGACATCACGCAACGGGCAAGCGACATCGCCTGCCCGTCTGCATGGGACATCCGGCTGCACGCCGCAACGCCCTCGCCTCTTCCCGAACATTCATGACGACAAGCGGCCCGCACATGCGGGCCGCAAGTATGCCGCCCGATCATCGACCGCGACGGCCCGCGCGCAGCGTTCGCGCTACCGCACCTGGCTACGCAGCGTCTTCGCGGCGGCCACCATGTTCGTCAGCGCCGGAATCACTTCCGCCCACTGGCGCGTCTTCAGCCCGCAGTCCGGGTTCACCCACAGACGTTCCGCCGGAATCCGCTCGGCCGCCTTCTTCATCAGCCCGACGATGTGATCCTGCGTCGGGATGTTCGGCGAATGGATGTCGTACACGCCCGGCCCGATTTCGTTCGGATACTTGAAGGTATCGAACGCGTCGAGCAACTCCATGTCCGAGCGCGACGTCTCGATCGTGATCACGTCCGCGTCCATGTCGGCGATCGACGCGAGGATGTCGTTGAACTCCGAATAGCACATGTGCGTGTGGATCTGCGTATCGTCCTGCACGCCGTTCGCGGCGATGCGGAACGACTCGACCGCCCACGTCAGATAGTCGCTCCATTGCGCGCGGCGCAGCGGCAACCCTTCGCGCAGCGCCGCTTCGTCGATCTGGATCACGCGCACGCCGGCCTTCTCGAGATCGAGCACTTCGTCGCGGATCGCGAGCGCCAACTGGTAGCACGATACCGAGCGCGGCTGGTCGTCGCGCACGAACGACCAGTTCAGGATCGTCACGGGGCCGGTCAGCATGCCCTTCATCGGCTTGTCCGTCAGCGACTGCGCATAAGCGATCCATTCGACCGTCATCGCCTTCGGGCGGCTGATGTCGCCGAACAGGATCGGCGGCTTCACGCAGCGCGAACCGTACGACTGCACCCAGCCGAACTGGCTGAACGCATAGCCGTCGAGCTGTTCGCCGAAGTATTCGACCATGTCGTTGCGCTCGGCTTCGCCATGCACGAGCACGTCGAGTTCGAGCGATTCCTGTTCGCGCACGCTGCGTTCGATCTCGGCCCGCATCGCCGCGCGATAGCCTGCTTCGTCCAGCGCGCCGGCCTTGAACCGGCTGCGCGCCTGGCGGATTTCGGCGGTCTGCGGGAACGAGCCGATCGTCGTCGTCGGGAACGCCGGCAGGTTCAGGCGCGTCGACTGCTTCGACGCACGCTGCGCATAGGGGCTCGCGCGGTTGCCGAGCGGCGCGTCGATGCGCGCGACCGCAGCCTTCACCGCCGGGTTGTTCACGCGCGGCGAGCGGCGGCGCGACTCGATCGCGGCGGTATTCGCGGCGAGCGCATCGGCCACCTTGTCGCGGCCTTCGTTCAATGCGGTCGCAAGCACCTTCAACTCGTCGAGCTTCTGCAGCGCGAACGCGAGCCACGAGCGGATTTCCGCATCGAGCGCCTCCTCGCTCGCGAGATCGACCGGCACGTGCAGCAGCGAGCACGACGGCGCAAGCCACAGGCGGTCGCCCAGCTGCTTCGCGAGCGGCTCGAGCCAGTCGAGCGCGGTGGTCAGGTCGGTCTTCCAGATGTTGCGGCCGTTGATCGCGCCCACCGACAGCACGCACTCCGGCGGCAGTTCGCGCACCAGCGCGTCGACTTCGTCGCGTGCGTTGATCGCGTCGACATGCAGGCCGTCGACCGGCAGCGACGCCGCGAGCGTCAGGTTGTCCTGAAGCTGGCCGAAGTACGTGGCGAGCAGCAGCTTGATGCGGCGCGTTTCCAGTGCCGCATACGCGGTGCGAAATGCGTCGCGCCATTCGGCGTCGAGTTCGGTCACGAGGATCGGCTCGTCGATCTGTACCCATTCGACGCCCTGCGCGGTCAGCGTGTCGAGCAGCGCGCCGTACACCGGCAGCAGCTTCGGCAGCAGCGCGAGGCGATCGGAAGCGTCCTTCGCCTTGCCGAGCCACAGGTACGTGACGGGGCCGAGAATCACCGGTTTCGCACGCACGCCCTGCGCGTTCGCTTCGGCGAGTTGCTGGAGCAGACGCGACGGATCCAGCGAGAAATTCGTGTCCGCATGGAACTCCGGCACGATGTAGTGGTAGTTCGTGTCGAACCACTTCGTCATTTCACCGGCGGCGACCCCGCCGCAGCATGCCGCATGCTCCTCCGCCGACTGCGCCGAACGGCCGCGTGCGACGCGGAAAGTGTTGTCGAGCGCATCGCCGTGGAAGTCCTGCACGCGCTTCGGCAGGTTGCCGAGCGTGAAGCTCATGTCGAGCACCTGGTCGTAGAACGCGAAGTCGCCGATCGGCGCGAGATCGAGATCGCGCTGCTCGTGCCAGTGGCGCCGGCGCAGCTCGGCGCCGAGCGCCTTCAGTTCGTCGCGCGACGATTCGCCCTTCCAGTAGCGTTCGAGACCGAACTTGAGTTCGCGCTTCGCGCCGATGCGCGGAAAACCGAGATTGTGTGTCGTGACCATGAAGCTGCCGTCCAGAAGAAAGTGTCGATCCGGCAGCCATCATAGGGATTTCAAACCATGAAATAAAATGGCATTATTTCATTAATCCATTAACATTTTTCATGCACCCTCGGATGCACACGATCCATGCTGGAACGATTCCACCTCGTCGTCATACGTGAAGTCGAGCGCCAGGGCTCGCTGACCGCGGCGGCCCATGCGCTGCACCTCACGCAATCGGCACTCAGCCATACCGTCAGGAAAATCGAGCAGCAGCTCGGCACGCCGATCTGGGACCGCGAAGGCCGCGGCCTGCGGCTCACGCAGGGCGGGCAGTATCTGCTGAAGCTGGCGAACCGGCTGTTGCCGCAATTCGAGCTCGCCGAGGAGCGGATGAAGCAGTACGCGAAGGGCGAGCGCGGCACGCTGCGCATCGGGATGGAGTGCCACCCGTGTTACCAGTGGCTGCTGAAGGTCGTATCGCCGTACCTGTCGCGCTGGCCCGACGTCGACGTGGACGTGAAGCAGCGCTTCCAGTTCGGCGGCATCGGCGCGCTGTTCGGTTACGACATCGACGTGCTCGTCACGCCCGATCCGCTGAACAAGCCGGGGCTGCGCTTCGATCCCGTGTTCGACTACGAACAGGTGCTGGTGGTCGCGGATTCGCACCGGTTCGCGAATGCCGACTACGTGACGCCCGAGCAACTGACCGACGAGATCCTGATCACGTACCCGGTCGAAACCGATCGGCTCGACATCTACAACCAGTTCCTGACGCCAGCCGGCATCGTGCCGAGGCGGCACAAGTCGATCGAGACGACCGACATCATGCTGCAGATGGTGGCGAGCGGGCGCGGGGTGGCCGCGCTGCCGCGATGGCTCGCCGACGAGTACGCGGACCGGATGCCCGTCGTGCCGGTCAAGCTCGGCAAGCAGGGCATCGCGAAGCAGATCTTCCTCGGCATCCGCGAAGCGGACGCAGCGATCGACTATCTGGCCGCGTTCGTCGCGCTGGCGCGCGAATCGACGTGGAGCGCGCCGCGCATGCTGCGCTAGGCGCGCCCGGTTGCCCCGCGCGTCAGGCGGCGCGCATGCCGGCGCGTTCGGCGCGCTCGACCCATGCGCCGAACAGCAGGCCGATCGTCGTCCACATGATCACCTGCATGCCGATGGCCGCGACGCGAAACTTCCACAGCAAGGCCGCCGGGAAATCGGCCGGCAGCTCGCTGACCGACGGCAGCCCGATCTGCACGGCCGCGATGATCGCGACGAACACGAGCCCGGCGACGATCGACGCGTTCCACTGGCCGAGCTTCGCCAGCAGATGGCGGCGCACACCGACCGAGAACACCATCGTCGCAACCGAAATCGCGATCATCAGGAAGAACAGACCCGTGCGATAGCCGATCGTGTCGGGGTCGCCGACCGACGGCGGATTGGCCGGGTACTTGAGGTTCGGCACGATCACGAGCGCGACGAACGCCGCCAGCGCGAGCCACGCGGCCAGCGGCCGTGCCGGCAGGCGGCTGCCGCGCCCGTACGCATACGCGAAGACCAGCGAGAACAGCCCGCCGAATGCCGCGCCGTAGGTCACGACGCCCGTCAGCAGCCCGAGGCCGGCCTGCGTGTGGCGGCTGACCAGCTCGGGTTCCGGCGCCTCGCCTTGCGCGGCGGCGTTTTTTTCTTCGAGGGAGATCGCCTGATCGACTTGCGGTTCGCCGACGATCCTGGCGAAACCGAACGTGAGGAGGCCTGCGGCGATGCCTGCGAGCATCCCGCGCATGAGCAGCTTTCCGACCATCGTAGGCTCCGCGTCAGTGGCAGGGAAAGCCGAGCAGATGGCGGCCGTCGTGGACGAATTCGTGTACGACCATGCCCGGCACGAGCGACGTCGCGCCCTGTTCCGCCCCGACGAAATACAGGGCGAGCAGCAGGATCAGGCCGACGAACACGGCCCAGGGCAACAGCTCGCGGACGGGGATGGGTGCCGGCACGACCGCCGGCTTCAGCACTGCTTCGCTCATGGATGCACCTCAGGGGAATCGCGCCCCGACAAATGATGGATGGGTACGAAGGCAGGTCTGGCTTCCGGGATCGTCGATTCCCCGGTTACAGTGGCGCGACCGCGCCGGAATTGCACCGGCTTCCACGCTTCGTATCGGGCGAATTGTACGCGCGAACGTTCGCGTATTGAAGCGATGACACACGGGTCGGCGCGCCCCGCTCCGGATCATCCGACACCGACATGACCATGCCTGCCTCGCTCTGCCTGATCGCACACGCATCGACCCGCGCGATGCGCACCGGCACGTTTCCCGACGATGACCCGCTCGACGCGCACGGCCTCGCCGAAGCCGCCGCGCTGCGCGGCCGGTGGACGGGCGTTGCCGGCTCGCGCGTGCTGTGCAGCCCGGCACGCTGCGCAACGCAGACCGCCGAGGCGCTCGGGCTGCACGCCGACATCGACGCCGCGCTGCGCGACATCGACTACGGCAACTGGCGCGGCAAACGGCTGCACGATCTCGCGCGCGACGTGCCCGACGAACTGGCCGTGTGGATCGGCACGCCGTCCGCGTCGCCGCATCGCGGCGAATCGTTCGACGCCGCCGCGCATCGGGTCGGCACATGGTTGGACGGATTGCCGCGTGATCGCGACGTCGTCGCGATCACGCATGCGCCGATCGTCCGCGCGGCCATCGCGCATGTGCGGCGGATGAGCCTCGAAGCGGCCGCGCGTCTCGACGTCGCGCCGCTGTCGCGCACGACGTTCGTCGCGTCGCCGGGCGGCTGGACGTTGGCCGCGACGGCCGACGACGTGCGCAATACCCGCGCGTAAACCGCTGTCGTGTTCACTATGTGAGCCGACGATGCGAGCCCCGCGCTTCGCAGGCAGCCGCTCGCCTTACATCCCTGTAAGACACGCCGTTCGTCGTCCCGACTGTCATCAAACTGACTGCTAGCCGCAGCTAGGATCGGACGCGGTTCCCTCACGAGATGCCGTCATGAATCAACCTGCTTCATCCGCCCCGAACAATCCGGGCTCCGTCGCACGCACCCGGCAGATCGGCTATGCCGCGTTCGTGCTGGTGCTCGTGCTCGGCGCTGTCTATATCGCCACGCACCTGGTCGACGATCTGGCGCCGGTCCGCGAAGGGACGCTGTTCCCGTACCTGCTGCTCGGCGCCGCGCTGCTGATCGCGCTCGGCTTCGAATTCGTCAACGGCTTCCACGACACCGCGAATGCGGTCGCGACCGTGATCTATACGCACTCGCTGACGCCGAACGTCGCGGTGATCTGGTCGGGCATGTGGAACTTCCTCGGCGTGATGGTCTCGAGCGGTGCCGTCGCGTTCGGCATCCTGCAGTTGCTGCCGGTCGAGCTGATCCTGCAGGTCGGCAGCGGCTCGGGCTTCGCGATGGTGTTCGCGCTGCTGATCGCCGCGATCGTCTGGAACCTCGCGACCTGGTATTTCGGGTTGCCGTCGTCGAGCTCGCATACGCTGATCGGGTCGATCATCGGCGTCGGGCTGATGAACCAGCTGATGCACGGGCCATCCGGCACGAGCGGCGTCGACTGGGGTCAGGCGCTCGGCGTCGGCAAGTCGCTGCTGTTCTCGCCGATCGTCGGCTTCCTGTGTGCGTCGCTGCTGCTGCTCGTGCTGAAGGCCGTCGTGCGAATTCCCGAGCTGTACAAGGAACCGCCGAAGGACCAGCCGCCGCCGTTCTGGATTCGCTGCCTGCTGATCCTCACCTGCACCGGCGTGTCGTTCGCACACGGGTCGAACGACGGGCAGAAAGGGATGGGCCTCATCATGTTGATCCTGATCGGCACGGTGCCCACCGCGTATGCGCTGAACAAGGCCGTCACGCCCGCCGAATCGCAGACCTTCGTCGCGGTCGCGAGCCAGGCGGCTGCGACGTTCGGCAAGTACACGAACGGCGTCGCGCCGTCCGCGAACCCGCGCGCCGATGTCGAACACTACGTGCAGCACCGTGCACTGACGCCCGCCGTGCTGCCGGCCGTCGCGCAGTTGTCCACGTCGCTCGCGACCGCCGTCGGCGCGTCGGGCTCGATGGCGGCCGTGCCGCAGCGCGACGTCGACAACGTGCGCAACACGATGTATCTGGTGTCCGAGGCCATTCGTCTGATGGAGAAGTCGGGCCAGCCCGCGTTCGCCGCCGACGACAAGCTCGCGATCGACAACTATCGCAAACAGCTCGACCACGCGACGAAGTTCATTCCGACGTGGGTGAAGGTCGCCGTCGCGATCGCGCTGGGTCTCGGCACGATGGTCGGCTGGAAGCGGATCGTCGTGACCGTGGGCGAAAAAATCGGCAAGCAGCATCTGACGTACGGACAGGGCGCATCGGCCGAACTGGTCGCGATGCTGACGATCGGCGCCGCCGACATGTACGGGCTGCCCGTGTCGACGACTCACGTGCTGTCGTCGGGTGTCGCGGGCACGATGGCGGCGAACGGCTCCGGGCTGCAATGGAGCACGGTGCGCAGCCTCGTTCTCGCATGGGTGCTGACGCTGCCGGCGTCGATCGCGCTCGCGGGAGGGCTTTACTGGCTGTTCCGGTCGCTGGCCTGATCATGGACGCGGCGGGTGGCAGGCGATAGCCGGCTACCCGCCGCCGCGGTAGGTTGGGCTTGGCGCTTCTCCGCTTCTCCGCTTCTCCGCTTCTCCGCTTCTCCGCTTCTCCGCTTCTCCGCTTCCCTCTCCGCTCCGGCCCTCGGCACATTCAGTGTGTCGATGCCGCGCTTCAACGTTCCCCCGTTTCCTGGCCGGAATTAAAGCGCAAGATCTGGAGCGTGCCGGCGCCCGGACGCCGCTAGACTGGGTTCATCAACTTTCATCGTGGATTCGACCGTGCGCGACCGCACGGCGCCACACCGCCGATGCCCCGAGGTACGCCGTGAACATTGCCGATCTGCACCCTGCCGTCGAACCGCTGGACATCGCGCAACGCGTCGACTCCCTCGACTGGCCGAGTGTCGACACCGACCTCGATCGCTATGGATGCGCCCACGTGCCGGGCCTGATGTCGGCAAGCGAGTGCGATGCGCTCGCGTCGCTCTATCCGCGCGATGCGCTCTATCGTTCACGTGTCGTGATGGCGCGGCACGGCTTTGGCCGCGGCGAGTACAAGTATTTCGCGTATCCGCTGCCAGCGGTCATCGCCGAGCTGCGTACGACGATCTACCCGCATCTCGCGCCGATCGCGAATCGCTGGAACCAGGCGCTGGGGATCGACGTCCGTTATCCAAAAGACCATGTGGCGTTCCTCGATCGTTGTCACGCGGCGGGACAGACGCGACCGACGCCGCTGATCCTGCAATACGGCGCCGACGACTACAACTGCCTCCACCAGGACCTGTATGGCGAGCACGTGTTTCCGCTGCAGGTCGCGATTCTGCTATCGGCGCCGGGCCGCGATTTCAGTGGCGGGGAATTCGTGTTGACGGAACAGCGACCCCGCATGCAGTCGCGTGCGGACGTGGTGCCGCTCACGCAAGGCGACGCAGTGATCTTCGCGGTACACGGCCGGCCCGTGCAGGGAAGCCGCGGCGTCTATCGCGTCAACCTGCGGCACGGTGTGAGCCGGATCCGAAGCGGCCACCGCCATACGGTCGGCATCATCTTCCATGACGCGCAGTAGCGAGAGCCGGGATTGCTTGACGGTCAGCGCAATCAGGCGCTGCTGCCGCGCCGCGTATCGCGTATCGCGTATCGCA
>NZ_JBYQCG010000063.1:0-3084 GCF_057837105.1 Burkholderia sp. APQ4-4ca | reverse complement strand
GGTCGCGATTCTGCTATCGGCGCCGGGCCGCGATTTCAGTGGCGGGGAATTCGTGTTGACGGAACAGCGACCCCGCATGCAGTCGCGTGCGGACGTGGTGCCGCTCACGCAAGGCGACGCAGTGATCTTCGCGGTACACGGCCGGCCCGTGCAGGGAAGCCGCGGCGTCTATCGCGTCAACCTGCGGCACGGTGTGAGCCGGATCCGAAGCGGCCACCGCCATACGGTCGGCATCATCTTCCATGACGCGCAGTAGCGAGAGCCGGGATTGCTTGACGGTCAGCGCAATCAGGCGCTGCTGCCGCGCCGCGTATCGCGTATCGCGTATCGCATTCGTGCTCGTCTCGGCACCGCATGCCGTCGTCAGGAAAGCGTTCCAACCAGGCATGACCGGCCGGAACGCCGCTCGCCCGCGGCGACCCAGGACCGACTGCGCGGACCATCAAGCGAACGCGGCCGCAACGAATCAGCGCTCCCGGTAAGCGCCGCAAAACACGCACACTCACCTGTCGCCCGCCGATTCGATTGGCAGTCCAGCCTATCCTCGTGCGACGCTGGCCCGCAGCCGGTCGCCGGCATCGGAAGCCAGCCGGGCGTAGCCCGGCAACGTCAGTAGCGCGAGCACGCCCGCCGCGACGAAGGCCCAACGGAAATCGTCGAGCACGTAGTGCATGCCGGCCGCATCGCCGCGCACCAAAGCGGCGAGCCGCAACGACAATGCACCGAACGCGATCCCCATTCCGATCGTCATCTGCTGCGCGGCGCTCCACAGCGTGCTGGCCGCGCTCGTCTGCTGAGCCGGGATGTCTGCATACGCCAGCGTCGCGAGCGTCGTGAACTGCATCGACCGCGTGAGCCCGTAAACGAATACGACGAGCAGCGTGATCGCCAGCGGCGTCGATGCGGTCAGCCAGCCGCATGCGATCGTGAAGATGCCGACGATCGTTACGTCGACGAGCGCAACGCGCCGAAAGCCGTAACGGTCGAGGATCCACGACGTGCCCGCCTTCATCCCGAGATTGCCGAGCGCGCTCGCGAGCAGCAGCAGCCCTGACTGGAACGGCGACAGTCCGAAACCGATCTGGAACAGCAGCGGCAGCAGATACGGGACGGCGTTGATCGCCATCCGCGTGATCGAGCCGGTGATGACCGTCACCGAGAATGTCGGCACCTTCAGCGTCGTGAAATCGAGCAGCGGATGCGCGCAGCGTCGCGCATGCAACCATGCGGCGATGCCGAACAGCACGCTTGTGCCCACCAGGGCACCCGCGCGCGTGAAGTCGACATCCTGCTGTCCGGCCGCTTCGGTGCCGATCAGCAGGCAGGTCAATGCGCCGCCAGCCAGCACGAAGCCTCCCCAGTCGAGCGGCCGTTGCTCGTCGGCCCGCGTATTCCGGACGATCAGCCAGGTACAAACGAGCGCGGCCAGGCCGAACGGGACGTTCAACAGGAAGATCCATCGCCACGACGCGTAGGTGGTGATGAAGCCGCCGATCGGCGGCCCGACGACGGGCGCGACGATGCCCGGCCACGTGATCGTCGCGATCGCACGCATCAGCTTCGCCTTCTCGGTACTGCGCACGACGATCATCCGCCCGACCGGCACCATCATCGCCCCGCCGACACCCTGCAGCAGTCGGGCAGCCGTGAACGACATCACGCCTTCGGACAGCCCGCATAGCACCGACGCGCCGGTAAAGACGATGATCGCGCTCGCGAAGACGGTGCGCGAACCATAGCGATCCGCGATCCAGCCGCTGATCGGAATGAACACCGCCAGCGCCAGCATATAGGCCGTCATCCCGAGACTCAGTGCATTCGGCCCGACGCCGAACGAGCGCGCCATTTGCGGCAGCGCGGTCGCGATCACGGTGGTGTCGAGATACTCCATGAAGAACGTCGCGGCGACGAGATACGGCAAGAAGTCGGTCGTCCGACCTCTTTGGGCGGGGCTGTCAGTCATGAACGATGCGGGAGACGGAATGCAAAAAGCGCCGATCGCCGGCGGATGCAGGCAAGTACCGGGAATCGGGACGAACGGTGATATTACCCCGAAGGGCTTGCTCCCCGCTCTGCCGAGCATGTCGCGCGAATGAACTTTATGCGCATGGATTTTTATGATGATTTCGCGCGGCGTGAGCGGAGTGAATGCGTGACGTTGGCTGAACGGCTGGTATGGTCCGTGGAAGGAGGAGCCGGGAGATTCCGGACGGTACAACGGCGGAGTATTCGAGCACGGCAGAGCACTAAAGGAGGGGCTCGATGCTGCGATGATTTGCGTCAGGGCAGGCCGACGGACGTAGCCTCGGTAACGCTTCGCTGCGCGCTTTTTAGGACGCTTAAATGCAAAAACCCCCGCCTTGTCGGGCGGGGGTTTCTGGCTAAGGGAGCCTGACGATTACCTACTTTCACACGGGAATCCGCACTATCATCGGCGTAGAGTCGTTTCACGGTCCTGTTCGGGATGGGAAGGGGTGGGACCGACTCGCTATGGTCATCAGGCAAAGGGGGTTGTTGCGTTGCTTCGCAGCACAACCAATCTGGGAAGAAGCAGTAATTTAGTTGGGTTGTGAGCTGTATCTCACACGTACGCGGTACTTCAACCGTCGTACGTCGAGTGCCTCGCACTCGACGCTCGATGTCCGTAAGCGCTAAAGCGCTAACGGGCATCGAGACAGACTTGTTATAGGATCAAGCCTTACGGGCAATTAGTATCAGTTAGCTGAACGCATTACTGCGCTTACACACCTGACCTATCAACGTCCTGGTCTCGAACGACCCTTCAAGGAGGTCTAGCCTCCAGGGATATCTCATCTTAAGGCGAGTTTCCCGCTTAGATGCTTTCAGCGGTTATCTCTTCCGAACATAGCTACCCGGCGATGCCACTGGCGTGACAACCGGTACACCAGAGGTTCGTCCACTCCGGTCCTCTCGTACTAGGAGCAGCCCCCTTCAAATATCCAACGCCCACGGCAGATAGGGACCAAACTGTCTCACGACGTTTTAAACCCAGCTCACGTACCTCTTTAAATGGCGAACAGCCATACCCTTGGGACCGGCTACAGCCCCAGGATGAGATGAGCC
>NZ_JBYQCG010000062.1:0-46990 GCF_057837105.1 Burkholderia sp. APQ4-4ca | reverse complement strand
TGGCCCGCCCCAACGGCGCGAATCGATGACGAATCGACAGCGGCTCGCGAAAAGTCGATCTGGTCTGCTGCTCGCAGCTTCGCGAGCAGCAACTCGTGCAAGCGGTCCCACACGCCGGCCGCCTGCCAGTCGCGCAGCCGCCGCCAACATGTCACGCCCGAGCCGCAACCCATCTCGGCAGGCAGGTCGCGCCAGCGTAGTCCGGTCTCGAGAACGAACAAGATGCCGGTCAGCGCGGCGCGATTCGAAACAGGCAGGCGGCCCGGGTTCTTCTCGCGCCGCGGCTTGGATGGCGGCAGTAACGGCTCGATCAGTGTCCACAATTCGTCGTCGATGATCGGCTTGCCCATCTCCTCGGCCTCGGTTGTTCCGATGCCTGAGGTTAACAGCTCGCCGCGAAAGTTAACAGGCCCACGGGCTCTTTTTGAAACCGTCTCTTATGGAAATAGATCGATTAATTTCCTTTATAAATTCACTCGAATAATAATTAATTATTTCCACGTTCTCTTCTAAGTCAATCCGATGCGAAGCAATCCAGCGATCCGTGCCCGCCCGCGACCGCTGCAGATCGGCACGGCGCTGCCGGGAGGCCGTATCGACCAACGAAGATCGGCCGGTCTCCGACGGGTCATCGCAGTATTCCAGGTAGCATGGACGCGAACCTATCAGTGCTCTACAGACTGATTGCCAGAAATCCCCCGCTCGCAATCAAATCCCGCGCCGTACGACGTAGCATTTGCACCATATCTAAAGCATTTACCCTGACAAACGTCTCCAGCCTGTCGCCTTCGGGGGCGCACAGCACAGCCCAAAAATGGAGTTTGCTCAGCATCGCAACGAGCGACTCCTCGAACACACCAAGCGGAGCGGCCTCGTCATGTTCCTTGGCCCATGATACGTATCGATCCAAACCCGCGCCGGTCATCCACGCATATTCGAGGTCGGATACCCGCTCACCGGCAGGTATCCGACCGAGGACAAAGGAGGTGACCGGATAGATTTGGAACTCGACATCGTCGAGCCCCGAAAAACCATATCGTGCTTCGCCAACCTCCACGACCTCGTCGCCCCAAGTTCTGACTTGTCGCGCCAATTGAAGCAAGACCGCCTCTCTGTCGCGCTTGCGAAGCACGATTCCAACGTTAGCGTTCATATGTCCTTTCAATGTCCGTAGAACGGCGTAGCGGGACCAATCTGCCACTGCTTTTGTACGGGTCATAGCGGAACTCGTGAATGTGCGGATCCGGATGCGGCGGACCTGGCAGATATTCATGCGCCGTCCAGTCCACGCGTCCCCATGGCACATTCGTCCCGTCCAATATCGGCCATGCCCCGTTACTATCTTCATGCCCCGATAATCGGGGCTATGGCCAGCCGGGCCCGGCATGATTCTCGCCCCCAGTCGCAGTCATGATCCGGGGGTGTTGTCACCGGGCCTGGTGGGTGGCTGGTGATCGCTGATAGGGGTTTGGCCGGGATATCCCGACGCCGTCCGTAACGTGGATGCCGAGACTTGCCACCGTTGTTGCAGGTCAATCCGTTCACTCTGCATAGACTTCGATGCAAGACACTCAACAACGTGACGCCGTCGATGTCTTGGTCGGCGTCGATGTCGGTAAGGGCCACCATCACGCCGTGGCACTCGATCGGAACGGTAAGCGCCTGTACAACAAGGCGCTACCCAACGACGAGGCCAAGCTGCGCGTCCTCATCGCCGAACTCAAGACTCACGGTCGACTGCTGTTCGTCGTCGATCGGCCTTCCACCATCGGTGCGCTTCCTGTAGCCGTCGCCCGCGCCGAAGGCGTACTCGTCGCCTATCTGCCCGGACTGGCCATGCGCCGCATCGCTGATTTGCACGCCGGCGAAGCCAAGACCGATGCCGGCGACGCCGCGATCATCGCCGAAGCCGCTCGCTCGATGCCGCATACGCTGCGCTCGCTTCGACTGGCCGACGAGCAACTCGCCGAACTCACCATGCTCTGCGGCTTCGATGACGACCTCGCCGCTCAGGTCACGCAAACCAGCAACCGCATTCGCGGGCTGCTCACCCAGATCCATCCGGCGCTCGAGCGTGTTCTCGGACCGCGCCTTGACCATCCAGCGGTACTCGATCTGCTTGAGCGCTATCCGTCGCCCGCCGCGCTTGCCGGCACCAGCGAGAAGACGCTCGCCAATCGCCTGACCAAGCTCGCTCCGCGCATGAGCAAAGGCTTAGCGGCCGAAATCGTTCAGGCACTGAGCGAACAAGCCGTGACCGTGCCCGGCACGCAAGCCGCCACCATCGTCATGCCCCGTTTAGCCCAGCAGCTTGCGGCATTGCGTAAGCAACGCGACGAGATCGCTGCCGAAGTGGAGCGATTGGTGCTTGCTCACCCTCTTTGGCCGGTCCTGACCAGCATGCCGGGAGTCGGCGTCAGGACCGCCACCAGACTCCTGACCGAGGTCGCTCATAAGGCGTTCGCTTCGGCGGCGCATCTGGCGGCCTACGCCGGCTTCGCGCCGGTTACCCGACGCTCAGGTTCATCGATACGTGGTGAACATCCATCCAGACGCGGCAACAAGGTGCTCAAGCGCGCCTTGTTCCTATCCGCCTTCGCGGCCTTGCGGGACCCAGTCTCACGGGCCTATTACTCG
This sequence comes from Burkholderia sp. APQ4-4ca, assembly GCF_057837105.1. Taxonomy (NCBI): domain Bacteria; kingdom Pseudomonadati; phylum Pseudomonadota; class Betaproteobacteria; order Burkholderiales; family Burkholderiaceae; genus Burkholderia; species Burkholderia sp. APQ4-4ca. Next base: position 44,353 of record NZ_JBYQCG010000062.1, on the reverse strand, counting down.
CGCACGATCCAGCAAGGCAAGCGTCATAACCAAGCGCTCATCGCGCTCGCGCGGCGACGCTGCGACGTTCTGTTCGCCATGCCGCGCGACGGCACCATTTACCAACCCAAGTCAGTCCCTAACGCTTGACGAAACACATAGGAGCACGTTACGGCAAGGCAAAGGCACAGCGCGCGCCAGCCCCCGGTGCCTGCGCGCCCCATTGAATCGGTGCATCCCATTCTGGTCCCGCGCACGGCTTCGCCGGCCGTGCGCCCTCGGTTTTTTGGTCGTGTGGTTGTACTGCTTTCGTCATACTTTTTTTGCGATACCGAGGAAGAGTAACGGCGGGGCCACGCCTTTCTTTAGGGTGCTTGTTCGAATAATTTCTCTAATCGCTTCGGAGTGGACATTACAAATCGATTTCACGCCGAGGCACAATGAAGGCGTCCGATCCATCCCGTTCCTCATGTCCTCTACATCGACGAACCCGCCGCTTACCGTCATCCACCTGAACGGCCCGATCAACAGCGGCAAGACGACGATCGGTCGCGCGCTCGCACGCATGCTGCCCGATGCGCGCTTCATCGACGGCGACGATCACGACGCGCCTGAAGACGCGCCGTTCGACGTGCAATGGGCGATCGCGCTGGAGCGGCTGGTCACGCGGATCGCGCAAGCGCGCGAACGCCACCTCGTGATCGCCTATCCAATCGGCGAAGCGGAATTCGAGCGGCTGCGCGCGGCGTGCAACGCACGCGATGCGCGTCTTTTCGTCGTGACGCTCGCGCCGCCCGAGGCGGTTGCGGCGTCGAATCGCGGCACGCGCGCCCTGACGGGCTGGGAGCGGGAACGCGTCGCGCAAATGTATCGCGAAGGCTATGCGTCGCGCGCGTTCAGCGATTGCGTGATCGATACGTCGAACGCGTCGGCCGATGGGTGCGCGACGGCGATCGCTCGCCGCGTGGCCCTTCCCGCCCATTGACGCGGCGGCTTCGGCCGTGCGCCGTCGTCGGCGCACCGCATGCACGTCCGGACGCATGCAAGCGAACGCGCGCCGCTCTCAATGATGTTGCCGTACGCCCGACACGACCTGCTCGCGCGCCCCCGTCCGGCTCAACATCAACGTCACCACCGCCGACACGGCGAGCGTCCCCGCGACCACATACAGCCCCGCCGCATACCCGCCCGTCACATGCTTCAACCAGCCGATCGCAAACGGCCCGACGAACCCGCCGAGATTGCCGATCGAATTGATCATCGCGATCCCCGCCGCCGCGCCGGCCCCCGACAGGAACGCGCTCGGCATCGCCCACAGCGGCGCCTTCGCGGCACTGATGCCGATGTTGACGACGACCAGCGCGAGCACCGTCAGCAACGCCGTGCTCGCCTGCCCCGCGAACACGAAGCCGATGCAGGCCAGCACGCACGGAATCACGACGTGCCATGTGCGCTCGCCGGTGCGATCCGAATGCCGTGCCCACACGATCATCGCGACCACGGCGGCGATGCTCGGAATGCCGGTCAGCATGCCCGTCTGCAATGCAGTGAAACCGAACTGCTTGACCATCAGCGGCGCCCACAGGCCGAGCGTGTACAGCCCCGCCGACGTGCCGAAGTAGATCAGCGCGAGTGCCAGCACGCGCGGGTCGCGCAGCGCCTGCCATGCGCCGGCCGTGTGCCCGGCGTGCGTGTGGCGCGCGTCCGCTTCCGCCTTCAGCTTCGCGATCAGCCAGTCGCGTTCGTCGGCCCGCAGCCACGCGGCCTGCGACGGCGCATCGGTCAGGCGCTTCAGTACGACGAAGCCCAGCATGACCGCCGGCAGCGCCTCGACGATGTACAGCACTTGCCAGTCGGCGAGCCCGAACATCGGCGGCATCTGCATGATCGCGCCCGACAGCGGCGAGCCGATCGCGGTCGAGATCGGCGCTGCCGCCATGAACCACGCGGCGGCCACCGCGCGCTGCTTCGCGGGAAACCACAGGCTCAGGTACAGGATGACGCCGGGGAAGAAACCGGCTTCGGCCATGCCGAGCAGGAAGCGCAGCACGTAGAAGCTCGTCGGCCCGACCGCGAACGCGGACACCGCCGACACGATCCCCCACGTGATCATCACGCGTGCGATCCAGATGCGTGCGCCGACGCGATGGAGAATCAGGTTGCTTGGTACTTCGAACAGAAAGTAGCCGATGAAGAACAGGCCGCCGCCGAACCCGAACGCGGTCGGCGACAGGCCGATCGCCTTGTTCATCGTCATCGCCGCGAAGCCGACGTTGACGCGATCGAGAAAGCTGACGAAGTAAAGCAGCATCACGAACGGAATGATGCGCCACATCAGTTTCCGCGCGACGCGGGTTTCCAGATCCGCTTGCATGTGTCTCCTCCTTCGAGGTCGGGCCGTGCGCCGTCGGTCGTTGGACCCCGCGCGCCGGCCGGCGCCCGGCTCGCGTCGCATGCGCGAGTCGCGGGCTGAAAATGCCTGAGTGAAGCGAGCGCTCGGCGCTCGGCGGCGCGCACGCGCGGCCGCCGCCGCGTCGCCGCCGTCAGGCCGCGACTGCCGCGTTCGCGACGCGCTCGCAAACGGCCGCCGTCACCTGCGCGGTCGTCGCGCTGCCGCCGAGGTCGCGCGTATGCAGCGACGGATCGGCCGTCACGGCCTCGATCGCGTGCATCACGCGCGCGGCCGCTTCCGTCTCGCCGAGATGCTCGAGCAGCATCACGACCGACCAGAACGTGCCGACCGGATTCGCGAGCCCCTTGCCCATGATGTCGAACGCGGAGCCGTGGATCGGCTCGAACATCGACGGGTAGCGCCGCTCGGGATCGATGTTGCCGGTCGGCGCGATGCCGAGACTGCCCGCAAGCGCGGCGGCGAGATCGCTGAGGATGTCCGCGTGCAGGTTGGTCGCGACGATCGTGTCGAGCGACGCCGGACGGTTGACCATGCGCGCGGTCGCCGCGTCGACGAGTTCCTTGTCCCACGTCACGTCGGGAAACTCCTGCGCGATCTGTTTCGCGATCTCGTCCCACATCACCATCGCGTGCCGCTGCGCGTTGCTCTTCGTGATCACGGTCAGCAGCTTGCGCGGTCGCGACTGTGCGAGCCGGAACGCGAAGCGCATGATGCGTTCGACGCCGGCGCGCGTGAGGATCGACACGTCGGTCGCGACCTCGATCGGATGGCCCTGATGCACGCGGCCGCCGACGCCCGCATATTCGCCTTCGGAGTTCTCGCGGACGATCACCCAGTTCAGGTCGCCCGGCCCGCAGCGTTTCAGCGGCGCATCGATGCCCGGCAGGATGCGCGTCGGACGCACGTTCGCGTACTGGTCGAAGCCCTGGCAGATCTTCAGGCGCAGCCCCCACAGCGTCACGTGGTCGGGCACGTCCGGGTCGCCCGCGGAGCCGAACAGGATCGCGTCCTTGCCGCGCAGCGCGTCGAGGCCGTCGGCCGGCATCATCGCGCCGTGCCGGCGGTAGTAATCGGCGCCCCAGTCGAAATCCTCGAACGCGAACGCAAAGCGGTCGCTGCCGCGGGCCAGCGCTTCCAGCACCTGCTTGGCCGCAGGCACCACTTCCTTGCCGATGCCGTCGCCGGGAATCGTTGCGATACGGTAGGTCTTCATGCGGACATCCTCGATCGATCGTGAGCGTGTACGCACTTTACCGAACTGGAATTACGGAAACCGGGGCTATACTCAAAGCATCTTTAACTTCAATTCATGAATCCCGTCATGGCGGATACCGTCCAGCCGGCCGATCTCGGCTTCTTCTCGACGCTGGCCGCCTCGGGCAGCCTGAGCGCGGCCGCGCGCGAACTCGGGCTGACCGCAGCGGCCGTCAGCAAGCGGCTCACGCAGATGGAGCGGCGCGCGGGCGTGACGCTCGTCAACCGCACGACGCGGCGGATGATGCTGACGCCGGAAGGCGACGTCTATCTGGAGTACGCACGCCGGATCCTCGACCAGATGGACGAACTCGGCGAACTGCTCGGCAGCGCGAAGCAGCGGCCGAAAGGCCTGCTGCGCGTGAATGCGACGCTCGGTTTCGGGCGCAGCCATGTCGGCCCGGCGATCTCGCGCTTCGTCGCGCGCTATCCGGAGGTGTCGGTGCAGTTGCAGTTGTCGGTGATGCCGCCGCCGCTCACCGACGACGCATTCGACGTGTGCATCCGCTTCGGCGAACCGCCCGACACGCGTGTCGTCGCGCGGCGGCTCGCGCCGAACCGCCGGCTGCTGTGCGCGGCGCCCGCGTATCTCGCGCGGCACGGGACGCCCGGCACGCCGCACGACCTCACGCGACACAACTGCATCGGCATCCGGCAGGGCGACGAAGGTTACGGCGTATGGCGCCTGACGAGCGGGCGCGGCGCGGGCCGTCACACGGAAGCCGTACGGATCAACGGCAACCTGACGACGAACGACGGCGAGATCGCGGTGAAGTGGGCGCTCGACGGGCACGGGATCCTGATGCGCGCGGAATGGGATCTGCGCGACTATCTCGCCGACGGCAGGCTGGTCGTCGTGCTGCCCGACCATGAAACGCCGAGCGCCGACATCTACGCGGTGTATGCGCAGCGTCACCAGATGTCCACGCGGATTCGCGCGTTCGTCGATTTCCTGGCGGAGGATTTGGGGCGGCTGAAGGCGACGTAGGGGTGTCGGTCACTTGTGCATGGCAGCGTCAGGCACGGCTCGCATCCCGCCGTCAGGCCACCGCTACCAGCCCGCCGTAGCGGTCGCCGCTAGCGGCCGCACCCGCCAACGCCGGCCGCCATCCCACCGCCCCCGCCGCCGCCAGTCCTGCCTGCTCATACCCGGCCTGCACGAAGCGCTCCGCGATCCAGTCGACGAACGCCCGCACGCCGGGCGACACATGCGGGCGCTTCACATAGACGGCCGACACGGCGAGCGCATCGGGTTGCCAGCGCGGCAGCACTTCCCGCAATCGCCCCGCGTCGATCAGCGGTTGCGCGGCGACGCGCGTCGGCTGGATCAACCCGAGGCCGTGCACGCCGCAGGCGAGATACGCCTGCTCGTCGTCCACGCTGACGATGCCGTCGAGTTGCACCTTGCGCACCGCGTCGTCCACCACGAACTCGAGCTCGGCCGGACGCTGACCGCACACGTGCGCGCCGGCCACCGCGCGATGCGCGTGCAGATCATCGGGCGTGCACGGCACGCCGAAGCGGTCGAGATACGCGGGGCTCGCGCACGTCACGCGCTCGAGCGAGCCGAGCCGGCGCGCGACGAGCGACGAATCGGGCAACGCGCCGAGCCGGACGCTGCAGTCGATCGCGTCGCCGATGCGATCGCCCGCGCGCCCGGCCACGGCGAGGATCAGCTCGAGATCGGGATGCCGCGCATGCAATTCGCCGAGCGCCGGCAACACGATCGCGCCCGCCACCGACGCCGGCAATTCGACGCGCAACGGCCCGCTCGGATGCAGCGCGGCGCCGCGGATGCTCGCTTCGAGCTCGTCGACGTCCGCGGTGATGCTGACGCAGCGCCGGTAATACGCGTCGCCTTCGGGCGTCGCCCGCAGCGCGCGCGTCGTGCGCACCAGCAGCGGCATGCCGAGCGCCGCTTCGAGTTCCTGCACGGTGCGCGTCGCGGTGGCGCGCGAAATGCCGAGCGCCTGCGCCGCGCGCGTGAAGCTGTTCATTTCGACGATGCGCGTGAAGATGCGCATCGCGCGGATCGGATTGTCCACCCAACACCTCTGCGTGGTTGCGATATGCCGCCGCGCGCATTCGCGCACCGTGCGGCGTGTCGATGTCGATGTCGACGCCAGCCGCGCGACCCGCGCGGCCCTCGGGTCAGGCGTTCGCCGCCGCGACGCCGGGCGCCGGTTCGGCGAGCAGCCGTTGCGCGAGCGCCAGTGCGTCGTCGCGGCTCGCCGCCGCGTTCAGCGGATAGCCCCAGACCTTCTCGAAGGCGCCCGAAAAGGCATTGAGCGCCACGCGGCGCGGCGCGTTGGGCTCGATCGCGATCATCCCGGGGATCCGTTCGCGCGACAGCGCGCGGTTGGCCTTGCTCCACTTCGCGAGCTGTTTGCGCATCTCGTGATCGTTGTCCGGACGATCGTCGCCGGACGGCGCATCGTCGGTCAGCAGGACGAAGCGTTCGCGGCGCGCGAGCAACGCGTCGAGTTCGGCGATCAGGCGAGCGGGATCGGTGTGGGTCGAGCCGCTGTAACGCAGCCAGACAAACGGGAATTCAGTCGTGACGATTTGCATGTCGACCTCCAGATGAGAACGATTCTCATCTTATGGATCGAGACCCGATGCGTCATTTCTCATCCCGGCCAACTGCTTTTTCAATCCGGCCAAACGTGCGTGAGCGTGCAGCGTGGACGGTCAGCGTTGCCGGTCGGTCAGGTATTGGGTCGGCGACTTGCCGGTCGCCTTGCGGAACATCGTGACGAAACTGCTCGCGCTCTCGTAGCCGAGATCGATCGCGATCTGGTGAACGCGGCGGCCGGTCGTCAGCATCCGCAGCGACAGCGCGACGTGCAGCCGACGGCGCCAGTCGCCGAGGCTCATGCCGAGCTCCTTCGTCGCGAGCCGCGTGAGGCTGCGCTCGCTGATGCCCGCGCGCCGCGCGAGTTCGGCCAGCGGCGACTTGTCGGCCGGATCGGCGAGCAGATGGTCGATCAGCTTGCGCAGCCGGCGGTCGGTCGGCATCGGCAGGTACAGATCCTCGACCGGCGCCGCGACGAGTTCGTCGAGCAGCGTCGCCACCAGCCGCCCTTGCGGCCCGTCGACGTCGTACAGGTTCGGGAAGCTGGCCGCCTTCAGCAGCAGCTCGCGCAACAGCGGCGACATGGCCAGCGTGCAGCAGCGCGTGGGCAGGTCGAGCGCCGCGTCGGGTTCGACCAGTACCGCGTAGAAGGTCGCGCCGGCCGAGCCGCGCGCCGCATGCGGGACATCGCCCGGAATCCAGACCGTGCACTGCGGCGGCGCAGTCCACACGCCGCCGTCGATCTCGCAATAGACGACGCCGCTCAGCGTGTAGAGCAGTTGCGCCTGGCGATGGCTGTGCCGCTCGAGCCGCCATTCAGGCTCGACGACCGAGCCGCCGAACACGACGAGCGGACGCGGCACGTGATAGACGTCGGCGTCCGCGGCGGGATCGGTGATCGGTGCAAGGTCGCGCATGGAACGACGGGCTGTGAAGAAGGCCGGACGCCGGCGCGTCCTGTCGTGCTTATACCAGAAAGGCGCCGGCGCAGCCGCGCCGTTCGACGCGCGTCTGCGGCCGTGCACCGGACGGAATACAATGCGCCGATCCCCTGCCGCTGCGCCACCTGCCGGAGCCGCCATGTTCGACCTGACCACGCTGACCACCTTCACGGCCGTCGTTCTGGGCCTGTTCCTGATCCCCGGCCCCGCCGTGCTGCTCGTGCTGAGCCGCACCGTGCAAGGCGGCCGCAAGACCGGCATCCTGACCGGCCTCGGCGTCGCGAGCGGCGACTTCGTGCATACGCTGTTCGCGGCCGTCGGGCTGTCCGCGCTGCTGATGACGTCGGCGCTCGCGTTCAACGTCGTGAAGCTGGCCGGCGCCGCGTACCTGATCTATCTCGGCGTGCGCGCGCTGCTCGAGAAGGCGGCCGATCCGTCGCTGCCGAAGGTGTCGCCCGTCACGCCGCTCAGGGCGTACCTTCAGGCGATTCCCGCCGAGGTGCTGAACCCGAAAACCGCGCTGTTCTTTCTCGCGTTCATGCCGCAGTTCGTGCATCCGGAGCGCGGTTCGACGTTCGTGCAGTTCGCGGCGCTCGGGCTGATCTTCGTCGTGCTCAGTTCGCTCTACACGACGCTGATCGCGTGCTCGATCCGCCCGCTCGGCCGCATCGCGAAGCGGCTCACGTGGCTCACGCGCTGGCAGGGCAAGATCATCGGCTCGATCTTCATCGCGCTCGGGCTGCGCGTGGCCGTGCAGCAGCGCTGATGCGCGCGGCCGCATGACGCGCGCCGACGCGGACCTGCTCTACACCGACCCGCGCCTCGTCGCGGTGTACGACCTGTTCAACGCGGGCGATCGGGACTTCGCGTTCTACGCCACCGCGATCGGCGCCGGCCGGCGACGCATCCTCGATCTCGGCTGCGGCACCGGCACGTTCGCGCGACGGCTCGCGACGGCCGGGCATGATGTCGTCGCGATCGATCCCGCGCCGGCGATGATCGATTACGCGCGACGCCAGCCGGGCGCCGACGCGGTACGCTGGCTCGCGTGCGCGCTCGACGGCCTGCCGCCCGGCGCGCCGTTCGATGCGGTCGTGATGACCGGGCACGCGTTCCAGTGCCTGCTGAGCGACGACGACGTCGACGCGACGCTGCGCGGCGTGCGACGCGTGCTCGCCGACGGCGGCCGTTTCCTGTTCGACACCCGCAACCCGCGCACCGAACCATGGCGAACATGGACGCCCGCGCAGTCGGCACGCAGCGTCGAGTCGCACGCATTCGGCATCGTCGATCTCCATCACGCGGTGCGTGCGATCGACGACGCGATCGTGACGTTCGACACGCGCTACCGCTTCCGCCGCGACGATACGGTGCTGACGAATACAAGCCGGCTGCGTTTCATCGCGCAACCTGAGTTGCGGGCGCGCGTGACGGCGGCCGGTTTCGCGGCGGCCGACTGGTACGGCGATTGGGAGCATGCCCCGTTCGACGAGGCGAGCAGCGCGGAAATCATCGCGATCTGCCACGCGTAACGGGCGCAACGCAGACATCACGCGCCCCTCGCGCTCACACGCCATCGAGCGCGCGCCGCACCGCATCCCAATCGAGTCCGAACCGCGCGAGATACTTGCGCAACCGGTCCGCATCGTTCGGCTGCTTCTTGCTCTGCCGCGACACGGCGAACAGCGTGCGTCCGGCTTCCGACAGGCTCGCCGACGTGCGGCACACGTCGAGCACGCGCTCGAGTTGCGCACGGTCGAACAGGTCGAGTTCCGCCGCACGCACGCCGAACACCGCGTCGACGCACGCATCCGATGCCCCCGCCCCACCCGGCGACGACCACGTGCGCGTCAGCCGCTCGACTTCCTGCTCGGCGAGCGCCTCGGTAATCCGCCCCGCGTCGGCCAGCGTCGCCATCCGCGTGACCGACGCCGACAGCTCGCGGAAGTTGCCGGCCCACGTCGCGCGCGGCGACGCCGCGAACGCGAGATAGCGCCGCTTCGCCTCCACGTTGAAACGCACCTGCTCGCCCTGCTCGCGGCCGAAACGGTCGAGTTCGAATTCGAGGTTCGGCTCGATGTCCTCGCGGCGCTCCGCGAGCCCCGGCAATTCGTAAGTCCACAGGTTGATCCGCGCATACAGATCCTCGCGGAACGTCCCGGCCGCCACCATCTGCCGCAGGTCGCGGTGCGTGCCCGCGATCAGCTCGAAATCGCTGGTCGCCTCGACGTCCGCGCCCACCGGCAGGAAGCGCTTCTCCTCGATCGCCTTCAGCAGCATCGCCTGCTCGTCGAGCCCGAGTTCCCCGATCTCGTCGAGAAACAGCAGCCCGCCGTCCGCCGCGCGCAGCAACCCCGCGCGCGCCGATTGCGCGCCGGTGAACGCGCCCTTCACGTGACCGAACAGCGTCGACATCGCCGCGTCGCCGCGCAGCGTCGCGCAGTTGATCTCGATGAACGGCCCGGCGAGCCGATGCCGGCCGCGCTTCAGCTCGTACACGCGCTTGGCGAGAAACGACTTGCCCGCACCCGTCGGCCCGACCAGCAGCATCGGCGCGCGCGAACGCACGGCCACGCGCTCCAGTTGCTCGATCAGCGCGTTGAAGCGTGCATTGCGCGTCGCGATGCCGGCCTTCAGGAACGACACCGTTTCGTCGCGCTCGCGCGTGAAGCGCTGCGCGATCCGGTTGTAGCGCGACAGGTCGAGATCGATCACCGAGATCGTGCCCGGCCCGCTCGGCCCTTCGTCGGTTCGCTGCGGCGGCCCCGTCTGCACGAGGCGCGCGGGCAGGTAGCGCGCTTCCGCGAGCAGGAACCAGCAGATCTGCGCGACGTGCGTGCCGGTCGTGATGTGGATCAGGTAATCCTCGTGTTCGAGGTCGAACGGATACGCGCGAGCGTAATCGTGCAGCGTCGCATAGACCTCCTCGAAATCCCACGGATCGTGGATCGTGACCGGCGTGAGCCGCACGTCGGTGTGCGGCGACACGCGCGCGAGATCGTCTCGCACCTGGTTGGCGAGACGCGTGTAGTCCAGCGAATGCAGCAGTTCGAGCCGGTCGATCGGGAGGGCGGGCTGCTCGCACAGCGAAAGCGTCGGCCGCCATTTGCGGTAACGGCGCGGCGCGCGGCCACCCTGGTCGAGCACGGTGCCGAGAAAACCGATCGCGACAGTCTTTCGCATGTTTATCTCATGGGATAAGAGGCGATCCAATTCTATCGGATTTTTCGGACGACGCGCGGCAGGAGGCATTCGCACCCGATCACGTATCAAGGAAAAATACTGTTTATTTTCAATAACTTAAGAAATGTTTGAAGGTCAAGTGCGCGCACTGGCACGCTCCTCGCTAAATACAACGCGCCGGATGTCCCGCTGGCCCACGAGCCAGGGTTCACAAAGCCCTGCTGGTGCGCCGCCGCCGAACCTCGTTCGTCGCGGCAGCGCATGCCGCCATGGACAGACGAAGGCAGGGGGCGCGCCAGGATGCCTCGCCCGGGTTCGAATCCCGGGGCGCCCCATTGTTCGGAAGCTCAGTCAGGTGGAGCAGCCGGCGAAAGCCGGCCGGTGGCGGGTTCGAATCCCGCCCGAACGCTGTCCGCAAGGACAGTCATCTTGATAGAAGCAGTACCCGCCGGTGCGGGCCGCAAGGCCCGCCGCGCGTCGGACCGGTTGCGGTTCCGCGCGATCGGCCGGACGGCCGCACGGCCCGCGCGAAGGCGCACGACGACGCGATGCAGGATGCGTCGTCGTGCACTTCGACGCCGGGCCGGCGCGCCGCCCGCCCGGTTGCGTCGCCCCGCGATCCGCACGATGCGTGTCACCCGGCGGCCATTGAAGATAAGGACAAGAATATGTGGATGCGACATGTCGTGAAAAAGAACGAACGCGCGCTGCTGATGAACGAGGGCGATTTCGTGAAGGTGCTGGAACCGGGCGTGTTCAAGGCCTTCGATCCGTTCAAGCGCCTGTCGGTGCAGACCGCGCGTCTCGATGCGCCGCTCGCCGACGCCGCACTGGCCGATTACCTGCGTCACGACGCACAGGACGTGCTCGCGCAGTATTTCGTCGCGATGGATCTCGCCGACGATGAAGCGGGCCTGCGCTACGAAGACGACGTGCTCGTCGAGATCCTGGCGCCCGGCACGCGCCGGCTGTACTGGCGCGGCCTGACCGCGCACCGTCTCGAGCGCATCGATCTCGCGCAGGACAGCATGCTGCCGGCCGCGCTCGTGAAGCGCATCGCGCAGCCGGCGCTGCGTGCACGCGGCGTGGCGGGGCTGACGGGCGTGCTGCTGGCGCAGGTGCCGGCGTACCACGTCGGTGTACTGAAGATCGACGGCAGGATCGAGCGGCTGCTGGACGCGGGTACGTCGGCGTTCTGGCGCTTCAATCGCGACGTCGCGGTCGAACTCGTCGACCTGCGCTTGCAGGCGATCGAAGTCGGCGGACAGGAAATCCTGACGCGCGACAAGGTCGCACTGCGGCTGAACCTGTCGGCGACGTGGTGCTATGCGGACGTGCTGCATGCGTTCGGCCAGTTGCAGAAACCGGTCGAACACCTGTATCGCGAGCTGCAGTTCGCGCTGCGTTCGGCGGTCGGCACGCGCTCGCTCGACGAGCTGCTGGAGGACAAGCAGTCGATCGACGACGTCGTGATCGCGCAAGTGCGTGCCCGTCTCGGCGATTCGGGCGTGGACGTGCGCAGTGTCGGCGTGAAGGATATCGTGCTGCCGGGCGACATGAAGACGATCCTCGCGCAGGTGGTCGAGGCGGAGAAGTCCGCGCAGGCGAACGTGATTCGCCGCCGCGAGGAAACGGCGGCCACGCGATCGCTGCTGAACACCGCGAAAGTGATGGAAGAGAACCCGACCGCGCTGCGGCTCAAGGAGCTGGAAACGCTCGAGCGCGTCGCGGAACGGATCGACCGCATCTCGGTGTTCGGCGGTCTCGACCAGGTGCTGAACGGACTCGTCAGCATCAAGGGCGCGTAATGCAGCATCCGGCGCGAGGCAGGTGACTCGCGTCGGATCCCGAAATGAATCAGGTGAAGCAGATGATAGACATGGATTATCAGGTGATGGAACTGGCGAACGGCAAGCCGGTGAAGATGTGGACGCAAGGCGTCGCCGTCGAAGAGGAAGCACGCGCGCAACTGCGCAACACCGCGCAGATGCCGTTCATCTTCGGCCACGTCGCGGTGATGCCGGACGTGCACCTCGGCAAGGGCTCGACGATCGGCAGCGTGATTCCGACGAAGGGCGCGATCATTCCGGCCGCGGTCGGCGTCGACATCGGTTGCGGGATGATGGCCGCGCGCACGACGCTGACGGCGTCCGACCTGCCGGATTCGCTGGGTGGGCTGCGCAGTGCGATCGAGCGCGCGGTGCCGCACGGCCGCGCGCCGGGCCGCCGCGATCCGGGCGCATGGGGCGATCGCACGCCGGCCGCCGTGACCGACGCGTGGAAGTCGCTGCAACCGGGCTTCCAGCGGATCGTCGACAAGTATCCGAAGCTGGAAAAGACGAACCACTACGCGCATCTCGGCACGCTCGGCACCGGCAACCACTTCATCGAGGTGTGCATCGACGAGGCGGACCGCGTGTGGTTCATGCTGCACAGCGGCTCGCGTGGCGTCGGCAATGCGATCGGCAGCCTGTTCATCGAACTCGCGCAGGCAGACATGCGCCAGCACATCGCGAACCTGCCGGACCGCAACCTCGCGTATTTCACCGAAGGCAGCCGGCACTTCGACGATTACGTCGAGGCGGTCGGCTGGGCGCAGGACTACGCGCGGCGCAACCGGCAGGCGATGATGGACGCGGTGATCGGCGCGGCGCGCGGCGTGATCGGCACACCGTTCTCGGTCGACGAGCATGCGGTGAACTGCCACCACAACTACGTGCAGCGCGAACGCCACTTCGGCGAAGACGTGCTCGTCACGCGCAAGGGCGCGGTGTCCGCGCAGAAGGGGCAACTCGGGATCATCCCGGGCTCGATGGGCGCGAAGAGCTTCATCGTGCGCGGGCTCGGCAACCCGGAGAGCTTCTGCTCGTGCAGCCACGGCGCGGGCCGGACGATGAGCCGTACCGAAGCGAAGCGCCGCTTCACGGCCGACGATCAGGCGAAGGCGACGCAGGGCGTCGAATGCCGGAAGGACGCGGGCGTCGTCGACGAAATCCCGATGGCCTACAAGGACATCGACGCGGTGATGGCGGCCCAGCGCAGCCTCGTCGAAGTGGTGCACACGCTGCGCCAGGTGGTGTGCGTGAAGGGTTAGCGCGGTGCGCGGCCGATGGCCGGCGGCCGCGCACAACGAAAGGAAAACGACAACGATGAAAACCGACAAGACGATGACGACCGTGCGCAGCGCGCACCCGATCGACCCGGCGGTGCGGGCGCGCGTGATGGCGGAGCTCGCGGAAGTCGAGCGCCGCCACGATGTGAGCGTACTGTTCGCGTGCGAATCGGGCAGCCGCGGCTGGGGATTCGCGTCGCCGGACAGCGATTACGACGTACGCTTCGTGTACGCACACCGGCGCGACTGGTACCTGAGCGTCGAACCGCAACGCGACGTGATCGAACGGCCGCTCGACGACGAACTCGACGTCGGCGGCTGGGAATTGCGCAAGGCGCTGCAATTGCTGCGACGCTCGAATCCGACGCTGCTCGAATGGCTCGACTCGCCCGTCGTGTATCGCGAAGATACGCGCTGGGCGCCGCGGCTCAGGTCGCTCGCATCGGCGTTCTTCTCGCCGGTACGCGGGCGTCATCACTACCTCGCGATGGCGAAGAAGAATTTTCGCGGCTATCTGCAAGGCGACACGGTGCGTTACAAGAAGTACCTGTACGTACTGCGTCCGCTGCTCGCGGTGCGCTGGATCGACATGGGGCTCGGCATGCCGCCGATGCGCTTCGTCGATCTCGTCGACGGGACCGTGCACGAACCGACGGTGCGCGCGGAGCTCGATGCGTTGCTCGCGCTGAAGATGAGCGCGAACGAAAGCGAATACGGGCCGCGCCGGCCGGCGATCCACACGCTGGTCGAGACGATGCTCGCCGATGCCGAACACGATCGCGAATACAAGCGGCCGTGGGGCGACGTGGCGATGCTCGACGCGTTCCTGCGCGACGTGGTCGACGGCCGATGAAAAGTGAACGGCGCGATGCCTCCGGGGATCGCGCCGTTTTTGCATCCGCACGCGTCCGATCGATGCCCGCGAGCAACGAGCGTGCCCGCTTGCTACGTGTCGTCGTCACGATCGCAGCCCATCTCGGCGGTATACTCGATGCCGTTCGCCAGAGCGCGCCGCCGCATGCGCCGCAGCCTTCGACCTGCCCCGCTTGCTGACGATACGCTTGCAGTCCGACGTCTTCCGCCCGTCCATCCACAGTCGATACGAACCGTCATGTCGCACCGCCTTTCGCTCGCCATCGCCGCCCTCCTCGCCGTTTCCCCGTTCGTTGCCGAGGCTCTGCCGCTCGCGCGGCCACCGGTCGAACGCGACTTCAAGAACTGGTCGGTCGTCTGCGACAACGGCAACCGCTGCATTGCCGAAAGCCACGCGGACGATATCGACGACGCACGCCCCCACCTCATCCTGCGCGTGACGCGCGATGCCGGCCCCGACGCGCAAGCCTCGCTCGACCTCTACGCCTCGGCGCCGCTGGACCTGCGCACCGCACGCGTGGATGGCCGGCCGTTCGATGCAATGGCGGCCCGATGGCATGCGTTCGGCGGCAAACCGGACGATGACGACGCGCACCCGTTCCGTATCCGGACCGACGATCCGGCAACGGTTGCCACCTGGCTCACCGCGTCGCGCAATGGGCAACTGCTGAGCTTCGGCGATCCGGCGTCGGCACAAACCGCCCGCACACCGTTGACGGGATTGAGTGCCGCGCTGCTGTTGATCGACGACACGCAGGGCCGTGTCGGCACCGTCACGGCGTTGCTGCGCCCGGGCACCCGGCCGGCGTCGGCGGTGCCGGCCGCGCCCGCGCTGCCGCCTGCGGTCACGCCCGCGCCGCCGCCCGCCTCGCCCCTGTCGAGCGCCGAACGGCGCCCGCTCGTCGATGCGGTGCTCGCGAAGTTCGGCGGCGACGTGAAGCAATGTGCGGCCGAGGTCGAAGACGAAATGCCGGCGCGCGATCGCAGCAAGGCGTCCACTGCCGTGGCGATCTCGGCCGACGAGGCGCTCGTCGCGATCCCGTGCCAGACCAGCAGCCTGTATAACCACACCGACCTGTGGTATCGCGTGCGGCGAACCGCGCCCTACTCGCCGACGGCGATGAATTTCGGCGAGAACGCAAACGCGGGACTCGATTCGGCGTCGTTCGCGAACGAACTGACCGACGCCGGCTACGATCCCGCCAGCGCGACGCTGTCGAGCAAGGTGAGGCTGCGCAGTGCCGGCGATTGCGGCTCGACCGCATCGTGGATCTTCGACGGCCGGCGCTTCATGCTCGGCGATATCGCGACGCACGGCACGTGCAACGGCCTGTTCGACGATCAGTGGCCACGCCTGTATCGACGCGCCGATGCGACCGGAAGCCGCTGACGCACGTATCGCACCGAAACACGCCGGCAGACATAACCGATAACAAACCGAGGGGCCGAACCATGCATCACCCGTTCATCACCGCGTCGCGCCACGCGGCCGCGATGCGGCGCACGCGCGGCTGGCGCAGCGCGCTTGCGCTCGCGCTGATCGCCATCACCGCATTCGCGTCGATGCCGGTGCGCGCGGCAAACGCCGACGAGCCGGTCGAGATCCCGTTCTGGTCGCGCCACTGGGCCGGCACGATCGGCAACCGGCACGTCGAAGTCTCGTTGTCGCGCGTCGCCGACACGGTATCGGGCTGGTACTGCTACGCCCCCTGCACGTCCGACAAACGCTATCGGCTCGCATTGAAGGGAACGCTCGACGCGCACGGTGCGACGCTGTCGGAACGCGATAGCGGCGCGAAAGCCGACGCCGATCGCGTGACGGGCACATGGCGCGTTGCGTCCCTCGACAACGCGGTGGCCGGCACATGGGCTTCGCCGGACGGCAAGCGTACGCTGCCCGTGTCGCTCGCGCCGAAACAGGACGGCAGGCCGTTCCCCTACGACATCCGCCTCGTCGCCGACCATCTGCCGGACGATGGCGGTTCGTGCACCGATGTGCCTGAAGTCACCGCAATCCGCCTGTACGACCACGGCCGCCTCGTCCAGACGCTCGAGACCGATTCGCGGGGCACCTGCAACCTGTTTACACCGGATTTCGCCGACGCGAACTTCGATGGCTGGCCCGACCTGATGCTCGCGCAATCGATGGGGGCCGGTCCGAACACCCCGTACCAGACGTGGATCTTCAACCCGAAAACGCGGCGCTTCGCCGATGCGCCGCAGGGACTGCAAGACATCACGTCGCCGGATTTCGACCCGGTCCACCGGCTCATCTGGACGAGCTGGCGCGCGAGCTGCTGCGAGCACGGCGTGACGACCTACCGCTGGCAGGGCAACGACGTGAAGGAGGTCGACTCGGCGAGCAGCTACTTGCTGCCCGTGCTCGACGGAAACACGCGCCGCTATTGCTACGTCGTGCCCGGCTACGGCAACGGCCATATCGAGTATCCGCAACGCATCGAGCAGACCGATACCGGGCTGCGCTCGACGCTGGGCGCGCTGAAGGACTGCGAGACAGGCGATTCGCCTCAGATGTCGCGGGTGTATATCGACATCTGGAAACCGGGCGCGCCGGGTGGCGCGCCGACGCTCGCGCGTACCGAAAAGGTCGCCTGGAAACGGACGTCGACGCGCGCCGGCATGAAGTTCTGCCCGGACGTGCCGTTCTACGACAACGGCCGCATCCGCCGCATTCTGTTGCGCGACGATCCCGACCAGTGCAGCGACTCGAATCCCGACAAGAACTAGCGTGCGGTGCGCCCGCACGCCGTCTGCGGAAAGACGCATTCTATGTGCCGCGCCCCCATAAGCAACCCACGATTCGTTCTAAAGGCACCTGCACACGTGCTCCTATAATCGCCGGACGGCAGGCCCCCTCGACCTTCACAACAACAAACGGAGCACCCATGACCGATCAGGCCCATTCGAACTGGCGTCTCGAAACCATCGCCGTGCACGGCGGTTATCGTCCCGACCCGACCACGCGCGCGGTCGCCGTCCCGATCTACCAGACCGTTGCGTACGCATTCGACGACACGCAGCACGGCGCCGACCTGTTCGACCTGAAGGTCCAGGGCAACATCTACACGCGGATCATGAATCCGACGACGGACGTGCTCGAGCAGCGGATCGCCGCGCTCGAGGGCGGCATCGGCGCGCTCGCGCTTGCGTCGGGACAAGCCGCCGTCACGTATGCGATCCAGACGATCGCCGAAGCCGGCGACAACATCGTGTCCGCGAGTTCGCTGTACGGCGGCACCTACAACCTGTTCGCGCACACGCTGCCGCAATACGGAATCACCACGCGCTTCGCCGATCCGCGCGACCCCGCGTCGTTCGAGCCGCTGATCGATGCGCGCACGAAGGCGATCTTCGCGGAATCGGTCGGCAACCCGCTCGGCAACGTGACCGACATCGCCGCGCTCGCCGAGGTCGCGCATCGCCACGGCATCCCGCTGATCGTCGACAACACGGTGCCGTCGCCGTATCTGCTGCGCCCGTTCGAGCACGGCGCGGACATCGTCGTGCACTCGCTGACGAAGTATCTCGGCGGGCACGGCACGAGCCTCGGCGGCGCGATCGTCGATTCGGGCACGTTCCCGTGGGCCGAGCACGCCGACCGCTTCAAGCGGCTGAACGAGCCGGACGTCAGCTATCACGGCGTCGTCTATACCGAAGCGTTCGGGCCGGCCGCGTATATCGGCCGCGCCCGCGTGGTGCCGCTGCGCAACATGGGCGCGGCGATCTCGCCGTTCAATGCGTTCCAGATCCTGCAGGGCATCGAGACGCTCGCGCTGCGGATCGAGCGGATCAGCGACAACGCGCTGAAGATCGCGCAGCATCTCGCGCGCCACGAGCAGGTCGAATGGGTGAGCTATGCGGGCCTGCCCGATCACCCCGACCATCCGCTCGTCGCCCGCTACCTGTCGGGCCGTGCGCCGGGCATCCTGACGTTCGGCGTGAAAGGCGGCCGCGACGGCGGCGCGAAGTTCCAGGACGCGCTCAAACTGTTCACGCGGCTCGTCAACATCGGCGATACGAAGTCGCTCGCGACGCACCCGGCATCGACGACGCACCGTCAGTTGTCGCCGGCCGAACTCGCGAAGGCCGGCGTGAAGGAAGAAACGGTGCGGCTGTCGATCGGCATCGAGCATATCGACGACCTGCTCGCCGATCTCGACCAGGCGCTCGCGCAGCTTTGAGCGGAACGGGCGCGCCGGCCACTTGCCGATGCGCCCGCGTCAAACCGCTTGCCCCTGGGGCGGCTTCAAGGTGGTCAATCGCCGGTTGACGCCGGGCGACGCGCGGGTCCAACGATCACCGCGCGGAATTGCGCTGCGGGTATACGCACGGATGCGTTTTCACATACAGGTTCGGATTGCCGCAACGATGCCCCGCATAGTCGACCTGTTCGCCCGGCGTCAGGTCGGCCGGCACGGGCTTGCGCGCGGCGGCGGAAGCGAGGGCCGTGGTGCCGGAACGTGTCGATGCACAGCCCGCGAACAACGGGACGATCAGGACTGCGATCAAGGGGAAACGAATGGCGGGACGATGCAATTTTCGGTCCGGGATAAAGGTCTGAACGACGCCGCCTCTATCGATGCTGCTGTCGCGGGCGACACGAATTCCGCCGGCGCGCTCAGCCAACGGCAGACTGCATGTTCCGCTTCCCGCTCATCGCCCCCATGACGCGAACATGACGGTTGCGTCATGTCGATGGAATCCGCCCCGCACTCCCGCGCGCGCCGAAATCTGACGCATTTTTCATCTCGCGATCACGATCACGCACGGCTGCGTTCGCATACTGGGTCCATGGTTCGCCACCCGGCGGCCCCGATCAAGGAGAGCACTCGATGAAAACGGCAAAACTCGCAGCACTGTTCGTCACCGCCACGCTGTCGCTCGGCATCGCCACGCAGGCCGCATTCGCCCAAACGCAAACGCAAGGCAAGACCCGCACGCAGGTCGTCAACGAACTGAAGCAGGCGCAGCACGACGGCATCGTGCCGATCAGCAAGACGCAGTACCCGCCGACCGCCGAGGTCGTCGCGCGCAACAAGGCGCTTCACGTGATTTCGGTGCATGGCGGCGAGAAAAAGCCGCAGGCCGACAACCACGACGACCTCGCCGCGAAGTAACGATGCGCGGCCAGACGGCCGCCGGCAACGCGCCGCGTTCGGCTGCCTGACGGCGTGTCCGCCCGCGCTGTCAGGTGTCGATGGCGGCCGGCCGTTCGGGCTCGGCCGGCCGTCGCGGGAAGCGCAGCCAGAAGGTCGTGCGGCGGCCCGGCTCGCTGTCGACGCCGCATTCACCGCCGTGATTGTCCATGATCGACCGGACGATCGCGAGGCCGAGCCCCGTGCCCGACGCCGAATTGTGGCGTGACGGATCGATGCGATAAAAGCGTTCGAAAATCCGCCCGACATGTTCAGCCGCGATGCCGGGCCCCGTATCCGACACGGCGATCGTCGTCGCGCCGCCCTGCTCGACGCAATCGATCGTCACGACGCTGCCGCGCGGCGCATAGGTCAGCGCATTCGACAGCAGGTTGCTCAACGCACGCTGGTACAGCGTCAGATCCGCATCGACCCACGCGTGGCCGTCGACCTTCACCGTCACGCCTTCATCTTCCGCCAGCGGCTCGTAGTAGCCGGCCACCCGCTCCGCCTCCCGCGCCGCATTCAGCCGCCGCACGCTGATCGACGTGCCGGTCTGTTCCGAGCGCGCGAGGAACAGCATGTCCTCGATCATCCGCGACAACCGCTGGTATTCGTCGATGCTCGATTCGATCACGCTCCGGTATTCGTCCGCGTTGCGCGGTTGCGACAGCACGACCTGCGCGGCTGCCTGCAGGTTCGTCAGCGGCGTGCGCATGTCATGCGCGAGATTCGACGAGAACTGGCTCAGCCGCGTGAACGATTCGCTCAGCCGCGCGAGCATCCCGTTGAACGCATGCTCGAGCTCCTTCAGCTCGCCGGACGTATCGAGTTCCGGCAGCGGATGCGCGAGCCGGCTCGTCGACATCTGTTCGGCCCGCGCCGCGAACCGCCGCAGCGGGCTCAGCCCGAGCGCGGCGATGCCGTACGCGATCGCGGCCGCGATCACCACGCCGAACACCTGGATCACGACGATCGTATAAGCATGCGTGCGCAACAGCAGCATGTCGGCGCTGCGGTCGTACTGCACGGCGACGCGCACCACGGGCGCACCTGCACCGGCGAGCGGCACGGTCGTCACCAGATACTGGTGCCGCGCGCCGGGCGGCGCGACGCCGGACGGCGCGCGCCCGACGTTCATCGACAACAGCGGCGTATAAGGGCGGAAGCCGGGCGTGCCGACGACGCGCGTGCCGGCTGCATCGAAGATCGCGAGATCCATGTTCGGATGACCGTGCAACTGGTCGATCCAGATATCGGCATTGCGCGCGACGTCGGCCGTCGTGCGCGCCTCGGCCAGATGCGCGCCCAATGCGGCGGAAATGCCGGCCATCTGCTCGGCTGCCGTCGTTGCGACGCGGTTGCTCAGCGCTTCGTACAGTGCGACGCCGCTCGATGCGAGGATCACCGACGTCGACAGGATGATCAGCGCGGTCAGCCGGCCGCGCAGCGTCCGCGGCAGCAAGCGCGCGATCATGCGGCCGCGCCGCCGCGCGCTTCGAGCACGTAGCCCATCCCGCGTACCGTATGGATCAGCTTCGGTTCGTACGCGTCGTCGATCTTCGAGCGCAGCCGGCGGATCGCCGAATCGACGACGTTCGTGTCGCTGTTGAAGTTCATGTCCCATACCTGCGACGCGATCGTCGCGCGCGGCAGGATCTCGCCTTCGCGGCGCATCAGCAGCCACAGCAGCGCGAACTCCTTCGCGGTCAGCAGGATCGTGTCGCCCTGCCGCGTGGCCTTGCGTCGCGTGAGGTCGAGTTCGAGATCGGCCACGCGCAGCGTGTTCGAATCGCGCGGCTGGCCGCGCCGCAGGATCGACTTGATGCGCGCGGTCAGCTCGACGAAATCGAACGGCTTCGCGAGATAGTCGTCCGCGCCGAGTTCGAGCCCCTTCACGCGATCGCCGACGTCGTCGCGCGCGGTGAGAAACAGCACGGGTGTCGACTTGCTGCGCCGCAGGTTCTGCAGCAGCGTCCAGCCGTCCTGCCCGGGCAGCATCACGTCGAGCACGAGCAGGTCGTACTCCTCGGTTTCGGCCTGATGCTGGCCCGTGATGCCGTCCTCGACCCAATCGACGACGTAGCCGGCCTCGGTCAACCCCTTGCGCAGATACGCGCCCGTCTTCGGTTCATCCTCGACAATCAGAATTCGCATCACGCGTTACCCTTGAAGAAACCCAGCCGGCGCATCATGCCCGCGGCGAAACCGCCGCGCAACGCCGCGCGCCACGACAACGCGTGGCTCACGCGGTACAGCACCGGCAGCACCAGCAGCGTCAGCGCGGTGGACGACAGGATACCGCCGATCACGACCGTCGCGAGCGGGCGCTGCACCTCGGCGCCGGTGCCGGTCGCGAACGCCATCGGCAGGAAGCCGAGCGACGCGACCAGCGCGGTCATCAACACCGGCCGCAGCCGCGTGAGCGCGCCGTCGTGCACCGCCGCGTCGAGCGGCATCCCTTCGTCGCGCAGGTTGCGGATGAACGAGATCATCACGAGGCCGTTGAGCACGGCCACGCCGGACAACGCGATGAAACCGACCGCCGCCGTGATCGACAGCGGAATCCCGCGCAGCCACAGCGACACGACACCGCCGCTCAGCGCGAACGGAATGCCGGTGAACACGAGCAGCCCGTCCTTCACGTTGTTGAACATCACGAACAGCAGCACGAACACCATGAACAGCGCGAGCGGCACGACGAGCTTCAGGCGCTCGCTCGCGCTTTGCAACTGCTCGAACTGGCCGCCCCACGACATCCAGTAACCGGCCGGCACGCTCACGTCCTGCTGCAACTGCTCGCGCGCATCGGCGACGAACGAGCCGACGTCGCGCCCGCGCACGTTCGCGCTGACGACCACCCTCCGCTTGCCGTTCTCGCGGCTGATCTGGTTCGGGCCCGGCGCCACGTCGATCGTCGCGAGTTCGGCCAGCGGCACGTACGGCGCCGCCGCGAGCGGCGCGCTGGCGCCGGCGGCCGGCGCGGGCAGCGCGATCGGCAGCCGCTCGATCGCCTCGATGTCGGTGCGCAGTTCGTCGGGCAGCCGCACGACGATGTCGAAGCGGCGGTCTCCCTGAAACAGCGTGCCGGCCTTCTGCCCGCCGACGGCCGCGGCCACCGAGTCCTGCAGGTCGGCGACGCTCACGCCGTAGCGCGCGAGCTTGTCGCGGTCCAGGTTGACGGTCAGCACCGGCAGGCCCGTGGTCTGCTCGACCTTTACCTCCGATGCGCCCGGCACCTTCCGCAACGCAGCCGCGATCTGCTCGCCGGTCTGGTTCAGCACGGCCATGTCGTCGCCGAAGATCTTCACGGCGACGTCGCTGCGCACGCCGGAAATCAGTTCGTTGAAGCGCAGCTGGATCGGCTGCGAGAACTCGTACGCGTTGCCCGGCAGCTCGGCGAGCGCGTCCTCGATCTCGCGCACGAGCTGCTCGCGCGGCTTCTTCGGGTCGGGCCACGTGTCGGCCGGCTTCAGCATGATGTAGCCGTCCGACAGGTTCGGCGGCATCGGGTCGGCCGCGATCTCGGCCGTGCCGGTGCGCGCGAACACGCGCTCGATTTCGGGGAAGCGCGCCTTCAGCGTCTTCTCGATCGACTTCTGCATCTCGACCGACTGCGACAGGCTCGTACCGGGAATCCGCAGCGCGGCCACGGCCAGGTCGCCCTCGTTCAGGCTCGGGATGAACTCGCTGCCGAGCCGCGTCGCGAGCCCGAGCGTGACCAGCACGATCGCGCCCGCCCCGATCATCACGCGCGCCGGGCGCGTCATGAACGCGGCGAGCACCGGTGCGTACGCGCGCCGCGCCCAGCCCATCAGCCGGTTCTCCTTCTCCTCGACCCGCTCGCCGATGAACAACGCGACGGCGGCCGGAATGAACGTGACGGTCAGCACCATCGCGGCCGCGAGCGCCATCACGACGGTAATCGCCATCGGATGGAACATCTTGCCCTCGACACCGGTCAACGCGAAGATCGGCAGGTACACGACCATGATGATCAGTTGCCCGAAGATCAGCGCGCGACGCGCCTCCTGCGATGCGCCGAACACTTCGGCGAAACGCTCGTCGCGCGTGAGCGACCGCCCCGCCGCCGACTGCGCATGCGCGAGCCGCCGCACGCAGTTCTCGACGATCACCACCGCGCCGTCGACGATGATCCCGAAGTCGAGCGCGCCGAGGCTCATCAGGTTCGCGCTCACCTTCGCGTTGACCATCCCGGTGAAGGTCATCAGCATCGACAGCGGAATCACGAGCGCGGTGATCAGCGCCGCGCGGATGTTGCCGAGGAACAGGAACAGCACGGCGATCACGAGCACCGCGCCTTCGAGCAGGTTCTTCTTCACGGTGGCGACCGCCTTCTCGACGAGCACCGTGCGGTCGTACACCGGAATCGCCTTCACGCCGGCCGGCAGCGTGCGGTTTACGTCTTCCATCTTCGCGGCGACGGCCTTCGACACCGTCCGGCTGTTCTCGCCCATCAGCATGAACACCGTGCCGAGCACGACTTCCTCGCCGTTCGACGTCGCGGCGCCGGTGCGCAGTTCGCGGCCGATGTCGACCACGCCGACGTCCTTCATCCGCACCGGCACGCCGCCGACGTTGGTCAGCACGACGTTCGCGATGTCGTCGACGGTGCGCGCCTGGCCCGGCACGCGCACGAGATACTGCTCGCCGCGCTTTTCGATGTAGCCGGCGCCGACGTTGTCGTTGTTGCGCTCGAGCGCCCGCACGACGTCGGCGAGCGTCAGCCCGTACGACATCAGCTTGGTCGGATTCGGCGCGACGCGGTATTCCTTCACGTAGCCGCCGATCGAGTTGACCTCGGTCACGCCGCGCACGTTGCGCAGTTGCGGCCGCACGACCCAGTCCTGCAGTTCGCGCAGGTCGGCCGCCGTATAGCGCGTGCCGTCGGGCTTGCGCGCGCCGACGTCGGCCTCGACGGTCCACAGGTAGATCTCGCCGAGGCCGGTCGACGTCGGCCCCATCGCCGGCGCGATGCCGGCCGGCAGCTTGTCCTTCGCCTCCTGGATGCGCTCGTTGACGAGTTGCCGCGCGAAGTAGATGTCGGTGCCGTCCTTGAAGATCACGGTCACCTGCGACAACCCGTAGCGCGAGATCGAGCGCGTCTGTTCCAGCCCCGGCAGCCCGGCCATCACGGTCTCGACCGGGTAGGTGATGCGTTGCTCGGCCTCGAGCGGCGAGTAGCCGGGCGCGGACGTGTTGATCTGCACCTGCACGTTGGTGATGTCGGGCACCGCGTCGATCGGCAGCCGCTGGTAGCTGAACACGCCCAACGCGGCCACGGCCGCGATCGCCAGCATCACGAGCCAGCGGTGCGCAATCGCAAAGCGGATCAGGCGCTCAAACATGTCGGGATTCCTTGACACGGGTAACGGTCGAGCGCACCGGACAGGCCGCGCGGCCGGTCACCCGGCGAATCGGAAAGCGGGCTGCGTGGCGGGCGCCAGTCGCGCCACGGTGCATGCGTATTGCTGCTCACTCATGTTCCGCGTTCCCCTTGCCGAGCTCCGCCTTCAGCACGAAGCTGTTCGACGCCGCGTATTCCTGGCCGGGCTTGAGCCCCTTCAGCACTTCGGTCGCGCGTTCGTCGCGCCGCCCCGTTTCGACGGCCTGCGCGACGAAGCCCTTCGGCGAACGCACGAACACCGACGGCGTGCCGTCGACGTCCTGCAGCGCGTCGCTCGCGACCGCGAGCGGCACGCGTTGCGTGCCCGCGTCGACCGATACGTTGACGAACATCCCGGGACGCCACACGCGATCGGGGTTCGGCAGCACGACGCGCGCCGGCGCGGTGCGCGTCTGCTCGCCGAGCAGCGAACCCACGTACGCGATCGGGCCGCTCGAGCGCGATTCGAACGCAGTCGCGATCACCGTTGCCTCGCGACCGACGCGCACGTCGTTGAGCCGCTGCGCCGGCACCGCCATTTCGGCCCATACGGTCGAGAGGTCGGAGATCACGAACATGCTCGCGTCGGCGGCAATCGCCTCGCCCGGCGTCGCATGCTTCTCGACGATCGTGCCGGCGAACGGCGCGCGCAGTTCGTAGCGGTTCAGCGCGCCCGCGCCCACCGGCGCGTTCAGCGCGGCGAGCTTCTGCCGCGCGTTCTGCACCGCGATCTCGGCCTCGCGCAACTGCACCTGGGCCTGCTGGTAGTCCTGCTCGGCCGAAATGCGCTCCTGCCACAGCGTGCGTTCGCGCTCATAGGTCGCGCGGGCGCCCGACAGACGGCGCTCGGCCGTCAGCAGCTCGCTGCGGCGGTCGGCCAGATCGGTGCTCGCGATCACGGCGAGCACCTGCCCCTTCG
Organism: Burkholderia sp. APQ4-4ca; assembly: GCF_057837105.1. Lineage (NCBI taxonomy): Bacteria > Pseudomonadati > Pseudomonadota > Betaproteobacteria > Burkholderiales > Burkholderiaceae > Burkholderia > Burkholderia sp. APQ4-4ca. The sequence goes on along the minus strand of NZ_JBYQCG010000062.1, from coordinate 18,541 downwards.
CGACGTTCTGCCCGAGCGACACCGACACCTGCTCGACGATGCCGGCCACGCGCGGCACCACGTGCGCGGTGCGATCCTCGTTGAACTTGATTTCGCCGGGAAGCTGGAACGGTGTCGCGATCTGCGCGGGGCCGGCGTTCGCGAGCGCGATCTTCGACGTCGCCAGTTGCGCGTCGGTCAGCGCGATCGCGCCGTCGGCGAGCGCGTACGGGAACGACGCCGCATCGTCGCCGGCCTTCACGTCGATCGTCGCATCGAACACGTGCGGCTTCGCGATCGACTGCGCGGACACGAACTTCTGGCCGGCCGCGTCGAATCGCAACGGTTCCTGCGTGTGGTCGTACCGCACCAGCGTGCCGGACACGGTCACGCCCTTGTCCAGCGGCTTGCCGTCGACGGACGGATAGACGACGAGCCGCGCGTCGCCGGGCTTTTCCGTCATCACGATCTCGACGGACAGCTTGCCGCGCGTGAGCACGACACCGCCGCGCGCGCCGGCGCCATCGGCCGGCTGCACGGCTTCGGCGGCCGTCGGCGCCGATGCGCCGTTGCCGCTCCGCGTGACGGCGAGCGCGCCGATCACGATTCCGGCGCCGCCGAGCACGGCCGCCGCGATAGCGAAGATTCTGCTGCGTGACATGATGATCCTTCCGGTAAGAGGAGCGCTTATTGCGCGACGGCCGCGAGCGGCGTGCCGACGAGCCGGCCGATGTCGGCGCGGGCCGCATGGGCGCCGGCGAGCGCACGCACGTATTGCGACTGTTCCTGGAACAGCGTGCGCTGTGCGTCGAGCACGTCGAGGAAGCCGAACTTCCCGAGTTCGTAGCCGCGCGACATCGCATCGAGCGCGAGGCGCGCGGCCGGCAGGATGTCGGACTTCAAGCGCTGCGCTTCCTGCTCGGCGGCCTCGAAATTCGCGTATGCCTGCGTCAGTTCCAGTCGCAGGCGCGTGCGTTCGCGATCGAGATCGGCGTTCGCGCGCGTGGCCTTGTGCGTCGCCTCGAGCAGCGCGCCCTTGTTCGTGTTGAACAGCGGAATCGGGATCGATACGCCGACCACGGCCTGGTTGTCCGGCACGCCGCCCGTGGTCACGCGCTTCACGCCCGCGCTGACCGTCACGTCCGGCATGCGCCGTGCGCGTTCAAGCGACACGGCCGCATTCGAGCGCAGCATTTCGGCACGCGCGATCCGTGCGAGCGGCGAATCGTCGAGCTGTGCGGTCAACGCGGACAGCGGCTCGACCGGCGGCACGGTTTCCAGGTCGCCACGCACAGCGAGCCGGTCGTTGCGCGCTTCGCCCATCACCGCGTTCAGCTTTTCGCGCGCGACGTCGACACGGCCGCGCGCGGTCACGACTTCGATCTGCACGCCGGCCGCCGCCACCTGCGCCTTGGTCGCCTCGACCGGCGACACCTTGCCGGCCTGCGCGCGGCGCCCCGCGAGATCCGCCGAGCGCGCGGCGATCGCGGCCGATTCCTCGGTCACCTGAAGCTGGCGCTGCGCGGCGAGCAGCCCGTAGAACGCGGCGATCACATCGGCACGCACGGCCGCGCCCTGCTCGTCGAGCGACGCGTTGGCCGCCTCGCGGCCGTACGACGCGACGTCGAGCCGCGCGCGGCGCTTGCCGCCCAGTTCGATGGTCTGGTTGATCAGCGCGGTGGACGTGCGCTCGGCGCGGCTGAAGCCTTCCTGCAGGAACGAGATTTCCGGGTTCGGACGGGCGCCGGCCTGCATCAGTGCGCCGGCCGACGCATCGACGTCCGCGCGCGCGCCGCGCAGCGCCGGATTGTTGCGGGCCGCGACCGCGAGCGCATCGGAGAGCGTCAATGACGATGCGGGGAGCGTATCGGAGGGGAGAGCGCCGATCGGCGTCGCGCTGCTGGCTGCGATCGTGGCCGACCCGGGCGACAGCGACGGCTGCGCATGAGCCGTCGCGGCCATCGCAAGGACGATGGCCGCGACGAGGTTGAGCTTGAGCATGTTCGGTTCTGCGGTAACGGTTCGCGACCGATGCTACGGACCTGCCGCAGTGCGAACATGAGGCGAAGATGATATTTCCGTCATGTTGGGCGCGGTGTACTCGCCGAATCGACGTGCATATCTGCCCTGCCGGTCACGTCAGCATAAAAAATACGTTTCAAAATTTAGAACTAGTTCTATAGACGTATTCGCTCGAAAAGATGACTGTTCAAGGTCCCGGCAACATGAACAAAACCATGCTGTTTTATGACATCACGGTCGTGCTGCCTCCTTGAAAACCTGCGAATCGAGACTTTTAATCAGTGAAAAACCTCTTCGATCACAACGAGTACGACCTTGTCACCGGCGAAGACAAAGAATGGTTTCTCGTTCACTCCGGGGCCGTCACCAACACAAACCCGGGATCGGTGGTTGACGTTTACATCAACACAACACCCATCTGCCCTAATATGACCAATCGAGAATTTAGAATCATGGTATCTCGGCTGCTTAAGCGGTCCATAATTCTGGTTGAGCGCAGGATCACCGATCTGAAGCGGTATGACAAAACAACCAAAGACAGAATGATATATTGGTTCAATCGATGCGATGAAAATACACGAAAATACCTTCTCACCGGCTTCTCACGACATCTCTCCGTTCTCAAAACGCTGACGCCACACCATTTCGTTCGAAACGATCCGAAGCTCGATAGAATGTTAGGCTGTGTTCCGAACATGATCGACATCGAGAATGAAGCCGCTCACGTTTGCGGGCCCAACACGGAGCGCAGGCTTATCAGCATTGCGATGAAGTTTTGTACCGGCTTGCGCGATCAGAATATGTTCGGAGATTCCCGCCTATCCACGCTCATTCACGAAGTCACTCACTTCGTCGACACCTTCGGTAGCGGCGACCCTCGTTACGGGCTCGATCCCACAGCGGCCGCATGGGCAAGGACCAATCCCGACCAGGCATTGAGGAACGCGGATACCCTCACAGGGTTCGTGATCTACGGCGAAGAATTATTTGCGGAATAAGAATCCGAATTCAGCATGAGAATTCTTATCACGTCACTAATCGTGCCTATCGCAACGTTGCTCCTTTTCCCGGCAAGCTCTGCGGCGGAATGTCAGGGGTCACAAAATCTACCGTCACGGCAATTTTTCGTGGCCTTCTCCCACAACAGTCACGAGATCTCCGAATCCGAGAAAATACGAATTGGACGATGGATTTCAGCAATGAATTTCGATTATCCGATACAAAACTGGATCACTGTAATTGGCAGCGCTTCCAAGATTGAGGCTGATCCTGAACGACTCGCAACGAAGCGAGCTTCCGAGACGGCGAAAGTCGTCATAGACGACGGTCTGACAAACGCACCGATTCAGATAAAAACGCAAATTTATCCAGCCAGCAGTGCAGCTGGATCGACATCGGAAACACGCGAAGTCGCCATTCAAGTGAGCCCCGGCTGCCTCGACAACTGCTGTACCGGCCATTGACATGAAGTCGGCTCATTCACCGCCGCCGCGCTTGCGTTGACCCGTGTACCTCCAACGCTCGCGTGCGACGGTCCACCGAATCCATCCGAACGAGATTTCGATGTTCGATTCGAGCGATATGTCGATCACCGAACCCGGGAAGCTATCCGCGCATTTTCGAGAATCAAACGCGCCCTTGCTTCCCCCGCCGCCGCTGCACGAGCCAGTCGAGCAGTTGCCGCCCGTCGCGTTCACCAAACCACCGCGCATGCCCGATCAGGTAACCGTCGTACGCGATATCCACGATCGCCGGCGCATCGATGATGCAGCCGAAATACGCGACTTCCGACAGCGCGAACTCCGTATGCACGATCGGCAACAGCGCGACGAGCGCCGCATACGCATCGTCGCTCAGCGGTTCGAGCGATTCATAGCCGTCGAGCAGCATGTCGATCTGCTCGTATTCCACGCGCCGCGCATCGGCCGGCGCCATCCAGTCGACCGTATTGCGCTCGATCGCCAGCGCGAGGTCCATCACCGCACAGGTGCGATCCGACAAGCCGAAATCGAGCACGGTCCGCACCTGCGCGCCGGGCCCCGCTTCGGTCCACAGCAGGTTTGACGCATGCCAGTCGCCGTGCGTCCACAGCGGCGACAACGTGGGCAGCAACGGCACGAGACGCGCGTGATACGGGCCGATCGCCTCGGCCACGTCGCCGCGCCAGTCGCGCGAACCGAGCGCACGCACGAGCAGCGGCTGCGCATCGACCCAGCGTTCGAGCGCGCCCGCCAGATCGGCGGACGACAGCACGCGAAAACTCGACAGCAGCGTGCGCACGGGCCGCGCGGGCGCATCGTAGCCGGCCGACGCGCGATGCAGTTCGGCCAGCGCGCGGCCGGCCGCGTACGCGTGCGACGGATGCGTGAACGGCTGCCACGACATCACGCCGCGATACGGATCGACGCCGGGCGCGAGCACGTGCACCTCATACGTCCACTCGCCAAACGCAAATGCGGTCGCACCGTGACGATCGGCCAGCACGTCCACCACCGGCATCCCGCGTTCGCGCAGATGCGCGATGAAGCGATGCTCTTCCTCGAGCCCCGCGACATCGCGCAAGCTCGCGTGATGTCGCTTGACGAACAACCCGCGCCCGTCCGCCATTCGCACGAGCACCGCTGCCGCGAACTGTCGCGGGCTGTGCCACGTCAGCCGCACCGGCTCGCCCGCGCCGTCGATCCGCGCGAGCACGGCCGCCACCTCGTCGTGCGTGATCAGCGGCCAGTCGCGTTCGGCCTGCTCGCCGTCCACGCCGAATTGCGGCGGTGCGACGTCGCGCGACAGGGGGCCGTCCGGCTCGAGGGGGAATGACATGAACGACGTTGCTCCGTGGTTGAATCCGTGCGCGGATCAGCGCGCGCCGCCGCCCGATGCGAGCGGGCCGCCAGCGGCCGCGCGCAATGCGGCGGCCGTGCGGCTCCAGTCGCGCCAGCCGACGACGGCCAGCCCGATGAACAGCGCATAGAGCCCGGCAGTCAGATACAGTTCCTTGAACACGAACATCCCGACGTACACGACGTTCACGATGATCCACAGCCCCCACGATGCGATGTAGCGCCGCGCGGTCCAGTATTGCGCGACGAGGCTGAACGCGGTCAGCGACGCATCGACGAACGGCAGCGCCGCGTCGGTCCAGCGCGCCATCATCCCGCCGAGCAGCGCGCTGCCGATGACGGCCGCGATCAGGTCGGGCAGCATCTTGAGCGGCTGCACGCCGGTCACGGGCGCGACGTCACCGGCCGTCGCCGCACCGCCGTCGGCCTCGCTCGCGCGCTGCGCGAGCCAGCGCTGCCAGCCGTACACCTGCAGCACCGCGAATGCGCCCTGCAGCAGCATGTCCGAGTACAGCTTCGCATCGAAGAAGATCCAGCCGTACAGCGCGACCGATGCGAGGCCGACCGGCCAGCACAGCATGCGCCGCTTCGCGGTCAGCCAGATCGCGAGCGCGCTGACGATCACGCCGGCGATTTCGAGTGGGGACATCGTCTGTGCTCTCCTGGTGAACTGTCGGGGCCGCGCGTCACGCGGCTGCCTCCGGTCGGTCAGAAATCATAGGTCAACGATACGCGCGCGGTGCGCGGCGCACCCGGGAACAGGTACGCATCGCCCTGCTGCTCGCCTGCGTCGCGCCAGTAGAACTTGTTGAACAGATTGTCCACCGACACGCGCAACACCGTACGATGGCCGCCGATCTTCGTCGTATAACGCGCGCCGAGATTGAACACGAACCACGACGGCACGCGCGCGGTGCCCTCCTCGTTCGCGTTGCGCGCAGCGCTGTATTCCACGCCGCCGAGCACGTTCAGGCCCGCGACGCCCGGCACCGCGTAGTCCGCATACAGCGACGCGCGCAGCGCGGGCACGTTGATGATCTGGTGCCCTTCGTACGCCGGCGACCCGGAATCGTATGCGCGGGCGCGAATCGCCGCGACGCTGGCCGTGAGGCCCAGCCGCTCGGCCACGCGCCCGGCCGCGCCGAGTTCGATCCCCTGGTGCCGCTGCGTGCCGCGCTGCACGAACGTGTAGCTCGTGCCCGACGCGTCAGGATCGGCGAACTGGAACTGCTTGCTGATCGAGAACACCGCGGCCGTGAGGCTCAGCCGGTCGAGCCAGTCGTATTTCGCGCCGACCTCGATCTGGTGCGATTCGACGGGCGGCAGGAACACATACGCGTTGGTCGCGCGCACCGGCGCCTGATCGCCGAGCGACAGCGCCTTGCTGTACGACGCATACAGCGACAGCACGTTCACCGGCTTGTAGACGAGCGCGACCTGCGGCAGGAACACCGAGCGATCGGTATGCGTCGCCCCGCCGTCGAGGCTGCTCCAGCTGCGCTGGCGCAGCAGCACTTCCTTGCCGCCCGCGAGCACCTGCCAGTGTTCGCCGAGGCTGATGCGGTCGAGCCCGAACACGCCGTACTGCCACGAATCGAGCTGCGGATACGACGGCCCGGGCGTGTTCGGCGACGGTGCAAACGCGACGTCGGGCCCGTAGATGTTCTCGCTGCCGACATAGTCGTACACGGCAGTCGCCATGTGCACGACGCGGCGCTGCACGCTCACGCCGAGCGTCAGCTCGTGCCGCAGCGGCCCCGTCGCGAACTTGCCGGTCGTGACCGCGCGCAGATCGTCGTTGCGCCGGTATTCGCCGGGGCTGCGGAAGTCGTACACGTCGTAGTCGCCGTTCGCGCCGAAGAAGAACGGCGACGTCGCGCCGGCCGCGCAGCTCGCCGCGTACGAGCAGCCGTACGCGAACGCGCTGTTGTCGTCGATCATCGTGCGGCTGCGGCCGGCAGCGATATAGGCCTTCCAGTCGTCGTTGAACTGGTAGTCGAAACGCGCGTTCAGGTTCAGCGCATCGGTCGTCACCGGTTTTGCCCACGGCTGCGTGCCGAGCGCCTTCGACGTCGTCTTCACCGACGGCACGACGGTGCCGCCGAGCAACTGGTAGCCAGGCGCGGAACGCTGGATCCACTGCTGGAACTCGGCATTGAGCTGCAGGCTCGCGCGCGGGCTGATGTCCCAGTCGGCGGCGATCGAGCCGAACGTGCGCCGTCCGTTCGTGCCGTCGATATACGAGTGCATGTTCTCCTTCGCCGCGTTGATCCGGAACCCGAACTGGTTGTCCGGGCCGAAGCGACGGCCGAGATCGACGGCTGCCGACGTCGAGCCGCGGCTGTCGACGCCCCCCGTCACGCTCGCGACGTTCGCGGAGCGCTTGGTCACGAAGTTGATCACGCCGCCCGGTGCGACGACGCCGCTGTCGATGCCCGCGAGCCCTTTCAGGATCTCGACGCGCTCCTTGTTCTCGAGCGGCACGTTCTGCTCGCCGGACACCGTCAGCCCGTCGATCCGGATCGCGCTCGCGAGATCGACCGGAAAACCGCGGATCGCGAAGCCCTCGAAATAACCGACCGGCGCGTAGTCGTTGACGACCGACGCATCGTTGCGCACGACGTCGCTCAGCCGCTTCGCCTGCTGATCGTCGATCACCGCGCGCGTGATGACGTTCACGGACGCCGGCGTGTCGCGCAACGGTGCGTCGTCGAGCCCCGCGACCGACGCTTCGCGCGCCCGCAACGCATGGCCGCGCTCGCCGCTCACCGTGATCGCGGGCAGCGTCGTGCTGGCGGTCGCATCGGCGCCCGGCGCGGGTGTATCGCCCTGAGCCGCGGCCGCCTGCGCCGCGAAAAGCGTGACGCCGAGACCGACACCGAGCCCGACCTTCGCGCGCCGCCGCCGTGCGCGCGCCGCTGTTGTTCTATTCACCGTCATTGTTCTGGAGGGAAAACTCGCCATTCGACCTGTCGAAACCCGAAACCCGTTACGAAGCTGCGAAGCGTGCGCTTGCAACCGCATCCGCGCCCATCGCCGGACACGAGCCGTCGACACGATATTCATCGGACGAACCGGACCCTGAGGCCTGCAAGCGGGGCGACGGGTCGGAACAACGCAGGATGGGACATCGGATTCGGATGACGCGCCGGAAGCCGACGCAGCGGCCGACGGGTTCGTCGGATGCCTGTCGGGCGGCCGGCTGCGTCGCGCGGTCGTGTCATGCGGGGGACGCTTCGAACGCCCCGGTGCGGGCGGCGGGCAGTCGCGCCGGCCGTTCATCGGAACGGCGGCCTGCCCGTCGCGCGCGACATCGCGGCGTGGCGCGCATTTTACCCCGGGCGCGGCAAAGGGCCGCGGAATCGGGCGGAATGGGAGACGGGGAAGGCGGGGACGGGGACGAACGGTGCAGGCGGCGCGATAACGGCGGCGACGGCGACGATGCGGTCGCGATTCGCGTCATGCGTGCCGGCGCTGATGCCGGCGTCGTCATGCGCCGGTCAGGTGGCCGGAAACGGGAGCGGGAACGGCGGCCCGCTAACGGCTCACCGTCCGCTCGCTCAAAATCCCTGCATCGTCACAGTCGGATCGACGACCAGATGCACGACGCCGTAAATGACCGCGCCGACCAGCAGCGCGAGCAGCAGCGCCACGAACGGCAGCAGCGTGAAGTTGGCGTTCGCGAGATCGTTCGCGTGCGCCTTGCTGTTGCGCACGCCGAAGAAACTCCACAGGACCAGGCGGACCATGCCGAGCAGTTTCATGATGGGCTCCTTTATCGAATCGGTTGACCCTATCGTCGATCCGGACGGCATTCGAAAAAAGCAGCAGTTGCGTGCGCTTTTCGCGCAGCAGGCCGTCTGCGGCGGCATGTCGCACACGCGTCAGCGGTCGAGCACGAGCGGCTCCGTCGCGCGTTGCGCGGGCCGTGCGACGCACAGCAGCGCGCAGCCGGGTTCGATCTGCGCGTCGGGCGCTTGCTCGTAGTCGACCACGCCGGACAGCACGCGCGTCGCGCATGTGCCGCACGAACCGGAGCGGCATTCGGACGGCACGGCCACGCGCTGCCCTTCCGCGAATTCGAGCAGCGTGCCGTCGGCGGGCGTCCACGCGGCTTCGCGCCCCGTACGCCGAAACACGACCGGCACGCTCGGCGCCGCCGGCGCGACAGCCGCGCGGGTCGCACTGCGCGAGACGCTCGACGGCCCGAACGCCTCGAAACGGATGCGTTCGTCCGGCACGTTCAGCGCGCGCAGCCCGTCGTACAGGTCGCGCATGAATGCCGCCGGCCCGCACAGATAGAAATCGTAATCGTCGAATGAAAGGACCCGCTTCAGTTGCCCGATGTCGATGCGCCCGGCCCGCGCGGCCGAGCCGTCGTGAGGATGACTGTCGAACCAGTGAAGCGACACGCGTGCATCGGCGGCCGCGATGCGCGCCAGTTCGGCGGCGAACGGCCGGTCGGCCGCTTCCCGTGCGCCATGCACGAACACGACGCGGCGCGACGGCACGTCGCCGGCCAGTGCGCGGCGCAGCATCGCGACCATCGGCGTGATGCCGATGCCGGCCGACACGAGCACGGCCGGGCGCGGGCTCGCGAGATCGAACGTGAAGCGGCCGCGCAGCATCTGCGCGTCGAGCGTCATGCCGGCCTGCACGTGATCGTGCAGCCACGCCGATACGCGCCCTTCCCGTTTCACGGTGATCCGGTAATGCGCACCGCCCGGCGCGTCGGACAGCGTGTAGCTGCGAATCGTGGGCGCGTCGCTCCCCGGCAGCGCGATGCGCAGCGTCAGATGCTGACCGGCTTCGTACGCAGGCAATGCGCCGCCATCCGCCGATTCGAAATGGAACGACCGGATCGCGCGCGCTTCGTCGACGATCTTCGCAATGCGCAGCGTTCGCCATGCGGGAGCCGATGCCGGCACGGCGGCGAATGGCGCCGGTTCGGCCGTTGCCGCCGCACCGCCCGACGCCGACGCCGACGCCGCCGTCGCCATCGCCGCGAACTGCGGCGCACGCTCGACCGCCGACCACCGGAACGGCAGCACGGCCCGCACGCGCCGCACTTCCCGAACGTGGAAGCGCACGACGCGCTGTGCGCCGTCGAACGACGCGACGAGCGGCCCGTCCCACACGATCTCCGCGTGCGCGGCGACGTACAGCAGATCGCCGCTGTCGAAATCGACGAACAGCAGCCCCGCGCGCGGATCGTGCTGCAGGTTGCCCAGCGTATTGAAGAACCGGTTGCCGCTGAAATCGGGCGTGGTCAGCGTACGCGCATCGTCGACGCGCACGAAGCCCGGCACCCCGCCGCGATGCGATACGTCCGCGCCGCGCGCCGCGCCCGCCTCCGCCGACGTGTTCGCACTCGCGACGAAGAACGTATCGGCCTGTGCGAGCAGCGCGCGATTCGCGTCGCTCAATGCATCCGACACGTCGGGCGCGACGGACGCTCCGACGTCCCGCGCGACGAAAGTGGGCTTGCGGCCCTGGATGTACTTCGCGCAGTTGCCGAAGCTCTGCTCGACGGCGATCGTCAGCGCATCGCCGTCGATCGCGCGCACGACGCCGTTCACGCGATTGCGCCGCCGCGTATCGAATTCGATCCCGAGTCCGCCGAGCGGCGCGCCCGCCTGCCACGCACCGGCCAGCGGATCGCCCGGCAGCGCGGGTGCCGCGATGCGCAGCGTGCGGGCGTCCGGCGACGTGACGAACCCCGGCGTACCGACGCGCAGCGTCGCCCACGGCTGGCCGTTTGCATCGACGCCGCCGAGCATGAAGAACGGCAGTTGCGCGAAAAACGTCCGGTGCTGATCCGGCATGAAGCGCCGGATCCCGCGCCGGCCGGCCGCGCTCGCCGCGTCCGTCACGCCTGCGCGCTGCTGCACGGCAAGCTCGCCCGCGTGAAACGGCGCGGTATCGAGTTCCCACCCCGGTACGACGGCGGTTGGCGCATTCATCGCGTTCTCTCCCGAACAAGCGCGGCAGCAATGAGTATCAAGCGGCGAGCAGACCCGCGCGCGTCGTCGGCATCGCGACGAAGCCCGGCAGCGCCTCGATACGCGCCAGCCACGCCCGCACGTGCGGATACGGTTCGAGCGACACGCCGCCTTCCGGCGCGTGGGCGATGTACGTGTACGCGGCGATGTCCGCGATCGTCGGCTGCGCGCCGGCCGCGAACGGCTTGCCGGCCAGCTCGCGATCGATCACGTCGAGCACCTTCGCGGCCGTGCGCTTGGCCGCTTCCGGGTCGAGCTGCGCGCCGAACACGGTCACGAGCCGCGCGGCCGCGGGACCCGATGCGATCGGGCCGGCCGCGTACGACAGCCAGCGCTGCACGACGGCCGCGCCGACCGGATCGTCGGGCAGCCAGTGCGCGTCGCCGTAGCGCTTCGCGAGGTACACGAGGATCGCGTTCGAATCGGCGATCACGGTGCCGCCGTCGTCGATCACCGGCACCTGCCCGAGCGGATTGAGCGCGAGAAACGCCGGTTCGCGCTGCGCGCCGGTCGCGAGATCGACGTCGATGGTCCTGGACGGCAACCCGAGCAGCGACAGGAACAACCGGACACGATGCGCGTGCCCGGACAGCAGGAACGAATAGACGCGAATGGGCGAGGCGGGCTTGCTGGCGGCAGACATGGAAACACTCCGGAATCTCGCGCCGCCGGGGATCGGCGACGAACGGCTCCAGCGTAACGCTCGCCGTTCGTCGCCAGAAGACGGATAATCGCGGAAACATTCTCCGCTTTCATAGGACAATCGACGATGGCCGATCTGCGCGACGTGAACCTGAACCGGCTGGCGATCTTCGTCGCGGTGGTCGACGCCGGCTCGCTGACGGCCGCCGCCGAGCGGCTCGGCCTCGCGAAGACGGTCGTCAGCACGCACATGCAGCGCCTCGAATCCGAGGTCGGCGCTAACCTGCTGGTGCGCACGACGCGGCGGCTGAGCGTGACCGATGCCGGCCGCGTGTTCTACGACGCGTGCCGCGACATCGTGCGCGCCACCGAAGCCGCGCTCGACACGGTGTCGTCCGACGCCGGGCCGCTGCGCGGCACGCTGCGCGTGAGCGTGCCGATCGACTACGGCGCGCTGGTGGTCGCGCCGGCCGTCGTCGCACTGCGCGACCGGCATCCGGCGCTCGCCGTCGAACTCGTCGCGAACGATCGCGTCGTCGACCTGGTCGCGGACAACCTCGACGTCGCGATCCGCATCGGCCGTCTCGCCGATTCGAACTATCGCGCGGTGCAGCTCGGCACCTATGAGAAATGGCTGGTCGCGAGCCCGGCGTTCGTCGCGCGACACGGTCTGCCGCGCGATCCCGATGCGCTCGCCGCGCTGCCGTTCGTGATGCTGTCGTCGCTGCCGCGCCCGCATACGCTCGAACTCGATGACGTGCGGGGCGGCCGCGCGTCGGTGCGCTGCGTCGCGCCGGTCGTGTCGAACACCGCGACCGCGTGCCGCGCGATCGTGCTCGCGGGCGGCGGCTTCGGGCTGCTGACGGATTTCTCGACCGCGGACGACGTCGCGGCCGGCCGGCTCGTGCGGCTGCTGCCGGGCTGGCACACGGCGCCGGCCGGGATCCATGCGGTGTATCCGTCGACGCGGCTGCCGTCGCCGAAGGTGCGCGCGTTCATCGAGGCGATGAAGGCGCGGATCGGGGAGACGCCCGTGGTCGTACCCGCGAAGCGACGCCGCACGCGTTAGCGTGTCAGTCGAACCGGACGACGTTACATTCGGGACTCATTCGTCGCAGCCCTCGATATCGGCGAATACGCACTCGACAGGACGAAAACGGCCCTGCTCGATTTCGCGCTCGCCTGAAGACAGCAGCGTCGCCAACACCAGCGTCGCCTGAGACGCTCCCGACGATTCGATATCCACGACATACCGCTGGCCAAGATCCGGATGGCCGCCCGTATCAACGCATGATTGATGGCGAACCGTCACGTCACGCATTGCCGCTACCCCGCCTCCCGCAACGTCCCCAGCAGCACCTTCCTGCAACTCGCGATCATCTGCGTCTCCGGATCGCGATAGTCGGTCAGCAGCCACGCCGCGCCGACGTTCGTCATCGCGCCGACGAGCGCGAGCCCGATCAGCCGCTGCTCGGTACGCTCGGCAGGCGTGACGACTTCTCCCGGCGCGCCGATCGCCATGATCAGCTTGCCGAAGTCGATCAGCATGCGCTGGTACGTCATGTCGGTATCCGCGCTCACGCCCATCACCTCGAGCAGCAGCACGCGCGCCGCGCACGGATCGCGCAGAAACGCGAAGAACGCGGCGAGCCCCGCGTCGACACGCTCCCGCAAATCGCCGCCGCGCGCGGCGACCGCCCGCGCGACCGCGTCATGCAATTGCTGCGCGTGATGCAGGTAGGTGCAGCGCAACAGATCCTCGGTGCTGTCGAACGCCGCATAGAAATAGCGGTCGTTCAGCTTCGCTTCCTGGCAGATCGACCGCACGGTCGCCTTGCGAAAACCCACCGTGCCGAACACGCGCGTCGCCGCGCGAATCAACGCGTCGCGCCGCTCGGCGGCCCGCACCTCGGGCGCCACGCCGCCATACGACCGGCCCTTTTTTTCCGTTTCGAGTGCTTTCTCCATTCCGCTATTTGACATCAGGACACCCGAAAACTAAAGTGGTGACGAACAACACCACAATAGATGCGCCGCCGGTGCAGCGCAAGCGGAACGGGAGGACGACGAATGAAGGGGTTTTCCGGCAAGGTCGCCGCGATCACGGGCGCCGGTTCGGGCATGGGCCGCAGCCTCGCGGTCGAGCTCGCGCGGCGCGGTTGCGAGGTCGCGCTCGCCGACGTCAGCGAAGCCGGCCTCGCCGGCACGGCGGCCGCCTGCGCGCGGCACGGTGTACGCGTAAGCACACGGCGGCTCGACGTCGCCGACCGCGACGCGGTGTTCGCGTGGGCCGATTTCGTTCGCGCCGAGCACGGCAAGGTCAACCTGATCTTCAACAATGCGGGCGTGTCGCTGGCCGCCAGCGCCGAAACCGCGCGTCTCGCCGATCTCGAGTGGATCGTCGGCGTCAATTTCTGGGGCGTCGTGCACGGCACGCAGGCGTTCCTGCCGCATCTGCGCGCGTCGGGCGACGGCCACGTCGTCAACACGTCGAGCCTGTTCGGGCTCGTCGCGATGCCGACGCAAAGCGCGTACAACGCGACCAAGTTCGCGGTGCGCGGCTTCACCGAGGCGCTGCGCATGGAACTCGAACTCGACGGCGCGCCGGTGAGCGCGACCTGCGTGCATCCGGGCGGCGTCGCGACGAGCATCGTCGACGCGGGCCGCGTCGATACCAGCATCCACGCGCTGACGGGCCAGGACGAAGCGACCCATCGCCGCCAGGCGAACCGCCTGATCAACGCGACGACGGCCGACGAGGCCGCGCGGCAGATCCTCGCGGGCGTCGAGCGCAATGCGCGCCGCGTGCTGGTCGGCGCCGACGCGCGCCGGCTCGACAGGATCGCGCGGCTGCTCGGCGCCGGTTACCAGTGGCTGATGTTGCGCCACGTGCGCCGCGCCCGCGCACGCAACCTCGAACGCGCCCACGCTCCGGCCGCGCGCCCGACCACGCCGACCCAGGACCCCGCATGACCTCGACGACCGACCGGCGCGACGCGCCGCCCGCTGCCGACGCCCGCCACGACAGTGACGATCGCCGCGACCTCGACGTGCTGATCGTCGGCGCCGGCCTGTCCGGCATCGGCGCCGCGTATCACCTGAAGCAGCGCTGCCCGCATGCGAGCGTGGCGATCGTCGAGGCGCGCGACGCGATCGGCGGCACTTGGGATCTGTTCCGCTATCCGGGCGTTCGTTCGGATTCCGACATGTTCACGCTCGGCTACAGCTTCCGTCCGTGGCACAGCGACAAGGCGATCTCCGACGGGCAGACGATCCTCGACTACATCCGCGACACCGCGCGCACCTACGGTATCGACAAGACGATCCGCTACGGCCGGAAGGTCGTCGCGGCCGACTGGGATTCGAACCGCGCGCGCTGGACGGTGCGCATCGAGCGCACGCGAGACGGCGCGACCGACACGCTCGTCTACACCTGTCGCTTCCTCTTCATGTGCAGCGGCTACTACGACTACGACGCCGGCTACCTGCCCGACTGGCCAGGCATGGATACGTTCGAAGGCAAGCTCGTGCATCCGCAGCACTGGCCGAAAGACCTGTCGTACGCGAACCGGCGCGTGGTCGTGATCGGCAGCGGCGCGACGGCCGTCACGCTGGTGCCGTCGATGGCGGCCGACGCGCGGCACGTGACCATGCTGCAGCGCTCGCCGACCTACATCGTGTCGCTGCCCGCGCGCGACAAGATCGCGAACGCGCTGCGCCGCGTGCTGCCGTCGCGGCTCGCGCACCGGCTCGTGCGCATGAAGAACGTGCTGCTGACGATGTACCTGTACAACGTGTCGCGCCGCAAGCCCGACCGGACGAAGCAATTCATCATCCGCGCGGCCAGCAAGCAGCTCGGCCCCGGCTTCGACGTCGCGAAGCACCTGACGCCGCGCTACATGCCGTGGGACCAGCGCGTGTGCCTCGTGCCGAACGGCGACCTATTCAAGGCGATTCGCGCGGGCCGCGCATCGATCGTCACCGACGAGATCGAACGCTTCACGCCGACCGGCCTCCAGCTCAAGAGCGGCCAGCAGCTCGACGCGGACGTGATCGTCACCGCGACCGGGCTGAAGGTGAAGATGCTCGGCGGCGCGCGCGTGACCGTCGATGGCCGCCCGGTCGATCTGCCGGAAACGGTGTCGTACAAGGGGATGATGTACAGCGACGTGCCCAACCTCGCGTCGTCGTTCGGCTACACGAATGCGTCGTGGACGTTGAAGGCCGAGTTGATCGCGCGCTACGTGTGCCGGCTGCTCAACCACATGCGCGCGAACGGGTACGACACGTGCGTGCCGCGGCTCGGCGCGGGCGATCTCGGCGACGTGCCGGCCGTCAACCTGAGCTCCGGCTACATCCAGCGCGCGGCCGGCATCCTGCCGAAGCAGGGGCACCGCAAGCCGTGGAAATTCCACCAGAACTACGTGCTCGATCTCGCGTCGCTGAAGTTCAGCACGCTCGCCGATTCCGCGATGCATTTCGAACGCCGCGCAAAAACCGGCGCGGCCGCCACCGCACCGGCTGCCGAACCCGCACTCGAAACCCGCTGAGGCCGACATGACTCCTACGCTCCACCTGATCCAGAACGTGCTGCTCGGCGTCGTCGCGGTGCTCGCCGCGCTCGCGCTGTTTTCCGGCTACGTGGCCCATCGCGTGACGCGCGCGTTTCCGCCCGAAGGCCGCTTCGTCGACATCGACGGCGATCGTATCCACTACGTCGAATACGGCAACGGCCCGCCGATCGTGTTCGTCCACGGGCTCGCGGGGCAATGGCGCAATTTCGCGTACCTGCCGCTCACGCGGCTCGCGCAGCAGCATCGCGTGATCCTGATCGACCGCCCGGGCGCCGGCCGCTCGCTGCGCGGCGCGGCCTCGCAGGCGAACGTGTTCGCGCAGGCCCGCACCGTCGCCGCGTTCATCGACGCGCTCGAGCTCGACAAGCCCGTGCTGGTCGGCCATTCGCTCGGCGGCGCGATCGCGCTCGCGGTCGGCCTCAACCATGCGGACCGCGTGAGCCGGCTCGCGCTGATCGCGCCGCTGTCGCACGAGCAGACCGAGCCGCCCGCGCCGTTCAAGCCGTTGATGCTGCCGTCGCCGCTCGTGCGTCGTTTCGTGTCGTGGACCTTCGCGATCCCGCTGACGATCCTGACGGGCCGCAGCGCCGTGCGCCAGGTGTTCGCGCCGGAGGACGTGCCGCGCGACTTCCCGGTCAAGGGTGGCGGCCTGCTCGGGATGCGCCCGCACGTGTTCTACGCGACGGCGACGGACCTGCTGTCGGCGCCCGTCGACCTGCCAGCAATGGAGCGTCGCTACGCGGCGCTCGCGCTGCCGGTCGACGTGCTGTACGGCCACGCCGATCCCATCCTGAACTGGCGCGAGCACGGCGACGCGCTCGCGAAGAAATCGGCGCGCGTGCGGCTGAAGGTCGTCGAGGGCGGGCACATGCTGCCGGTCACGATGCCCGAAGCGACGGCCGACTGGCTTCTCGAAGTCGCCGCCGCGCCGGCCGACGTTGCGGCGCAGACCGTGCGCATCGCGTAGCTCGCGGCGGCGCCGGTTTCCGTCGCGGGGAGCCGACGCCGCGACGCAATCAGGCTTCGTCGTCGGGTATCGACAGCCCGCGCTCCGAGAGCACCTCGCGCGCGCTGCGAAACGCCTCGACCGCGGCCGGCGCGCCGGCGTACAGCGCGCTGTGCAGCAATACCTCGCGAATCTCGACGAGGCTCGCGCCGTTGTTGAGTGCGCCGCGGATATGCCCCTTCAGTTCCGTGCCGCGGCCGAGCGCCGCCAGCATCGCGCACGTGCACAGGCTGCGCGTCTTCAGGTCGATCCCGCCCCGCTGCCACGTGCTGCCCCACGCATGCTCGTTCAGCCAGTTCTGCAGCGGGCGGGAGAACCCGTCGAGATCGCTCATCGCGCGCTCGACGAACGCCTCGCCCATCACATCGATGCGCCGCGCCTTGCCATATTCCCTGTCCTGTTCGCTCATGTCGGTGTCCTGGTGATTTGGCGTCGTGGCCGTGCCCGCTGCCGCGCCGGCGGCCGGGGTTCGCGTCATGTTCGGCGGGACGGCGCGTTTCGTCAAAGATGCGGGCCTCGATTCGCGGCCGGGCGCGTCACGTGCGATCGAACGCTACGTAACATCCCGTCGCGCGTTACGGCGCCTGACGGGAACATCACGGCCGCGACGCTCGCGCGCCGCGCGTGCCTGTCGCGCGAAATCGCCATTCCTCCGTTTAAATCGCATCGATATTCCCGATTTCCGCAACAAATCACGACACCGTTTCGCGAAACATGTCGTGGCTCGGAATTTGCAGTGAAGGCTTGGACACACTTCCAATGTCGAGGCCAACATGCACATTCTCCTCAAGAAGACGACGGTAACGATGGCCGTCTCGTCACTGCTCGCGCTGTACGGCTGCGGCTCGGTCGATGGACCGACGACCCCGCCGACCATCAAGCCGAGCACGTCCGGGACGGGTGGTAGTTCGGGGACTTCGGGTACGTCGGGCAGTTCCGGTACGTCGGGTACTTCTGGCACGTCGGGTACCTCCGGCACTTCGGGCACTTCCGGTACCTCGGGCACTTCCGGCACTTCGGGTACTTCGGGTACTTCGGGTACTTCGGGTACTTCGGGTACTTCGGGTACTTCGGGTACTTCGGGTACTTCGGGTACTTCGGGCAGTTCCGGTACGTCGGGTACTTCTGGCACGTCGGGTACCTCCGGCACTTCGGGCACTTCCGGTACCTCGGGCACTTCCGGCACTTCGGGTACTTCGGGTACTTCGGGTACTTCGGGTACTTCGGGTACTTCGGGTACTTCGGGTACTTCGGGTACTTCGGGTACTTCTGGCACGTCGGGTACCTCCGGCACTTCGGGCACTTCCGGTACCTCGGGCACTTCCGGCACTTCGGGTACTTCGGGTACTTCGGGTACTTCGGGTACTTCGGGTACTTCGGGTACTTCGGGTACTTCGGGTACTTCGGGTACTTCGGGCACTTCGGGTACTTCGGGTACTTCGGGTACTTCGGGTACTTCGGGCACTTCCGGCACTTCCG
>NZ_JBYQCG010000061.1:0-74037 GCF_057837105.1 Burkholderia sp. APQ4-4ca | reverse complement strand
ATGTGCGTGGCACGAACTCGAATTGCCGGCCGACCCGTGTCAATGTCGCCGGTTCCGGGAGCGCAGTACGACAACGCGGCACGGGAGACGCGTCTCGCATGGGCGCAAGGCCAAATTCGCAGTGCGGCCGGCCGCAGGCCGCAGTCAATCCGAACCCAGCGGAAATTCGTATGACTCAAAGGTCTTGATATGAACGTGACCAAGTATGAACACAGCGCATGCCATCCATCTCCCGCGAAAACCCTACCGAGGTGAAGGGATTGCGACGACGCGCTGCGTGACTGCGCACGACGCGCGAGAATCCTCCGCTACGACCCGTGTTCACACGCATCGCCGCAGCAGCAATGTCGATGCATTCGCCGAACCGGATATCCAGATTCCAGACAGAAGAGGAGCAAAACGATGCCGAAAGCAATCCGATACGACCAGCCGGGCGGCCCGGACGTGATGAAGTGGGTCGATGTCGAGGTCGGCGCGCCGAAGGCGGGCGAAGTCCGCATCCGGCAACACGCGGTCGGGCTCAACTACATCGACGTGTATTTCCGCACGGGCCTGTATCCGCAGCCGCTGCCCGGCGGCCTCGGGATGGAGGCGGCGGGCGAGGTGACGGCCGTCGGCGACGGCGTGACCGGGTTCCAGGCCGGCGACCGCGTCGCCTATGTCGGCCAGCCGCCCGGCGCCTATGCGCAGGAGCGCGTGATGCCGGCCGAGCGCGTCGTGAAGCTGCCGGACGGGATCAGCTACGACGACGCGGCGTCGGTGATGCTGCAAGGCCTGACCGCGCATTACCTGCTGCGCCGCACGTACCCGGTGAAGGCCGGCGACACGATCCTGATCCACGCGGCGGCCGGCGGGGTCGGGCTGCTCGTGTGCCAGTGGGCGAAGGCGCTCGGCGCGACCGTGATCGGCACGGTCGGCTCCGACGAGAAGGCCGGGCTCGCGAAGGCGCACGGCTGCGATCATCCGATCGTCTACACGCGCGAGAACTTCACGCAGCGCGTGAAGGAGATCACGCACGGCGCGGGCGTGCCGGTCGTCTACGATTCGATCGGCAAGGACACCTACGTCGGTTCGCTCGACAGCCTCGCGCCGCTCGGCTACTTCGTCAGCTTCGGCAACGCGTCGGGCCCGCTGCCGCCGATCGACTCGAAGGAATTCTCGTCGCGCGGCTCGCTGTTCTTCACGCGCCCGACGCTGTTCTCGTACATCGCGAAGCGCGCCGATCTCGAGGCCGCGGCCACCGAATTGTTCGACGTGATCCTGTCGGGCAAGGTGAAGACGAGCATCAATCAGCGCTACCCGCTCGCCGAAGTCGGCCGCGCGCATGCCGATCTCGAAGCGCGCAAGACCACCGGCTCGACGATCCTCGTTCCCTGACGCACCCTTTCGTGCCGGCGCCACGCCGGCACGTCCCGTTGCGGGCGGCGCCGGCGTGCCGCCCGTCTTGTCTCCCGACCTGCCTCCCGACCCGCCCGACGTCCCGCCGCACGTTCGGCCCGCCGTTCCCCGCCGCACGCGTTTACGTGTTTTTTACACCCGCCCCGACACCTTTGACCCGCCCTTTACGCGCGTTCCCATAAGGTTCCAGTCGTCCGATTTCGACGACGGAGAACAAAAATGGATGGGGTTTTCATCGGCGCACTGGTGCTCTTCACCGCGCTGATCCGCGGTTTGCTTGCCGGTTGCGACAAGCTCGCGCAATACGGTCGCGGGGGGCGCGCATGACCTGGATGCTTTGGCTGGCGGGCGCTTCGACGGCCCTGCTGTTCGCGTATCTCGTCTTTGCGCTGCTGCGCGCGGAGGACATCGAATGAACGCGAACAATCTGTTGCAGACGCTGCTGTTCATCGTCGTGCTGCTGGCGGCGGCCGTGCCGGTCGCGCGCTACCTGAGCGCGGTGATGGACGGCAGCTCGCGTGTCGTGCGCGTGTTCGGGCCGCTCGAACGCGTGCTGTACCGCGTCGCCGGCGTCGATGCGGGCAGCGAGATGAACTGGAAGCAGTACGCGTTCGCGACGATCGCGTTCAACGCGCTCGGCGCGCTGTTCCTGTACGGGCTGCTGCGCCTGCAGGGCCTGTTGCCCGGCAACCCGCAGCAATTCGGCGCGATGACGCCCGACGGCGCGTTCAACACGGCCGTCAGCTTCGTCACCAACACGAACTGGCAGGACTACACGCCCGAGCAGACCGTCAGCTACCTGACGCAGATGCTCGGCCTGACCGTGCAGAACTTCCTGTCGGCGGCGACCGGCATCGTCGTCGTGATCGCGCTGATCCGCGGTTTCGCGCGCCACACCGCGCAGACGATCGGCAACTTCTGGGTCGACCTCACGCGCGTGACGATGTACGTGCTCGTGCCGATGTCGGTCGTGATCGCCGCGCTGCTGATGAGCCAGGGCGTGATCCAGAACATGAAGGCGTATCGGGACGTGCCGGTGCTGCAGACGAGCACCTATGCGGCGCCGAAGCTCGACGCGCAGGGCAACCCGGTGAAGGACGCCAAGGGCAACGCGGTCACGGTGCCGACGCCGTTGACGAAGCAGACGCTCGCGATGGGTCCGGTCGCGTCGCAGGAAGCGATCAAGATGCTCGGCACCAACGGGGGCGGCTTCTTCAACGCGAACTCGTCGCACCCGTACGAGAACCCGACGCCGTTCGCGAACTTTCTGCAGATCTTCTCGATCCTGATCATCCCGGCCGCGCTGTGTCTCGTGTTCGGCCGCATGATCGGCGACCGCCGGCAGGGCATCGCGGTGCTCGCGGCGATGACGGTCGCGTTCGCGGTCGCGATCGGCGTCGAGGTGAACGCCGAGCAGGCCGGCAACCCGACGCTCGCCGCGCTGCACGTCGACCAGTCGGCGAGCGGGCTGCAGCCGGGCGGCAACATGGAAGGCAAGGAAACGCGCTTCGGGATCGCGCAGAGCGGCATCTTCACGGTCGCGACGACGGCCGCGTCGTGCGGCGCGGTCGACACGATGCACGATTCGCTGACGCCGCTCGGCGGCCTCGTGCCGATGCTGCTGATGCAGCTCGGCGAGGTGATCTACGGCGGGGTCGGCTCCGGCCTTTACGGGATGCTCGTGTTCGCGCTGCTCGCGGTGTTCGTCGCCGGCCTGATGATCGGCCGCACGCCGGAATACGTCGGCAAGAAGATCGAGTCGTACGAGATGAAGATGGTGTCGATCGTCGTGCTGCTCACGCCGCTGCTCGTGCTGGTCGGCACGTCGATCGCGGTGTTGGCGGACGCGGGCAAGGCCGGCATCGCTAACCCGGGCCCGCACGGCTTCTCGGAAATCCTCTATGCGTTCAGCTCGGCCGCGAACAACAACGGCAGCGCGTTCGCGGGCCTGACGGTCGGTACGCCGTTCTACAACTGGATGACCGCGATCGCGATGTGGTTCGGCCGCTTCGGCACGATCGTGCCGGTGCTGGCGATCGCAGGTTCCCTCGCCGCGAAGAAGCGCATCGCGGTGACGAGCGGCACGCTGCCGACGCACGGCCCGCTGTTCGTCGTGCTGCTGCTCGGCACGGTGATGCTGGTGGGCGCGCTGACCTACGTGCCGGCGCTCGCGCTCGGCCCGGGCGTCGAGCACCTGATGATGTGGCTGGGCGCGTGACGCGCCCGCATGGCGACACATTGAAAAGACTGAAGAGCTTGAAGAGATCGCAATGACTCAACATTCCGCAACACGGTCCATGTTCGATCCGGCGCTGCTGCGCCCGGCGATCGTGGATTCGTTCAAGAAACTCACGCCGCGCACGCAGTTCCGCAACCCGGTGATGTTCTGCGTGTACGTGGGCAGCATCCTCACGACGATCCTGTGGATCGCGGCGCTCTCCGGCCAGGCCGAGGCGCCCGCGGGGTTCATCCTCGCGATCGCGCTGTGGCTGTGGTTCACCGTGCTGTTCGCGAACTTCGCCGAAGCGCTCGCCGAAGGGCGCTCGAAGGCGCAGGCCGCGTCGCTGCGCAGCGCGAAGAAGGACGTGATGGCGAAGAAGCTCAACGAGCCGCATCCGAAGTCGCCGATCCGCATCACGACCGCGTCCGACCTGCGCAAAGGCGACGTCGTGCTGGTCGAGGCCGGCGACGTGATCCCGGCCGACGGCGAGGTCGTCGACGGCGTCGCGTCGGTCGACGAATCGGCGATCACCGGCGAATCCGCGCCGGTGATCCGCGAATCGGGCGGCGATTTCTCGTCGGTGACGGGCGGCACGCGCGTGCTGTCCGACTGGATCGTCGTCAGGGTCACCGCGAACCCCGGCGAGGCGTTCCTCGACCGGATGATCGCGATGGTCGAAGGGGCGAAGCGCAAGAAGACGCCGAACGAGATCGCGCTGACGATCCTGCTCGTCGCGCTGACGATCGTGATGCTGCTCGCGACCGCGACGCTGCTGCCGTTCTCGATGTTCTCGGTCGACGCGATGAAGGCCGGCCACGTGGTGACGATCACCGCGCTCGTCGCGCTGCTCGTGTGCCTGATTCCGACGACGATCGGCGGGTTGCTGTCCGCGATCGGCGTGGCCGGGATGAGCCGGATGATGCAGGCGAACGTGATCGCGACGTCGGGCCGCGCGGTGGAAGCGGCCGGCGACGTCGACGTGCTGCTGCTCGACAAGACCGGCACGATCACGCTCGGCAACCGCCAGGCATCGACGTTCGTGCCGGCGCCGGGCGTGACCGAGGAAGCGCTGGCCGATGCCGCGCAACTGTCGTCGCTCGCCGACGAAACGCCGGAAGGCCGCAGCATCGTCGTGCTCGCGAAGGAGCGCTTCAACATCCGCCAGCGCGACATGGCGCAACTGCACGCGACGTTCCTCGGTTTTTCCGCGCAGACGCGGATGAGCGGCGTCGATCTGCCCGGTCGCGAGATCCGCAAGGGCGCGGCCGACGCGATCCGCCGCTACGTCGAAACCCACGGCAGCCGTTTCCCCGAAGAAGTGCGCCGCGCGGTGGACGACGTCGCGCGCCGCGGCAGCACGCCGCTCGTCGTCGCCGACCTGCAGGACGGGGCGGCGCGCGTGCTCGGCGTGATCGAGCTGAAGGACATCGTGAAGGGCGGCATCAAGGAGCGCTTCGCGGAGCTGCGCAAGATGGGCATCAAGACCGTGATGGTGACGGGCGACAACCGGCTGACGGCCGCGGCGATCGCGGCGGAAGCGGGCGTCGACGATTTCCTCGCGGAAGCGACGCCGGAAACCAAGCTCGCGACGATCCGCGAGCACCAGGCGGCCGGGCGCCTCGTCGCGATGACGGGCGACGGCACCAACGACGCGCCGGCGCTCGCGCAGGCCGACGTGGCGGTCGCGATGAACACCGGCACGCAGGCGGCGAAGGAAGCCGGCAACATGGTCGACCTCGACTCGAACCCGACGAAGCTGATCGAGATCGTCGAGATCGGCAAGCAGATGCTGATGACGCGCGGCTCGCTGACGACGTTCTCGATCGCGAACGACATCGCGAAGTACTTCGCGATCATCCCGGCCGCGTTCGTGACGACCTATCCGCAACTGCGCGTGCTCGACATCATGCATCTGACGTCGCCGGCGTCCGCGATCCTGTCCGCGGTGATCTTCAACGCGCTGATCATCGTCGCGCTGATTCCGCTGGCGCTGAAGGGCGTGACCTATCGGCCGCTCGGCGCCGCGTCGCTGCTGCGCCGCAACCTGCTGGTGTACGGCCTCGGCGGCGTGCTGCTGCCGTTCCCGTTCATCAAGCTGATCGACATGACGCTCGCCGCGCTCGGCTGGGCCTGAGCCGGCCGTCCTTGAAGGAACCATCATGAAATCGTTGATTCGCCCGCTCGTCGTGCTGTTCGTCATCCTGACCGCCGTGACGGGGCTCGCTTACCCGGCCGTGATGACCGTGTT
Organism: Burkholderia sp. APQ4-4ca; assembly: GCF_057837105.1. Lineage (NCBI taxonomy): Bacteria > Pseudomonadati > Pseudomonadota > Betaproteobacteria > Burkholderiales > Burkholderiaceae > Burkholderia > Burkholderia sp. APQ4-4ca. The sequence continues at coordinate 68,170 of NZ_JBYQCG010000061.1, read as the reverse complement.
CGGTCAGGCCGTGTTCCCGTCGCAGGCCAACGGCAGCCTGATCGAGCAGAACGGCAAGGTCGTCGGCTCCGGGCTGATCGGCCAGTCGTTCGATGCGCCGAAGTATTTCTGGGGCCGGCTGTCGGCCACCGCGCCGATGCCGTACAACGCGGCCGGCTCCGGCGGCTCGAACCTCGGCCCGCTGAATCCGTCGCTCGCCGACCAGGTGAAGGCGCGCATCGCCGCGCTGCGCGACGCCGGCACCGACCTGTCGAAGCCGGTGCCGGTCGACCTCGTGACGGCGTCGGCCAGCGGCCTCGATCCGGAGATCACGCCGGCCGCGGCCGCGTACCAGGTCGAGCGCGTCGCGAAGGCGCGCCACCTGGCGCCGGACGCGGTCGCGCGGCTCGTCGCCGCGAACACGACGGGCCGCCAGTTCGGCGTGCTCGGCGAGCCGCGCGTGAACGTGCTGAAGCTGAATCTCGCGCTCGATGCGGTGCAGGCCGCGCACTGAGCGAGCGTGCGTGCGGGCTCCCCGGCGCGGCTGGCCGCGCGCCGGGCCCGACCTTGTTCCGACGGCGCTCGCGCCGTCTTTGCCTTTTGCGGCGATTTGGAACCACAATGGCCCTATCTCGCGCGCCATCCGGCGCGTCGCCCTCCTGACGCATGAACCGCCCCGATCCCGACCAACTCCTCGACAAGCTGCAGCGCGATGAAGAAAAGCAGCGGCGCGGCCAGCTCAAGATCTTCTTCGGCGCGTCCGCCGGCGTCGGCAAGACCTACGCGATGCTGCAGGCCGCGCGCCAGCGCCGGCAGGATGGCGTCGACGTCGTCGTCGGCATCGTCGAGACGCACGGCCGCGCCGAAACCGCCGCGCTGCTCGACGGCCTCGACGTGCTGCCGCCCGCCCTCCTCGACTATCGCGGCCGCGCGCTCGTCGAATTCGATCTCGACGGCGCGCTCGCGCGCGCGCCGCAACTGATCCTCGTCGACGAGCTCGCGCATTCGAACGTGCAGGGCGCGCGGCACCTGAAGCGCTGGCAGGACGTCTACGAGCTGCTCGACGCCGGGATCGACGTGTATACGACCGTCAACGTCCAGCACCTCGAGAGCCTGAACGACGTGGTCGGCGCGATCACCGGCATCCGCGTGTGGGAGACCGTGCCCGATCGCGTGTTCGACGCGGCCGACGAAGTCACGCTCGTCGACTTGCCGGCCGAGGAATTGCTCGGCCGGATGCGCGACGGCAAGGTCTATCTCGCGCAGCAGGCCGAGCGTGCGGTGCGCAACTTCTTCCGCAAGGGCAACCTGATCGCGCTGCGCGAGCTCGCGCTGCGGCGCACGGCCGATCGCGTCGACGCGCAGATGCGCGAGTACCGCGCCGATCGTTCGATCCAGCGCATCTGGCAGGCGCGCGAGCGGCTGCTGGTGTGCGTCGGGCCCGGCCCCGAAGCGCCGACGCTCGTGCGCGCGGCGGCGCGCCTCGCCGCGAGCCTGAAGGCCGACTGGATCGCCGTGTACGTCGAGACGCCGCGCCTGCAGCGGCTGCCCGACGCGCGGCGGCAGCGCACGCTCGACGCGCTGAAGCTCGCGGCCGAGCTCGGCGCGGAGACGGCCACGCTCGCAGGCGCCGACGCGGTCGCCGCGCTGATCGGCTATGCGAAGGTGCGCAACGTGTCGAAGCTCGTCGCGGGCGGCTCGCCGAAGGTCGGGCTCGCGCGCCGCTTCGCGCGGCCGTTCGGCGAGCAACTGGCGGAGCGCGCGGGCGACGTCGACCTGATGCTGATCCGCGCGTCCGCGAGCGACGAGACGCGCGCCGCGCCGCTCGACGCGCGGGCACGCGACTGGCGCGATGCGTTCGCGCAGTTCGGCACGCACCGTTCGCCGCCGCGCCACTACGCGTATGCGGCCGCGATCTGCGCGGCGATCACCGTCGTCGCGAGCGTCGTGTCCGGGCGGCTCGACCTCACGAATCTCGTGATGCTGTACCTGCTCGGCGTGGTGTTTTCGGCGGTGCGGCTCGGCCGCGGCCCGGGCGTGCTGCAGTCGTTCCTGTCGGTGGCCGCGTTCGATTTCTTCTTCGTGCCGCCGCGCATGTCGTTCTCGGTCAGCGACACGCAATACCTGCTGACCTTCTTCGGGATGCTGCTGACGTCGCTCGTGATCAGCCACCTGACGTCGACGCTCACGCGCCAGGCGAGCGTCGCGCAGCGCCGCGAGCGCCGCACCGGCGCGATCTACGCGATGGCGCGCGAGCTCGGCGCGGCGCTGACGACCGAGCAGATCGTCGAGATCGGCAGCCGCCACGTGGGCGAGGTGTTCCGCGCGCGCGTCGCGTTCCTGCTGCCCGACAGCGCGGACCAGGTGCGGCAGAAGATCGAGGAGCCCGACGCGGCCGTCACGCTGACGGGCGCGGAGCTCGACAGCGACGTCGGCCAGTGGGTGTACGACCAGCAGAAGCCGGCCGGGCGCGGCACCGATACGCTGCCGGCGACGGCCGCGCTGTACCTGCCGCTGAAGGCGCCGATGCGCACGCGCGGCGTGCTCGCGGTCGCGTCGCGCGAGCCGCGCGAACTCGAGGTGCCCGAGCAGCAGCGGATGCTCGACGCATTCGCCGCGCAGATCGCGCTCGCGCTCGAACGCGTGCACTACGTCGAGATCGCGCGCGACGCACTCGTCAACATGGAGTCCGAGCGGCTGCGCAACTCGCTGCTGTCGGCGATCTCGCACGACCTGCGCACGCCGCTCACGACGATCGTCGGTTTTTCGTCGATGCTCGCGAACGGACGCGCGGCCGCGCAGGCCGGCGACGCCGCAGCGGCCGGGCGGCTCGCGCAGCGCGAGGGCGAACTCGTCGACGCGATTCACGACGAGGCGCTACGCATGACGGGCATCGTCACGAACCTGCTCGACATGGCGCGGCTGCAGGCCGGCAGCCTCCAGCTCAAGCGTCAGTGGTCGCTGCTCGAGGAAACCGTCGGCGCCGCGCTCGCCGCCTGTCGCCGGGTGCTCGCGCGCCATCCGGTGCGCGTCGCGCTGCCGGCCGACCTGCCGCTGCTGCAGATGGACGCGGTGCTGATGGAGCGGCTGTTTACCAACCTGTTCGAGAACGCGGCGAAGTACACGCCGCCCGATACGTCGCTCGAGATCGGCGCGGAGCGCGTGACCGACGACGGCCAGCCCTACGGGAGCCCGTTCGTGCGCGTGCACGTCGACGATCACGGCCCGGGCCTGCCGGCCGGGATGGAAGTACGCATCTTCGACAAGTTCACGCGCGGCGAGAAGGAATCGGCGACGCCGGGCATCGGGCTCGGTCTCGCGATCTGCCGCGCGATCGTCGAGGCGCATGGCGGTAAAATCGGCGCGCTCAACCGCACCGCGCCCGACGGCCGCGTGACGGGCGCGCGCTTCTGGTTCACGCTGCCGGTCGACACGCCGCCGGCCGCGCCGGCCGTGCCCGACGATGAATCCGACCCGCCGGCCGCATCGCCCCCATCCGAGTCATTGCCCGACCATGAGTGAACCCAGCCTGACCGTCGTCCTGATCGAGGACGAAAAGCAGATCCGCCGCTTCGTGCGCGCCGCGCTCGAGGAGGAGGACATCGCGGTGTTCGAAGCCGAGACGGGCAAGCAGGGGCTGATCGACGCGGCGACGCGCAAGCCCGACCTCGTGATCGTCGATCTCGGCCTGCCCGACACCGACGGCCTCGACGTGATCCGCGAGCTGCGCGGCTGGTCCGAGGTGCCGGTGATCGTGCTGTCCGCCCGCACGCAGGAAGAGGAGAAGGTCGCCGCGCTCGACGCGGGCGCCGACGACTACCTGACCAAGCCGTTCGGCGTGTCCGAACTGCGTGCGCGGATTCGCGCGCAACTGCGCCGGCGCAACCAGGGCGGCGCGAACGAGTCGCCGAAGGTGACCTTCGGCGCCGTGACCGTCGATCTCGCGCTGCGCCAGGTGTGGCGCGACGACGCGATCGTGCACCTGACGCCGCTCGAATACCGGCTGCTCGCGACGCTCGTGCGTCACGCGGGGCGCGTGCTCACGCATCGCCAGCTGCTGCGCGACGTGTGGGGACCGTCGCACGTCGAGAGCCATCACTACCTGCGCATCTATATGGCGCACCTGCGCCAGAAGCTCGAGGCCGATCCCGCGCAGCCCGAGCACATCGTCACCGAGACGGGCGTCGGCTATCGGCTCGTCGGCGCCGTGTGACGGGCGGTGGGCGGCGGCGCATGCGGCCGTGACGCCGCGCGCCGACAGGGTTGCGTCGGCGCGACAGTCTCGCGATGAGCGCCGGCCTTGCACACCGGCTGCGCAATCCCCGCTATCCTGACCGTTCCCCGAACGAAAACGAGGAGCGTGCAATGTCCGTCCGTCTGGTCGTCATCTGTGCGCTGGCGCTCGCTGCGCCCGGCGCGTTCGCCCAGCCGTTGCCGCCCGGGCAGCAGCCGCCCGCGCAGGTGGCGCTGGCCAATCCCGCATCGGTCAACTGCGAGAAGCTCGGCGGTCGCCACGTGATCCGCAACCTGTCGAGCGGGCAGGTCGGCATGTGCCTGTTCAAGGATGGCCGCGTGTGCGAGGAGTGGGCGCTGTATCGCGACGACCGCTGCGTCGGCGGCGTCGCGCCGAAGCGCGTGGCGAACTGACCGCGGCCGGCCGGTCGCCCCGTATCGGCCGAGGGCAAGCCTGTAAGCCTGTTGTTATACTCGGCGCCGCCCGGGGACGACCCCGGGACATTCGCTTCGACGGGGACGGCCCCATCCGGTACGGAGTACGTCGAGATGGCGTGGGTATGGTTGTTGATCGCCGGTTTGCTGGAAGTGGCCTGGGCGGCCGGCTTGAAATCGTCGGACGGCTTCACGAAGCTCGGTCCGTCGGTGTTCACGATCGTGACGGCGCTGGCCAGTTTCGGGCTGCTCGCGGTCGCGATGCGCCAGTTGCCGCTCGGCACCGCATACGCGGTGTGGACGGGCATCGGCGCGGTCGGCGCGTTCGTGTTCGGTATCGTGATGATGGGCGAGGCGCTGAGCGTCGCGCGCGTGGCGAGCGCGGCGTTGATCGTCGCGGGGCTGGTCGGCCTGAAATTGTCGTCGGCCGGCTGACGACGGTATCCCGGGCGCGCATGTGCCGGGCCGCCGCCCCGCGCCGCGGAATTGCGCCGGTCGCCGGTCCAGCCTGTCTATAATGGAACGTATTCGGGCCTGAATCCCGTCGTGCTGCTCGCGGCACGCGGGGCCGGCCGCCACGCGCCGCGCGGCCGGTCTGTCCGCCCCGATCCGATCAATCGGCAAAACGCACGGAAAGTGCAAGGAGAGGGCCATGATCGAAGCCATTTCGCTCGGCGCGGGACTCGCGTGGGCGAGCGGCCTGCGCCTGTACCTGACGGTGCTGATCGCCGGCGTGCTGGCGCGGTTCGGCTGGCTCCATCTGCCCGACACGCTGGCCGTGCTGATGTCGCCGTGGGTCATCGGCGCCGCGGCCGTGCTCGCCGTCACCGAATTCCTTGCCGACAAGATCCCCGCGTTCGACTCGCTGTGGGATGCCGTGCATACCTTCATCCGCATTCCGGCCGGCGCCGTGCTCGCGGCCGGCGCGCTCGGCCATGCCGATCCGACCATGCTGGCGGTCGCGGGGCTCGCCGGCGGCTCGCTCGCCGGCGCCGCGCACGTGGCGAAAGCCGGCACGCGCGCGCTGATCAACCTGTCTCCCGAACCGATTTCGAACTGGGTCGCGTCGTCGACCGAGGACGGTCTCGTGGTCGGCGGGCTCGTCCTCGCGTTCTTCGTTCCGCTCGCGTTCCTCGTGCTGCTCGCCGCGTTCATCGCGGCGTCGGCGTGGGCGCTGCCGCGCCTGTGGCGCGGCGTGTCGGGCGGCTTTCGCGGGATGGCGAACCACATGGTGTCGCGGCTCAACTCGATCGGAGGGAAACGCGATTGAAGGGGCCGCAACACGCGGCGCAGCCGCCGGCCGGGCACCCCGGCCATGACGGGCGCGCGCATGCCGGCCGCTTCGGCCTGCGCGACCTGATCCACCAGGCTGCCCGGATGACCGCGCGCGACTGGCGCGCGGGCGAATTGACACTGCTGGTCCTCGCGCTGGTGCTCGCGGTCGCGGCGCTGACGAGCGTGGGCTTTCTCGCCGATCGGCTGCGCCAGGGCCTCGAGCGCGACGCGCGCCAGATGCTCGGCGCCGATTTCGTCGTGCGCGCCGATCGTCCGGTCGATCCTTCGTTCGACCGCGAGGCGCGCGCGCTCGGCCTGCGTACCGCGACGACCGCCATCTTCCCGAGCATGATCGCGTCCGCCGCGGGCGGCCAGGCCGCCGACGCCGCGCCGTCGCGCCTCGCGGCCGTGAAAGCCGTGTCGCCCGGCTATCCGCTGCGCGGCGCGGTCGAAATCCTGCCGGCCGGCGCCACCGCCGCGCAGAAGGCCTCCGCGATCCCCGCGCCGGGCACGGTGTGGGCCGACCCGGCGCTGCTCGACGCGCTGCATCTGAAGGCGGGCGATACGGTGCGCGTCGGGCTGCGCACGTTCACGGTCGCCGCGGCGATCACCCGCGAACTCGATCGCGGCTTTTCGTTCGTCAATTTTTCGCCGCGGCTGATGATGCGCGCGGACGAGCTCGCCGCGACGGGACTCACCGGCTACGGCAGCCGCGTCACGTACCGGCTGCTGGTTGCCGGCGACGCACCGGCCGTCGCGCGCTTCGAAACCTATGCGCACGCGCGCGTCGACGGCGGGAAACTGCGCGGCGTCGGGCTCGAGTCGTTGCAGGAAGGGCAGCCGCAGGTGCGGCAGACGCTGGATCGCGCGCGCCACTTCCTGACGCTCGTTGCCTTGCTGACCGCGCTGCTCGCGGCGGTCGCGATCGCGATGGCCGCGCAGCGCTACATGCGGCGCCATCTCGACGGCTGCGCGACGATGCGCTGCCTCGGCGTGAGCCGCCGCACGCTCGGCGCGCTGTTCGCGCTCGAATTCGTCGGTGTCGCCATCGTGTCGGGCGCCGCGGGCGCGGTGCTCGGCTACGGCGGCCACTGGGCGTTGCTGGCCGCGCTCGGCAGCCTGATCGACGTCGTGCTGCCGCCACCCACGTTGTGGCCGGCGCTGATCGGCATGGGCGCCGCGCTCGTGCTGCTGCTCGGTTTCGCGCTGCCGCCGCTCGTGCCGCTCACGCGCGTGCCGCCGGTACGCGTGCTGCGGCGCGAGTGGGGCGACGCGTCTCGCACCGCATGGGCCGGGTATGCGATCGGTGTCGTGCTGTTCGCAGGGCTGCTGATCGCGGCCGCCGGCAACCTGAAGCTCGGCCTGATCGTCGCGGGCGGTTTTGCCGGCGCGCTGGTCGGATTCGCGCTGATCGCGCGGCTCGTGCTGTTCGCCGCCGCGCGCGCGGTGCGCAATGCGCGCGTGGCCGCGGGCGTCGGCTGGCGTTACGCGCTGGCGTCGCTGCACCGGCGCGGCACGGCCAGCGCGCTGCAGATCACCGCGCTCGCGCTCGGCCTGATGTGCCTGCTGCTGATCGCGATCACGCGCAACGACCTCGTGGCGGGCTGGCGGCAGTCGACGCCGCCCGATGCGCCGAACCAGTTCCTGATCGATATCCAGCCCGATCAGCGCGCCGATGTCGCCGCCTATCTGGCCGCGCACGGCGTGCGCGACGCGGTGCCCGCGCCGATGGTGCGCGGCCGCCTCGTCGCGATCAACGGCAAGCCGGTGAATCCGGACGCGTACCCGTCGGAAGAGGCGCGCCGGCTCGTCGATCGCGAATTCAACCTGTCGTATACGACCGAACTGCCGTCCGACAACCGGATCGTCGAAGGCGACTGGTTCGGCACCGCGGCCACGCCGCAGATCTCGATCGAAGCCGGCCTCGCGAAGACGCTGAACGTGAAACCGGGCGACACGCTGCGCTTCGACGTGACGGGGCTGACGGTCGATGCGCCGATCACGAGCGTGCGCAAGCTCGACTGGGGTTCGTTCCGCGTCAACTTCTTCGTGCTGATGCCGCCGCCCGTGCTGAAGGATTTCCCGGCCGTCTACCTGACGAGTTTCCATCTGCCCGCATCGAACGCCGCGCTGCTCGATCCGCTGATCGCGCGCTACCCGAACCTGACCGCGATCGACGTCGCGCCGATCCTCGCGCAGTTGCAGCGGATGATGCTGCAGGTGGTCGGCGCCGTGCAGTTCCTGTTCTTGTTCACGCTCGCGGCCGGCGTGCTCGTGCTGTACACCGCGCTCGCCGGCTCGCGCGACGAGCGCGTGCGCGAGGCCGCGCTGCTGCGCGCGCTCGGCGCGTCGCGCGCCCAGGTCAATGCGGTGCAGCGCGCGGAATTCGTCGTGGTCGGCGCGCTGGCCGGCGTGCTGGCGTCGGCGGGCGCGATCGCGGTCGGCTGGGTGCTCGCGTCGCGCGTGTTCGACTTCCAGCTCGCCGTCGACCCGTGGCTCGTGCCGGCCGGCATCGCGGCCGGCGTCGTCTGCGCCGGTGCGGCCGGCTGGCTGAGCCTGCATAATGTGTTGCGGCGCCCCGCGCTGCAGTCGCTGCGCGACGCATGAGCGTCGCCGGCGGCCCCGAAGATCCCGTTTTCCGACTATCCGTATGACCGATGTGAATGACGATGCGCCGTCGCAGCCGACGGCGTTCGAGCTCGTGGGCGGCGAAGCCCGCGTGCGCGAAATGGTGGACCGCTTCTACGACCTGATGGACCTCGAGCCCGAGTTCGCGCAGATTCGCGCGCTGCATCCGCCGTCGCTCGACGGTTCGCGCGACAAGCTGTTCTGGTTCCTGTGCGGCTGGCTCGGCGGCCCCGACCACTACATCAGCCGGTTCGGTCATCCGCGGCTGCGCGCGCGGCACCTGCCGTTCCCGATCGCGTCGGTCGAGCGCGACCAGTGGCTGCGCTGCATGGCGTGGGCGATGGAGGATGTCGGGCTGCCGGAGCCGCTGCGCGAGCGGCTCATGCATTCGTTCTACGACACGGCCGACTGGATGCGCAACCGGCCCGGTTGATCGACCGGTACGCCGCTGCCCGTGCGCGGGACGATCTGCGTCTGGGCGCGCGTGCGGCCCGGCGCGACACTGGCCGCTTCCCCCATCGATACGAGGCTCGTCCGATGACGACACAAGCGCTGTTTCGCGAAGACGCGTACCGCACGCAATGCGACGCGATCGTCGAGGCCGTCGGCGACGACGGCATCCGGCTCGATCGCACCGTGTTCTATCCGCTCGGCGGCGGCCAGGCCGGCGACACCGGCACGCTGACGCTGCCCGACGGCGGCACGATCGCGATTGCCGATACGCGCAAGGCGAAGTTCGACGGCGCGACGCCGGACGACGCCGTGCACGTGCCCGCGCCGGGCCAGGACGCGCGCATCGCGACGCTCGCCCCCGGCACGCGCGTGGCCGCGGCGATCGACTGGCAGCGCCGCTACCGGCACATGCGCCTGCATACGGCCGCGCACCTGATGTGCGCGGTGCTGCCGTACGCGGTCGACGGCTGCAGCGTGACGGCCGACTACGTGCGGCTCGATTTCGCGACGTCCGACGCGATCGACCGCGACGACGTCGAGCGGCGCCTCGCGGGCTTCGTCGCCGGCGCGCATCCGGTCACGACCGAGTGGATCACCGACGACGAGATGGCCGAGCGGCCCGAACTCGTGCGCACGATGAGCGTGAAGCCGCCGATGGGTCTCGGCCGCGTGCGGCTGCTGCGCATCGAGAACGTCGACCTGCAGCCGTGCGGCGGCACGCACGTGCGCAACACGTCCGAAATCGGCGGGCTGCGGGTCGCGAAACTGGAAAAGAAGAGTGCGCGCACACGGCGCCTCGTTCTGGAGTTTGCATGACGATCGATACCGGGAAAGCGGGCGCGGCGACGCTCGATCCGCAGGCACGGGAGATTCTCGATTTCTGGTTCGGCGCGCCGGGCTCGGCCGAGTTCGGGCAGAACCGCAAGGTCTGGTTCAATGGCGGCGCGGCGTTCGACGACGTGTTGCGCACGCGTTACGGCGCGCTGCTCGACGCTGCGTGCGACGGCGCGTGCGATCACTGGACCGATTCGCCGTCGGGCGCGCTGGCGTTGATCGTCGTGCTCGACCAGTTCTCGCGCAACATCCATCGCGGCACGCCGCGCGCGTTTGCCGCCGATCCGAAGGCGCTCGCGCTGGCCCGCCGCGTCGTCGCGGCCGGCTGGGACGCGCGGTTGCCGAGCGGGCATCACCGTGCGTTCGCGTATCTGCCGTTCGAGCACGACGAGTCGGTCGAGAGCCAGCGCGAGGCCGTGCGCCTGTGCGCGGGCATCCGCGACGAGGCCGGGTGCGAGCGCTATCACCGCTACGCGTTGCTGCATGCGGCGGTCGTCGAGCGCTTCGGCCGCTTTCCGCACCGGAACGCGATTCTCGGCCGTGCGTCGACCGACGAGGAAGCGGCGTTTCTGCGGGAGCCCGGCTCGTCGTTCTGATGATCCGGACGTCGGCGGGATGAGGGGAGGGCGCGGCGAACCCTGGGACGCTTGCGGGTTCGTGTCGGCGCCGGTATTGCAGCAAAGGCTGCGCGCCGGTCGCTCGGACGGATGAACGCGGCCCGTGCCGAAGAAGAAAGTGAAGGCGGCAAGGGCAGCGCATCGCGCCGCCCTGTGTCACCGCTGGTGCTGTTCGGGCGTGCGCACGTAGACGCGCAGCAGTTCGTCGTTGTCGCCCGGGCGGGCGCCGGTCCAGAACAGTTTCCATTCGTTGCCGGGCGCCGGATCGACGGCCCGCACGCCCTGCACGATCATCCACGTGCAGCGCGTCGTCTTCGCGTCGTCGATCGGCGTGTGCTGGATGCCGGAGAAGTAATACAGCATCGGCGCTTCCGATTCGCCGAGCCCGTGCAGGCTCGCCATGCAGTCGCCGTCGTTCCATTCGAGCGCGAGATGCGCGTTCAGGTCGTCGAACACCGAACGGTAGCTCTTCGCGACGTCGAGCCACGGCAGCAGCAGCGTATAGATGAGCCCCCACGCGACGAGCGCGCCGGCGCCCCACGACAGCGCGCCGCGCCACAGGCCCGTCGTGCGCAGCTTCGGCAGCAGCGTCAGCCAGCCGACCGTCAGCGCGAGCGCGCCGGTCACGAGCGCGGGCTGGATCGGCATCGTCCAGTCGAGCGGCAGCCAGCGTCCGAGCAGCGCGAGACTCGCGCGCGACGCGGCCGGATCGGCCATTACCGCCCAGATCGCCCACGCGAGCACGACGACGGTGCCGAACAGGAGGCGGCTCAGGTAATCCCATGCGAGATGCAGCCGGCGCGGCAGGCGGTCGATCGCCTGCGCGGCGACCAGCGCGAGCGGTGCGAAGAACGGCAGGATGTAGAGCTGGCGCGACGTCGCGGACACCTGCAACACCACGAGCCCGATGCCGGCGAACATCACGGGCAGCGCGATGCGCGGCGTACGCCAGTCGCGCCATGCGCCGCGGGCGAGCGCGACGATCGCGAGTGGGGCGACCGGGAACCCGACGAGCAGGAACGCGCGCAGGATGAAGAACGGCTTGTCGTTTTCCGCGCCCAGCTCGGGAACGGAGAAGCCGAAGAAGCGGCCGACGTTGTTGTCCCAGAACCACGTCATGAACAGCGTTTCCGAGCGCAGGAACAGCGCGGTCGGCCAGATCAGCGCGAACGGCGCGAACACGAGCGCGGCGACGCCGAGCGCGCGGGCGAACGACCGGGTGCGGCAGGCCGGATAGAGCACCACCGTGCAGACGAGCGTGGCCGCGAACACGAGCGGCACGAACAGCCCCTTCGCCATCAGCGCGATGCCGACGCCCGCGCCGAAGATCGGCGCGGCCCAGCGGCCCGCCGGATGCGCCGGCAGCCCGTGACGCAACTGCTGCGCACGCGCGACGTGCCGCATCACGAGTTCGAGCAGTCCGCAGAACGCCATGGCGGTGCCGGCAAACAGCGCGACGTCCGTCATCATGTCGTGCACGTGCTTGATGACGACGAGCGTGCTCGCGCTCAGCACGACCGGGCCGATCACGCGCAGGTCGAACCAACTCTCGGTCCGGCTGGCCACGCGGGCCGCGCGCGCGATGAAGCCGAACGCAAGCGCGGCGAACAAGGCGCTCGCGAGGCGCGCCGCGTCGTGCAGCGGCATCACGCGCTGCAGCAGCCACGCGAGGCTGGTCGCGACCCACGCGTAAAGCGGCGGTTTTTCCATGAACGGCAGGCCGGCATTGGTCGGCACGACGAAATCGCCGGTCTCGAGCATGTGCTGGATGATGCCGAACGTGTAGGTTTCGTCCTGTTTCCACGGATCGTGCCCGAGCACGCCGGGCAGCGTGTACGCGCACACCAGCGCGACGACGAACAGCCATGCGCGCCAGCCGAGCAGCAGCGCACGGTCGCGCGGGGCGCTGATGGCGGCGGTCGAGGCCGCGACGGGCGTGCCGGCGACGTCCAGCGTCGCGATGACGTCGGTATCGGCGATCGAGCGGGTGTGTGCGGCCGGGGCGGGCACGGGCGTGCGTCGCCGGCTGGGCGCTGCGGTTCCAGGCATGGAAAAGATCTCGGGTCGAGTCGAGCCGGTCCGGCGACATGGGCTGGACCGATAAGGGGCTACATCCGGGGTAACGGACAGCGTGTTTGAGACACCTGTCTGAATGGCCGCTAGTAGAGCACGGAATTGTTACGGATGTTTACTGGAAGTGTCGCGGAATTGTGGAGATTTGTGGCGCGGCGACCATGGGGTGTTTTCGATCGCTTTATTGTGGCGCCGCGCGTCAGCTTAGCGGCCGCCACCAACGTCGAGCAGGGCGCCCGTCGTGTAGGACGCCGCATCGCCTAGCAGCCAGACGATCGCCTCGGCGATCTCCCGCGCTTCGCCCGCGCGGCCGAGCGGTGTCTGCGCGCCGAGCCGGGCCGCGCGCCCTGGCTGGCCGCCGCTTGCATGAATATCGGTCTCGATCAGGCCGGGGCGCACCGCGTTGACGCGCACGCCGTGCGGGCCGAGTTCCTTGGCCAGGCCGATCGTCAGCGAATCGACCGCGCCTTTCGAGCCCGCGTAATCGACGTACTCGTTCGGCGAGCCGAGCCGCGACGCGATCGACGACACGTTGACGATCGCGCCGCCGCGGCCGCCGCGGTCGGTGGACAGCCGACGCGCGGCTTCGCGCGCGCACAGGTAGGCGCCGAGCACGTTGGTATCGAACATCCGCCGCAGGCGGTCGGCGGGCATGTCGGCGAGCGGCATCGACGGCGCGACGATGCCGGCATTGTTGACGAGCGCGTCGAGGCGCCCGAACGCGGCCGCAACGGTGTCGAACATCGCGACGACGTCCGCCTCGTTCGCGACATCCCCCGCGACGATGCACGCGCGGCCGCCCGCGTCGCGCACGGCCTGCGCGGTCAGTTCGGCCGCGGCTGCGTCGCGTGCATAGTTGATGCCGACGTCCCAGCCGCGTTCGGCCGCGAGCACGGCGGTCGCACGGCCGATGCCGCGGCTCGCGCCGGTGATGAGGACAGCCTTGCGGTCGGACGGTGCGGTCATCGCGTGCGGTTTCCGGCGACGGTTACTTCGCGGCGTCGGGCGCCCACTTGTCGCGGGCGGGCGGCTGGTAGCGGCGCAGCCGCTCGATCAGCGCGACGGGTTCCGGTTCGACGCACAGCGCGTCGAAATAGGCCGGCCGCATGAAGCCTTCGTCGACCGTATGACGCAGCAGCGCGATCAGCGGATCGTAGAACGAATCGATGTTGTAGAGCGCGACGGGCTTGCGGTGATAGCCGAGCTGGGCCCACGTGTAGACCTCGAAGAGCTCCTCGAGCGTGCCGGCGCCGCCGGGCATCGCGACGAACGCGTCGGAGAGGTCGGCCATCATTTTCTTGCGATGGTGCATGTCGGGCACGACGTGCAGTTCCGACAGCCCCGTATGGCCGACTTCCTTGTCGACCAGCAACTCGGGGATCACGCCGACCGCACGGCCGCCGGCGGCCATCACTTCGTCGGCGATCACGCCCATCAGGCCGACGCGGCCGCCGCCGTATACGAGCGTGAGGCCCGCATCGACGAGCGCGCGGCCGAACGCGCGCGCGGCGTCGGCATAGACGGGCCGCACGCCGGACGACGAGCCGCAGTAAACGCAGACCGCCTTCATTGCTTCGCGTCCTTGGCGGGGGCCTGGCCGGTGGCGACGGGGCCGCCCGCCGGGCGCGGCGAACCGTCGCGCGGCGGCAGGTAATCGGTGAACTGGCGCTTCGGCAGCTTGCCGGACACGAGATCGTCGAACAGCTGGCGCGAACGGCCGCGCAGGTACGGCGCCATGATCGAGATCACGTGCATGCTGACCTGGTGCAGCTCTTCGCGGATCGCGTCCTGATCGTTGTATTTGCGCGGATGCATCACGTACTGGTACGACAGCCAGTACGTCGAGATCACCGCCATGTTGGTGGCGATGACCTCGATCTCCGCGGGCGTCGCGACCATTTCGGCATCGGAGACGAGCAGCTCGCACATGTCGTGCGCGAAGCGCACCTTGTGGCTGATGATCTGCTTGAAGTGCGTTTCGAGCGTGCGGTTGCGGGCGAGCAGGTCGTTGAGGTCGCGATACAGGAACCGGTAGGTCCACATGAAATCGGCCATGTACTGCAGGTACGACCAGGTTTCGTCGATCGTCGGACGGTGATCTTCGGGAAAGCGCAGCCGCCGTTCGATCTGCTGCTCGAACTGCGCGAAGATGCTGTTGATGATGTCGTCCTTGTTGCGGAAATGGTAGTACAGGTTGCCTGGACTGATTTCCATTTCCTCGGCGATCGTCGTGGTGGTGACGTTCGGCTCGCCGATCTCGTTGAAGAGTTTCAACGACAACTCGAGAATCCGTTCGCGGGTGCGGCGGGGAGGTTTCGCTTCCATGTCGTCCGGCCCTGTGTGTGCCGGACTGGCGGGCGCTGCAATCGATGCTGCGTGATTCGTCCGGCGCGGGTTGCTGTTCTATGTCTGGCGGACGATTATAAACCGGGGTTTCGCCACGTCGGGGCATTTCGTGATCGCGGCCTCCGCGCGGCGCATGGTGCGGCGCCGCATGCAGGCGTGGCGAAAGGCGCCCGGCGCTTGCCTAGAAGCCGAGCCAGCGTGCGACGACCGGCCCGAGCACGAAGCCCCACGTCGTCACGCACGCGAACAGCGCGACCGTCACGGCCGCGCTGCCGAGGTCCTTCGCGCGCTTCGACAGTTCGTGGCGCTCGAGCGAGATGCGGTCGATCGCCGCTTCGACGCTCGAGTTCAGCAGCTCGACGATCAGCACCAGCAGCACCGAGCCGATCAGCAGCGCGCGCGACGCGGCCGGCACCGGCGCGAAGGCGCCGATCGGCAGCATCAGCGCGGCGAGCGTGAGTTCCTGGCGAAACGCGCTTTCCTCGCGGATCGCGACGCGAAAGCCGTTCAGCGAATGCTTGAGCGCGAACCACGCACGCGTGATGCCGCGGTGGCGCTTGTACGGATTCGGCGGCAGCGCCGCGAGCCGGTCGTCGGGGCCGAGCGGCTCGTGCGGTTGCACGTCCGCGTCGGCATGCGGCTCTTCCTCGTCGAACGGGCGGTGCCGCGACGGCGTCGCGGCGGGGGGCGGGATCTTGTCGTTCAGGTCTCGTTTCAAACGGCTGCACCTTCGGCTGGCGAGTACGCGGTCTTCGGCAGCGGCTTCAGATGCGACGCGAATTGCTCGGATGCGGCGCGCCACGAGAAGCGTTCCGCCCACGCGCGCGCAGTCGTGCGTTCGATCTTCAGCGCCTCGAGGCAGGCTTCCTGCAGGTCCTCGTGCATCGCGCCGGCATCGCCCCCGCCGAGCACGTCGATCGGGCCCGTGACGGGATACGCGGCCACCGGCGTGCCGCAGGCGAGGGCTTCGAGCAGCACGAGGCCGAACGTGTCGGTGCGACTCGGGAATACGAACACGTCGGCCGCAGCATACACCTTCGCGAGCTCCGTCTGTGACAGCACGCCGAGATAGTTCGCCTCCGGGTAGCGCGACTTCAGCTCCGCGAGGGCGGGGCCTTCGCCCGCGACCCACTTCGAGCCGGGCAGGTCGAGGCGCAGGAACGCCTCGACGTTCTTCTCGATCGCGACGCGGCCCACGTACAGGAAGATCGGCCGCGCCGTGTTGAGCACCTTCGACTCCATCGGCCGGAAGATGTCGAGGTCGACGCCGCGGGTCCACAGCACGACGTTCGTGAAGCCGAATTTCTCGAGGTCCTGCTTGACGACCGGCGTCGGCGCCATCACCGCGAGCGACGGGCCGTGGAACCAGTGCAGGAACTTGTAGGTCGCCGCCAGCGGAATGCCGAAGCGCGCCTGCACGTATTCCGGGAAGCGCGTGTGGTACGCGGTCGTGTACGGCAGCTTGCGGGCGCGCGCATAGCGCCGCGCGGCGAGGCCGAGCGGGCCTTCGGTCGCGATGTGCAGCGCGTCGGGTGCGAACGCATCGATCCGTGCGCGCAGCTTGCGGTACGGCAGGATCGACAGGCGGATTTCCGGGTAGGTCGGGCAGGGCACCGTGCGGAATTCCAGCGGCGTCAGCATTTCGACGCGGTGGCCGAGCGCGGTGAGTTCGCGGGAGGTGCTCTTCAGCGTGCGCACGACGCCGTTGACCTGCGGTTCCCACGCGTCGGTGACGATCATGATCTTCATCGCGGCATGTCCTGTAAGTAGGGTTGTGTCAGGCAGCGGCCTTGGCCTTGCGCGACGTGGTCTCCGACGGCGCGCTGCGCATCACCGTCCAGTAGACGATCTTCAATTCGCCTTCCATCGTTTCGACGAGCGCGGACAGGCTTTCGACCCAGTCGCCGTCGTTGCAGTACATCACGCCGTCGATGTCGCGAATCTCGGCCTTGTGGATGTGGCCGCACACGACGCCGTCGCAGCCGCGGCGGCGCGCCTCGTCGGTCATCACGGTCTCGAACTGCGAGATGAAGTTGACCGCGTTCTTGACCTGGTGCTTCAGGTACTGCGACAGCGACCAGTACTGGAAGCCGAGCCGGCTGCGGATCCGGTTGAACCAGCGGTTCAGCACGAGGATCAGCGTGTAGAGCGTGTCGCCGAGGTACGCGAGCCATTTCGCGTGCTGGATCACGCCGTCGAACAGGTCGCCGTGCACGATCCACAAACGTTTGCCCGCGAGTGTCGTGTGGAACGCCTCGCCGCGCACCTGGATGTCGCCGAACGCGAGATCGCAGAACTGCCGCGCGCCTTCGTCGTGGTTGCCGGGGATGTAGACGACCTGCGTGCCCTTGCGCGCCTTGCGCAGGATCTTCTGCACGACGTCGTTGTGCGCCTGCGGCCAGTACCAGCCTTTTTTCAGTTGCCAGCCGTCGATGATGTCGCCGACGAGGTACAGGTATTCCGAGTCGTTGTGACGCAGGAAATCCAGCAGGTACGGCGCCTGACAGCCGCTCGAGCCGAGGTGGATGTCGGACAGCCAGATGGTGCGGTAGCGATGGGCCGACGGCTCGGGGTCGTCGTGCTGCGTGGTGTGCGCGACCGGCGGCTGGTGCGACACCACGCCGTCGGTTGCCCCCGAACCGGACAGGAACGCGGTGGCGGCGCGGGCGCCGATGGGATGACGAAACAATGAAGTCGCGGACGTTTTCTGGCCCATGCATGACTCGCGCCGGTTGACATTACCCGGCATTCCGCCATGCGGGCGTGACTGTGCCGTGACAGTCACGAGACGTTCTTATTACGACCGTTGAAGGGTGTTTAGCCGTGAACGAGCGGGCGTTGCGTTAGCTGCCGCACCGAACGGCCGGCGCTTGTCCGGCAAGGCCGTCCGGCTCGATCGGGGGCGGGATGGATGACCGGCTTTCGTCTGGCGAATGCGGCGCGTCAGCGCGGTATCGCGACGACGCGGGTGCGTGCGAGCCGGTCGTGCGGGAACTGGCGGCCGGCGTGCAAGCGGGCGGCGCCGGCCCACACGACGATCCATGCGGCGGCGAGCGCGAGCGTGACGGGTACCGACAGGCCGAGCAGCGGGTGCAGCGCGAGCGGCGGCAGGAACCACAGCCAGCCGAGCGCGTAGCGGACGATCGCGTGGCCGGCGCTCAGCGGCCGGCCGCTCGACGATTCGAGCCGCAGCCGCCAGGTTTTCATCGGCAGCGTCTGGCCGCCGTGCGTCCAGAACCACACGAAATACGCGCCGACGACGAGCGCGATCCACGCGGCAAGCAGATTGTGATGAACGAGGCCGTTGCGTTGTTGCGTCGCCAGGCTGAACGCGAGCCCGGCGAAGAACACGACGCCGAACAGCAGCACGCCTTCGTAGAGCAGCGCGGCGAGGCGCCGCCGTACGGACGGCGCGGCGGCCGGGGTCTCGGGCGCGCGGGCGTTCGCCACGGCCGCTCAGGAGCCCTTGAACAGCGAAGGCGCGTCGGCGGGCGACACCGGCACGACCGCGGCCGGTGCCGATGCGGTGCCGGACGTCGACGATGCCGGCACCGGCTGCGCGGCGGCACCGGCCGACGCGGGCGCCGGGGCGGCAGCCGCGCCGCTCGCCGGGTGTTCGTGGGAGTTGACGAGGCGGCGGACGTCACGGTCGGCGACGGTCGGCGGCGCGCTGACGACGCTCGGCCGGCGGCGGCGCTCGGCGGCGGCAAGCCGTTCCTTCTGCTCCTCGGGGAGTTGCTGGTAGGCCTTCCACGCGCGCTCGCGCGCCTGCGCGGACAGCTCCTTCGCGCTCTGGTAGTTCTCGCGCGCGACGCGGCGCTGTTCGGGCGTCATCTTCGCCCATTCGGTCATCCGCTCCTGCAGGCGCTTCTGGTTATCCACCGACAACTTCGCGAAACGCGATGCGATCTTCAGCCATTTACGCTTGCGGGCGTCGCTGAAGCCGTCCCACTGGTCGGCGAACGGCGCGAGGGCCGCGTGCTGCGCCGGCGTGAGGCGTGCCCACGACAGCGGGCCGGTGGCGGCCGGCAACGGCAGCGGAAGGGGCAGCGGCGG
Organism: Burkholderia sp. APQ4-4ca; assembly: GCF_057837105.1. NCBI lineage: Bacteria > Pseudomonadati > Pseudomonadota > Betaproteobacteria > Burkholderiales > Burkholderiaceae > Burkholderia > Burkholderia sp. APQ4-4ca. Next base: position 49,241 of record NZ_JBYQCG010000061.1, on the reverse strand, counting down.
GAGTTCGGCGGTCAGCCCGGTCGCGGTCGACGCGGGCGCGGCGGGGCTGGTGGTCGCGACGGGCGCCGTCGCGGGGGCCGGGTGGAATCGGGGATACGTGGCGACGTAGGAAACGGCGATCGCGATCACGCATCCGAAAAATACGGCCAGGCCGCGCTTCTGACTCACCCGTGCGATCCCCTCGTTATTGTCTGTTAGTGAGCGCGCGAAAGATACGCGTTGAACCCGTGATCGAGATACGCATTGAGCGGCAGGTCGTCGCTGAGCATCGCCGCGTCGATGTCGGCGAGTTCGGCGGTGCGCTGCATGTCTTCCCAGTACGCGATGCCGACGAGCCCCGCGAGCAGCAACGCGAGCGGCCACGCGCGCAGCAGGCGGCGGGCGAACGACGTCGGCACGCGGTTCGCGGGCGTCGGGCCGTAGGCGCCGGCCGCGCCGGCGAAGGCCGGCACGAACACCGGCGCGCTCGCGGGTTCGGGCTTCTTGCGCGCGAGCGCGGCCCGGCGGGCCACGGCCAGCCGATCGGTGGTCGCGGCAGGCAGCGCGGCCGCGCGCTCGTCCAGCGCGCGACGCACCTTCAGCGCGAATTCGTGTTCTCGGTTTGCGGAGCTCATAGCGTGATTCCTTTGGCCTTGAGCGCTTGCGCCAGGGTGTGAGTGGCTCGCGAGCAGTGCGTCTTCACGCTGCCCTCGGAGCACCCCATTGCGGCGGCAGTCTCGGCGACATCCATATCTTCCCAATAACGCATCAGGAACGCTTCCCGTTGACGCGTCGGAAGCTTCTGGATTTCTTCGTCGATCAGGGCCAGGACCTGCTCTCTTTCGAGGCGGTGCTCGCTGCTCTCGACGCCCGCGTTGTCGTCCGCGGATTCAAGCGTTTCGAGCGGGTCGAAGTCGTCGTCGTCGGTGTTGTTCAGCGACGAGAAGAGCGTCACCCACGTGTTGCGGACCTTCTGCCGGCGGAACCAGTCGTGGATCGCGTTCTGCAGGATCCGCTGAAAAAGCAGCGGCAGCTCGGCCGCTGGCCGGTCGCCGTACTTTTCCGCGAGCTTGATCATCGCGTCCTGCACGATGTCGAGCGATGCATCGTCGTCACGTACGGCGTACGCAGCCTGCTTGAACGCGCGCCTTTCGACGCCCGCCAGAAAGTCGGCGAGTTCCTTGTCTGATGCCATTCCGTGAAGGTATGCGCTGCGGCCCGCTGCGTGGTGTAAAAGGTCGAAAAATTTCGTAAAACCCGCGGATGCTATCAAATTTTCGCGCGGCTTGGCACCGGGTCGGGCGCCGCACGTTGCGCGCGAGCCGCGCCGGGCGGGCGCCGGGCGGCGCGCATGATGCGCTGCGGGATATTTTGCTTGACGGCCCCATCGCGACCGGCTATCGTCAGCGATTCGCAACATGAAGTGATGGTCTCATTTGAGGCTGGCCCAAGAAGCCCGCCCTTCAAACTGGACGCGCCGCTTGAACCCGAGCCACAAGCCCGGCAGAGAGCACCCGATCAATTTTTTGCCGAAAATTCGAAAGGTCAAAATGAACATGCCCAGCGCGGAATTCTCCACGTCGGAACCCCTTTCCCCTCCCGATAGCGACTCCATCGGCGGCACCGTGCTCATGAAGGCACTGGCCGACGAAAACGTCGAATTCATCTGGGGCTACCCCGGCGGCTCGGTTCTCTACATCTACGACGAGCTGTACAAGCAGGACAAGATTCAGCACGTGCTGGTGCGCCATGAACAGGCGGCCGTGCACGCAGCCGATGCGTATGCGCGCTCCACCGGCAACGTCGGCGTCTGTCTCGTGACGTCCGGCCCCGGTGTCACCAACGCGGTGACCGGCATCGCAACGGCATACATGGATTCGATCCCGATGGTCGTGATCAGCGGCCAGGTGCCGACTGCCGCGATCGGTCAGGATGCGTTCCAGGAATGCGACACCGTCGGCATCACGCGTCCGTGCGTGAAGCACAACTTCCTCGTGAAGGACGTGCGCGACCTCGCGGCAACCGTCAAGAAGGCGTTCTACATCGCCCGCACCGGCCGTCCGGGCCCGGTGCTGATCGACATCCCGAAAGACATCTCGAAGACGCCGTGCCAGTACGAGCCGATCAAGAGCGTGTCGCTGCGTTCGTACAACCCCGTCACGAAGGGCCATTCGGGCCAGATCCGCAAGGCCGTGTCGCTGCTGCTGACGGCCAAGCGTCCGTACATCTACACGGGTGGCGGCATCATCCTCGCCGATGCGTCGCGTGAACTGAATCAGTTCGCGGATCTGCTCGGCTACCCGGTCACGAACACGCTGATGGGCCTCGGCGGCTATCGTGCGTCGGACAGGAAATTCCTCGGCATGCTCGGCATGCACGGCACCTACGAAGCGAACATGGCGATGCAGCACTGCGACGTGCTGATCGCGATCGGCGCGCGCTTCGACGACCGCGTGATCGGCGACCCGGCGCACTTCGCGTCGCGCCCGCGCAAGATCATTCACATCGACATCGACCCGTCGTCGATCTCGAAGCGCGTGAAGGTCGACATTCCGATCGTCGGCGACGTGAAGGAGGTGCTGAAGGAACTGATCGAGCAGCTGCAGACGGCCGAGCATGGCCCCGACACCGAGGCGCTCGCGCAATGGTGGAAGGACATCGAGGGCTGGCGCGCGAAGGACTGTCTGAAGTTCGACCGCGAAAGCGAGATCATCAAGCCGCAGTACGTGGTCGAGAAGGCGTGGGAGCTGACGGACGGCAATGCGTTCGTGTGCTCGGACGTCGGCCAGCACCAGATGTGGGCCGCGCAGTTCTACCGTTTCAACAAGCCGCGTCGCTGGATCAACTCTGGCGGCCTCGGCACGATGGGCTTCGGCCTGCCGGCGGCGATGGGCGTGAAGATGGCCCATCCGGACGACGACGTGCTGTGCATCACGGGCGAAGGCTCGATCCAGATGTGCATCCAGGAACTGTCGACCTGCCTGCAGTACGACACGCCCGTGAAGATCATTTCGCTGAACAACCGCTATCTCGGCATGGTCCGCCAGTGGCAGCAGATCGAATACAGCAAGCGCTATTCGCATTCGTACATGGATGCGCTGCCCGATTTCGTGAAGCTCGCCGAAGCGTACGGCCACGTCGGCATGCGGATCGAAAAGACTTCGGATGTGGAGCCGGCGCTGAAGGAAGCATTGCGCCTGAAGGACCGCACCGTGTTTCTCGACTTCCAGACCGATCCGACCGAAAACGTCTGGCCGATGGTACAGGCCGGCAAGGGCATCACCGAGATGCTGCTCGGATCGGAAGATCTGTAACGGCGCGACGCGCGCCCGGCCCGATGCGGCCGCCTTCACGAAGGGCGGTGCGGCACGCGGCGGCGCGCGGCGCGAGTGAATCGACACGGACACATTCTGGAAGAAGCGAACATGAGACACATCATTTCCGTCCTGCTGGAGAACGAACCGGGCGCGCTGTCGCGCGTGGTCGGCCTGTTCTCCGCACGCGGCTACAACATCGAAACCTTGACGGTGGCGCCGACCGAAGACCAATCGCTGTCGCGGCTCACCATCGTTTCCATTGGCTCCGACGACGTGATCGAACAGATCACGAAGCATCTGAACCGCCTGATCGAGGTGGTGAAAGTGGTGGACCTGACCGACGGTGCACACATCGAACGCGAGCTGATGCTGATCAAGGTACGTGCAGTGGGCAAGGAGCGCGAAGAAATGAAGCGGATGTCGGATATTTTCCGCGGCCGCATCATCGACGTGACCGAAAAGACCTACACGATCGAATTGACGGGCGCGAGCGACAAGCTCGACGCATTCATTCAGGGGCTGGACGCGGGCGCGATCCTCGAGACCGTGCGCACCGGCAGCTCCGGCATCGGACGCGGCGAGCGCATCCTGAAGGTGTGATGCCGACATAGCCAAAAATGGCACGCCGGGTGCGCCGTCATGTCCCGGCCCGCAGTACTCCATCCGAACGAATTATTGAATTTTTTGAATTAGCGAAGGAACCATCATGAACGTTTTCTACGACAAAGACGCCGACCTCTCCCTCATCAAGGGCAAGCAAGTCACGATCATCGGCTACGGCTCGCAAGGCCATGCACACGCGCTGAACCTGAAGGAAAGCGGCGTGAACGTGACGGTCGGCCTGCGCAAGGACGGCGCGTCGTGGAGCAAGGCCGAAAACGCCGGCCTGTCGGTCAAGGAAGTCGCGGAAGCGGTGAAGGGCGCGGACGTCGTCATGATGCTGCTGCCGGACGAGCAGATCGCCGACGTGTACGCGAAGGAAGTGCACGCGAACATCAAGCAAGGCGCGGCGCTCGCGTTCGCGCACGGTTTCAACGTCCACTACGGCCAGGTGATTCCGCGCGCCGACCTCGACGTGATCATGATCGCGCCGAAGGCGCCGGGCCACACCGTGCGCGGCACGTACTCGCAAGGTGGCGGCGTGCCGCACCTGATCGCTGTGGCACAGAACAAGTCGGGCGCGGCACGCGACATCGCGTTGTCGTACGCGGCGGCGAACGGCGGCGGCCGTGCCGGCATCATCGAGACGAACTTCCGTGAAGAAACCGAAACCGACCTGTTCGGCGAGCAGGCCGTGCTGTGCGGCGGTACCGTCGAGCTGATCAAGGCAGGTTTCGAGACGCTGGTCGAAGCCGGCTACGCGCCGGAAATGGCGTACTTCGAGTGCCTGCATGAACTGAAGCTGATCGTCGACCTGATCTACGAAGGCGGCATCGCGAACATGAACTACTCGATCTCGAACAACGCCGAGTACGGCGAATACGTGACCGGGCCGCGCGTCGTCACGGAAGAGACGAAGAAGGCGATGAAGCAGTGCCTGACCGACATCCAGACGGGCGAGTACGCGAAGAGCTTCATTCTCGAGAACAAGGCAGGCGCGCCGACGCTGCAGTCGCGCCGCCGCCTGACGGCCGAGCACCAGATCGAGCAGGTCGGCGCGAAGCTGCGCGCGATGATGCCGTGGATCGCGAAGAACAAGCTCGTCGACCAGACGAAGAACTAAACACCGTCAGCAGCAAAAGGTGCTGTTCCGGCCCTTCAAGCGAAGGGCCGGCATCAAAAAGCCGTCCGAAGGCAGCAGTGCCCCGGGCGGCTTTTGTTATGCTACGGGCTTTGCAATTCACCGAACACAGAACGAATCCATGAACTATCCTCATCCGATCATCGCGCGCGAAGGCTGGCCGTTCATCGCGATTGCAGCCGTCATCGCGCTGTTGATCCATGCCGTCGGGGGCTTCGGCTTCGCGTGGCCGTTCTGGCTGCTGCTCGTCTTCGTCGTCCAGTTCTTCCGCGATCCGCAGCGCCCGATCCCGGCGCAGCCGAACGCGGTGCTGTGCCCGGCGGACGGCCGCATCGTCGCGGTCGAGACCGCGCAGGATCCGTACGCGAACCGCGAAGCGCTGAAGATCAGCGTGTTCATGAATGTCTTCAATGTCCATTCGCAGCGTTCGCCGGTCGATGGCGCAATCTCGAAGGTCGAGTACTTCCCCGGCGCGTTCCTGAACGCGGCGATCGACAAGGCGTCGACCGAGAACGAGCGCAACGCGGTCGTGATCCAGACGGCGAGCGGCAAGACCGTCACGTCCGTGCAGATCGCCGGCCTGATCGCGCGCCGGATCCTCTGCTACGTGCGCGCCGGCGAGCCGCTGTCGCGCGGCCAGCGCTACGGTTTCATCCGCTTCGGTTCGCGCGTCGACGTGTACCTGCCGCTCGGCAGCCGCGCGAAGGTGTCGATCGGCGAGAAGGTCTACGCGTCGTCGACGATCCTCGCCGAGCTCGAACAGTAAGGGGCGGGGCGCACGATGGCCGCATTCAAACCGCGTCGGCCGCGCAACGGCTCCGGCCAGACGCCACGCCCGTTCCGCCGCAACAAGGTGATGGCGCCCGATGCGGCGCCGCTCGAAAGCCGCCGCGCCGCGCGCCAGCGGTTCCTGAAGACGCGCGGCATCTATCTGCTGCCGAACGCGTTCACGACCGCCGCGCTGTTCTGCGGCTTCTTCGCGGTCGTGCAGGCGATGAACGTGCGCTTCGAGATCGCCGCGATCGCGATTTTCGTCGCAATGGTGCTCGACGGGATGGACGGGCGCGTCGCGCGCATGACGCATACGCAGAGCGCGTTCGGCGAGCAGTTCGACAGCCTGTCGGACATGGTGTCGTTCGGCGTCGCGCCCGCGCTCGTGATGTACGAGTGGGTGCTGAAGGATCTCGGCCGCTGGGGCTGGCTCGCCGCGTTCGTCTATTGCTCGGGCGCCGCGCTGCGCCTCGCGCGCTTCAACACGAACATCGGCAGCGTCGACAAGCGCTTCTTCCAGGGGCTGCCGAGCCCGGCCGCCGCCGCGCTGATCGCGGGCTTCGTGTGGCTCGCGACCGACAACCGCGTGCCGATGAAGCTCGGCTGGCTGCCGTGGGTCGCGTTCGCACTGACGATCTACGCGGGCGTGACGATGGTGTCGAACGCGCCGTTCTACAGCGGCAAGGCGCTCGACGTGCGGCACCGCGTGCCGTTCGCGGCGATCCTGCTCGTCGTCGTCGCGTTCGTGCTCGTGTCGTCGGATCCGCCGCTGATGCTGTTCTGCCTGTTCGTGTTGTACGGGCTGTCCGGCTACGTGTTCTGGGCCTACATGGCCATTCGTGGGCGGGCGAATCCGGCGCGGTCGTCGCAGCGCGATCACTGACGCCGCGCACGATCGTTGATCTGCCCGGAAACGGCGGCCTCGGAGCCGCCGTTTTCATTTGCCCCTTTTTCGAGCCGGGCCGCGTCGATTCCCGGGTGCCGTCCGATTGCGCGGCCAGCGGAATGTCGCTATAGTCTCCGCCATGACCGCATTTCCCCGCTTCTCCCTCCTTCTAGCCGGTGCGCCGCTACGCGCGCTAGCTTTGGCGCGCCTGCCGCGCTGACCGTTCTCGCCCCCCGTCTCAAGCCTCGTCTGTTGTTGAGCGTCGCCAGCGGTGGCGCGATCTCATTACGTTTGACTTCCGTATAAAGAGCCCTGGAGCCCCCCATGACAGACAAGCTGATCATTTTCGATACGACGTTGCGTGACGGCGAGCAATCGCCCGGTGCGTCGATGACGAAGGAAGAGAAAATCCGCATTGCGAAGCACCTCGAGCGGATGAAGGTCGACGTGATCGAGGCCGGCTTCGCGGCCAGCTCGAACGGCGATTTCGACGCGATCCACACGATCGCCGGTCTCGTGAAGGACAGCACGATCTGCTCGCTGGCGCGGGCCAACGACAAGGACATCCAGCGCGCCGCCGACGCACTGAAGCCGGCCAACAGCGCGCGGATCCACACGTTCATCGCGACGTCGTCGCTGCACATGGAGAAGAAGCTGCGGATGACGCCGGACCAGGTGTTCGAGCAGGCGCGTCTCGCGGTGCGTTTCGCGCGCAAGTTCACCGACAACGTCGAATTCTCGCCGGAAGACGGCAGCCGCTCGGATCTCGACTTCCTGTGCCGCGTGCTGGAAGCCGTGATCGCCGAAGGCGCGACGACGATCAACATCGCCGACACGGTCGGCTACGGCGTGCCGGAACTCTACGGCAACCTCGTGAAGACGCTGCGCGAGCGCATTCCGAACTCGGACAAGGCGATCTTCTCGGTGCATTGCCACAACGACCTCGGGATGGCGGTCGCGAACTCGCTCGCCGGCGTGAAGATCGGCGGTGCGCGCCAGATCGAGTGCACGATCAACGGCCTCGGCGAGCGCGCGGGCAACACGTCGCTCGAAGAGATCGTGATGGCCGTGAAGACGCGCAGGGACTACTTCGGCCTCGATGTCGGCATCGACACCACGCAGATCGTGCCGACGTCGAAGCTCGTGTCGCAGATCACCGGCTTCGTCGTGCAGCCGAACAAGGCGGTGGTCGGCGCGAACGCGTTCGCGCACGCGTCGGGCATCCACCAGGACGGCGTGCTGAAGGCGCGCGACACCTACGAGATCATGCGCGCGGAAGACGTGGGCTGGACCGCGAACAAGATCGTGCTCGGCAAGCTGTCGGGCCGCAACGCGTTCAAACAGCGCCTGCAGGAACTCGGCGTATCGCTCGACAGCGAAGCCGAATTGAATGCCGCGTTCATGCGCTTCAAGGATCTGGCCGACCGCAAGGCGGAGATCTTCGACGAGGACATCATCGCGATCGTGTCCGAGGAATCGGCGCTCGCGCAGGAGCAGGAGCACTTCAAGTTCGTGTCGCTGTCGCAGCGTTCGGAAACGGGCGAGCAGCCGCAGGCGAAGGTCGTGTTCGCGGTCGAGGGCAAGGAAGTGACCGGCGAGGCGCGCGGCAACGGCCCGGTCGACGCGACGTTCAATGCGATCGAGGGCGAAGTCGGTAGCGGCTCCGAGCTGCTGTTGTACTCGGTGAACGCGATCACGACCGGCACGCAGGCGCAGGGCGAGGTGACGGTCCGGCTGTCGAAGAGCGGGCGGATCGTCAACGGCGTCGGCACCGATCCGGACATCGTCGCCGCATCCGCGAAGGCGTACATTTCCGCGCTGAACAAGCTGCACTCGAAGGACGACAAGGTCAACCCGCAGCGCTCGTAAGCGTCGCGCGCCGCCGCGCGCGCGTTACACGGCTCCGAAACGCCCCGTGCGGCCCTGCGCCGCCCGGGGCGTTTTTTCATTGGCCGCTCATTCGGCGGCCGGCGCGCGGAACAGCCAGCGGCGCGCAGCCGTGCGTGCCGCCGGCTGACGCCGGCGGAACTCGACCGCGATCCCGCGCCGCGGCGCATCGGCGACGAACCCATCGAGCAGTTCGAGCACGTCGTGGTCGATGTAGTCGGCACGCGTCGCGTCGATGATCACCGCCGCCCGGTCCGGAATGTGCCGCAGGTGGTGCTTGACCTGCACCTTGCCCAGAAACGACACGTCCTTGCGGAACGACAGCAGGAAGTGGTCGTCATGCTGCGCGAGCGTGACGGGGCTCTTCAGATTCGCGACGGCGACGGCCAGCACGCTGCACGCAAGGCCGAGCGCGATGCCGAACAGCAGGTCCACTGCGAGCACGCCGACGATCGTCGCGGCGAACGGCGCGAACGCGGCCGGGCCTTGCTTCATCACCGAGCGGAACAGCGCCGGTTTCGCGAGCTTCATACCGGTGTGGATCAGGATCGCGGCCAGGCTCGCGAGCGGGATCAGGTTGATCAGGCCGGTGAGCGCGAATACGCTCGCGAGCAGCAGGATCCCGTGCACGATCGCGGACATCCGGCTTTGCGCGCCGGCGTTGACGTTGGCCGAACTGCGCACGATCACCGACGTGATCGGCAGGCCGCCGACCGCGCCCGCGACCAGATTGCCGACGCCCTGGGCCTTCAGCTCCCGATCGGGTTGCGTCGGCCGCCGCTTCGGATCGATCTGTTCGACCGCTTCGAGGCACAGCAGCGTCTCGAGGCTCGCGACGACCGCGAGCGTGATCGCAACCCGCCAGACGTCCGGATTGACCAGGTGCGCGAAGTTCGGGCCGAGTTCCGCATGCTTGAGCGATGCCGCGAGCGCCGCGAACGAGTCGAATTCGGGCAGCGTGACGCGATGCGCGGCGCCCGGCGCGGCTGCCGGTGCGACCATGCCGAGCACGAGCGTCGCGCCGATGCCGAGCACGACGACCGCGAGCGGAGCCGGTACCGAACGCACCCACGCGAAGCGCTTGAGTGCCGGCGTGTCCCATGCGATCAGCAGCGCCAGCGACGCAAGCGCGATCGCCGTGGCGGCCCATGCGGTCGGCAGCGCCAGCCAGCTCGCAAACGATTGCGCGGGCTGGCCGCCGATGCCGAATGCGAACGGAATCTGCTTCACGATCAGCAGCAGGCCGATCGCGGCGAGCATGCCCTTGATGACGGGCGACGGCACGTAGGCGGCGAAACGGCCGGCGCGCAACATGCCGAAGCCGAACTGCAGCACGCCGGACAGCAGCACCGCGAGCAGGAACGCGGAGAAGCTGCCGAGTTGCGCGATGCCTTCGACGACGATCACGACGAGGCCGGCGGCCGGCCCGCTGACGGACAGCGACGAGCCGCTCAGCAGCGCGACGACGATGCCGCCGACGATGCCGGACACGAGCCCGGCGAACGGTTCGACGCCGGAGGCATTGGCGATGCCGAGACAGAGCGGCAGCGCGACGAGAAAAACGACGATGCCGGCGACGATGTCGCGCGGCAGGGTGGACAGGCGCTCGTTCAGTTTCATGGTTGGGGTGGTGTCGTTGGCGTGGAGGGCGGCGCGGGTCAACCGAGCGCGGCGGCGGTCGCAACAGGCTCGGGCTCGGCTTCGGCTTCGGCGTCGGCTTCGGCCGGCGGTGCTGCATAGCCGGAATCGAGCTCCTTCAGGCGGCCGTCGGCGAGCGAAAAGATCCAGCCGTGCACGAGCGGCGGCCGTTCGCGGCCGCGCACGATCGGCGACGCGCGCAGCAGCCGCACCTGTTCGAGCACGTTCAGCTCGGCGAGGCGATCGGCGGCGGCCAGGTCGTCGAGCCCGTCGAGCGCGTCGCGATGGCGCCGCGCGAGCGCGCAGAGCGGCGCGATGCGGCGCGCGACGTGCGGCAGGTCGGCGGGTGGCGGCAGCAGCGATGCGCGCACGCCGCCGCACCCGTAGTGACCGCACACGATCACGTGGTCGACCTTCAGCACCCGCACCGCGTACTCGAGCACGCTGGCGGAATTGTCGTCGTCCGGCTGGAACAGGTTCGCGATGTTGCGATGGACGAACAGCTCGCCGGGCGCGCAGTGCGTGATGGTTTCGGCCGGCACGCGGCTGTCGGCGCAGCCGATCCACAGGACGCGCGGGTTCTGGCCGCGCGCGAGCGCGTCGAAGAAGCCCGGCGTGTGTTCGCGCGTCTCGCGGGCCCAGGCAATGTTGGCAACCAGCATGCTCTTGGGGCGGTTCATGAGGACTCCTTTGTGATCAAGGCGAATAAATATCGCTCGAAACGACGGAACGACATTCTTTCTAAGTTGAAAGGTTCGATTTCGACTGATATTAGGGGTATGCCCTAGCAGTCCGGGTGGGTTGAAACAAATTGTTTCAAATTGATTGGGCGTAGTGCATTGCATGCACCAGTGAGACGCATGATATGCGTCAGATATGCCTGTTTATGCGCGGGCGCCCGCATGACGGGGCGTTCAGCGTATTGTCATCGAAATGTTAACGATCGGAAAAGTTTTCCGTGTAATTCGCGAAATTAAATAAGGCAGCGGAAAAAAAGAAATGGCCATTCACGCAATCATTCGTAAATGGCCATTGCGACAATTGCGCGTCAATGCGCAATCGATCAGAACAGAGTGCGGCGATCGGGATCGTGCAGCGGGTCCGGCGTTTTCTGCGTGGTGCGCAGGATGCCCTGCGGATCGAAGTAGAAGCTGTACATCATGTACCAGACGTTGTCCTCGAGATACCGGTACGTCCACACCTCGCGCTTCATCAGCGGGAAGTAGGACGTCTCGACCGGGCGTCCGAAATTGACGAGGACGTCGGTCTTCGTCCACTTGCCGATCTCCGCGCGATAGAACTCGCTCGGCTGCAGCACCTGGCGCACGTTGACGATCCGGTGGGCCGCGTCGACGTCGGCCGCGACCGTGATCTCGCCCATCGGCTGGGTCGGCCACATCAGGCGCTTGCCGCCGCCCGGCAGGTCGTAGATCTCGCGCGGCGGCCCCATGCGCGCGACGATCGCCGACTCGTCCTGGCCGGCCTGGTATTGCTGCCACGGTTGCGCGCAACCGGCCAGCAGCGCGGCCGTGCAAGCGACCAGTACCGGCAGGCGCACGGGAATGCGAGAGCGCATCGGATTCTCCTGAACACGGAAACAAGTCCCGTTTTATCACGGACGGCGCGCGATCGCGCATCGCGCGGAAAAAATCGGTGCGGATCGCCGCCCGTCGCGCTTGCGGGCGGCGGGCGCCGCGGCCTATGATCCGCGCTTCTCGGGCAGATTGAAGGGCAGGTGGCCGATGCAGGGATGGAAGCGGTGCGCGCTCGCGTGGGGCGCGGGGTGGATGCTGGCGGCGTCCGCGTTTGCCGGCGGGGAGCCGGTGCGGATCGCGCTGATCGAAGGGATGTCGGGCCCGTTCGCGAACGCGGGCGCGGCGGTCGAGCGCAACCTGCGTTTCGGCGTCGAGCAGGTCAACGCGGCGGGCGGCGTGAAGCTGCGCGATGGCGCGCACCCGCTCGAGCTCGTCGTGCTCGACAGCAAGGGCAGCCCCGAGGAGGCGCTCGTGCAGTTGCGCGCGGCCGCCGATCGCCATGTCGGCTTCGTCGCGCAGGGCAACAGCTCCGCCGTCGCGGCCGCGCTCGTCGCGGCGCTCGACAAGCTGAACGCACGCGATCCGGACAACCGGATGCTGTTCCTGAACTACTCGGCCGACGATCCCGCGCTGACCGGCGCGCGCTGCAGTTTCTGGCATTTCCGCTTCGATGCGCATGCCGGCATGCGGATGGCGGCGCTCGCGGACGTGATGGCGCGCGATCGTGCGCTGCGCAAGGTCTATCTGTTGAACCAGGACTACAGCTTCGGCCACGACGTCAGCACCCTCGCGCGGCAGGCGCTGGCCGCGCGGCGCCCGGACGTGACGATCGCCGGCGACGAATTCCATCCGATCGGCCGGATCAAGGATTTCTCGCCGTATATCGCGAAGATCCGCGCGAGCGGCGCGGACGCCGTCGTGACCGGCAACTGGGGCAACGACCTCACGCTGCTCGTGAAGGCGGCGCGCGAACAGGGGCTGAACGCGAAGTTCTATACGTTCTACGGCAACAGCCTCGGCGCGCCGGCGGCCCTCGGCGACGCGGGTGTCGGCCGCGTCGTGGCGGTGGCCGACTGGCACCCGAACGCGGGCGGCGCTGCGTCCGATGCGTTCTACCGCGCGTTCCGGACCCGTTTCCCGGCCGCCCAGGACGATTACCCGGTACGACGGATGAGCCAGATGATCCAGATCCTGGCCGCCGCGATGACCCGCGCGGGTTCGGCCGACCCCGTCGCGGTCGCGCACGCGCTCGAGGGGCTGTCGTTCGACGACGGCTTCCACGCGTCGCGGATGCGCGCGCAGGATCACCAGTTGATCCAGCCCCTTTACGTGATGGAAATGGACAAGGCGGGCACGCCGGGCGTGCGCTTCGACAACGAGGGGTCGGGCTATGGCTTCCGGACGGTGCTCGCGGTGCCGGCGCAACGCACGGAGATGCCGTCGACGTGTTCAATGACGCGCCCGTGACGGGAAGCGGTAAGAACGGCACCGAGTTGTGCTACAATGCGCGCCGGTTGTAAGTCACGGCACGGCCATTCTTCCGTGTCCGCCTGTTCAGTTAGAAAGGAAATCACATGTCTGTTGCAGATATCAAGAAGTCGGAAGTCGTTGCTCAGTTCGCCCGCGGTACCAACGACACGGGGTCGCCCGAAGTCCAGGTCGCACTGCTGACCGCACGTATCGTCGAACTGACGGGTCACTTCAAGACCCACGCGAAGGATCACCACAGCCGCCGCGGCCTGCTGCGCATGGTGAGCCGCCGCCGCAAGCTGCTCGACTACCTCAAGGGCAAGGATGCCGACCGTTACCGCGCACTGATCGAGAAGCTGGGTCTGCGTAAGTAATCGAGGCGATTGCCGCCAGCAAGATGCCTGTGTCAGTCCGCTGATGCAGGCATTTTGTTTTTGCGCGGTGCGTAGCGTCACACGCATCGCAGGCTGTCCCGTACGTTCGTGCGGGGCCGCCGCCGCGATCGATACCGGGGCAGGATTTGTGTCATTCCAGCGCGTCGCTGCCTGAGCGCCGCGCTGGAATGGCATAAAAAACACACCTTGCTCCGGGTGATTCGGTCGGGACGCCGCCGCGCGGGATGGCCGGCGCGGCGAATGAAATGCATGAATACAAAGGAGCAACCATGTCCATGTTCAACAAGGTCGTGAAGGAATTCCAATGGGGCCAGCACAAGGTGCGCCTCGAAACCGGTGAAGTCGCCCGCCAGGCGAGCGGCGCCGTGATCGTCGACGTCGAGGACACCGTCGTGCTGGCAACCGTCGTCGGCGCGAAGTCGGCGAAGCCGGGCCAGGATTTCTTCCCGCTGACCGTCGACTACCTCGAGAAGACCTACTCGGCCGGCAAGATCCCGGGTGGCTTCTTCCGCCGCGAAGGCCGTCCGTCGGAGCATGAAACGCTGACGTCGCGCCTGATCGACCGTCCGCTGCGCCCGCTGTTCCCGGAAGGCTTCTACAACGAAGTCCAGGTCGTGATCCACGTGCTGTCCGTGAACCCGGAAATCCCGGCGGACATCCCCGCGCTGATCGGCGCATCGGCCGCGCTCGCCGTGTCGGGCCTGCCGTTCAACGGCCCGGTCGGCGCCGCGCGCGTCGCGTACATCGACAACGCGTACGTGCTGAACCCGACGCGCGACCAGCTCAAGGCATCGAGCCTCGACCTCGTCGTCGCGGGTACCGAGCGCGCCGTGCTGATGGTCGAGTCGGAAGCCGATCAACTGTCGGAAGAAGTGATGCTGGGCGCCGTGGTGTTCGGCCACGAGCAGATGCAGATCGCGATCGACGCGATCCACGAACTGGTGCGCGACGGCGGCAAGCCCGAGTGGGACTGGCAGCCGGCGCCGAAGAACGAGGCGCTGATCGCACGCGTGACCGAGCTGGCGCAGAACGATCTGCTCGCCGCTTATCAGTTGCGCGACAAGCAGGCGCGTTCGGCGAAGCTGAAGGAAGTCTACGCGGCGACGTCGGCGAAGCTCGAGGAAGACGCGCTGGCGGCCGGTACGGTCGCGGCCGACAAGGCAACGGTCGGCAACGTGCTGTTCGACATCGAGGCGAAGATCGTCCGTTCGCAGATCCTGAACGGCGAGCCGCGCATCGACGGCCGCGACACGCGCACCGTGCGCCCGATCGAGATCCGCACCGGCGTGCTGCCGCGTACCCACGGCTCGGCGCTGTTCACGCGCGGCGAGACGCAGGCGCTGGTCGTCGCGACGCTCGGCACGAAGGGTGACGAGCAGATCATCGATGCGCTCGAAGGCGAATACCGCGAGCGCTTCATGCTCCACTACAACATGCCCCCGTTCGCGACCGGCGAAACGGGCCGCGTCGGCTCGCCGAAGCGCCGCGAAATCGGCCACGGCCGTCTGGCTAAGCGCGCGCTGGTCAAGTGCCTGCCGAGCGCCGACGAATTCGGCTACTCGATCCGCGTCGTGTCGGAAATCACCGAATCGAACGGTTCGTCGTCGATGGCGTCGGTGTGCGGCGGCTGCCTCGCGCTGATGGACGCCGGCGTGCCGATGAAGGCGCACGTCGCGGGTATCGCGATGGGCCTGATCCTCGAAGGCAACAAGTTCGCGGTGCTGACCGACATCCTCGGCGACGAAGATCACCTCGGCGACATGGACTTCAAGGTCGCGGGCACGGAGCAAGGCGTCACCGCGCTGCAGATGGACATCAAGATCCAGGGCATCACGAAGGAAATCATGCAGGTCGCGCTCGCGCAGGCGAAGGAAGGCCGCATGCACATCCTCGGCAAGATGACGTCGGCGGTGTCCGGCGCGAACACGCAATTGTCGGAATTCGCGCCGCGCATGATCACGGTCAAGATCAACCCGGAAAAGATCCGCGACGTGATCGGCAAGGGCGGTTCGGTGATCCGCGCGCTGACCGAGGAAACGGGCACGACGATCGACATCTCGGACGACGGCGTCGTGACGATCGCGAGCACGAGCAGCGAAGGCATGGCCGAAGCGAAGAAGCGCATCGAGCAGATCACGGCCGAAATCGAAGTCGGCCAGGTGTACGAAGGCACGGTGCTCAAGCTGCTCGATTTCGGTGCGATCGTGAACCTGCTGCCGGGCAAGGACGGCCTGCTGCACATCTCGGAAATCGTCAACGAGCGCGTGAAGGACATCAACGACTACCTGAAGGAAGGCCAGCAGGTGAAGGTCAAGGTGATCCAGACGGACGAGAAGGGGCGCGTGCGTCTGTCGGCCAAGGCGCTGCTGAATGAAGCAGCGGCGGCAGCGCAGTCGGATACGCCGCCGCAGCAGTAAGCGGACAGGCGGATCAACGGCCGGCAGTGCGAAAGCGTGCCGGCCGTTTTTTCTGTAGCATCGTTGTGCGGCGCAGCAGCGCCGGCGAGGCGCCCGCCGCCGTGCGCGCGGGCGTGCCATCCGATTCCGATCCTGGAGCGATTCTCACCATGAAAGCCATCGAAATCACCGAATTCGGCGCCCCCGACGTGCTGAAGCTCGCGGAGCGTCCGCGCCCCGAACCGAAGCGCGGCGAGGTGCTGATCAAGGTGGCGGCTTCCGGCGTGAACCGGCCCGACGTGTTCCAGCGCAAGGGCGCCTATGCGCCGCCGCCGGGGGCGTCGGATCTGCCGGGCCTCGAGGTCGCGGGCGAGATCGTCGGCGGGGACGTGTCCGATGCGGCGCTGAATCCGTTCGGCCTGAAGCTCGGCGATCGTGTGTGCGCGCTGCTCGCGGGCGGCGGCTATGCCGAATATGCGGTCGCGCCGCTGCCGCAGTGCCTGCCGGTGCCGGACGGCCTCACCGATATCGAGGCCGCCTCGCTGCCCGAAACGTTTTTCACCGTGTGGAGCAACGTGTTCGACCGTGCGCAGCTCGGCGCGGGCGAGGGCGGCGATCAGGAGACGCTGCTCGTGCAGGGCGGCTCGAGCGGCATCGGCGTGACGGCGATCCAGATCGCGCATGCGCTCGGCTTTCGCGTGTTCGCGACGGCCGGCACCGCCGACAAGTGCCGCGCGTGCGAGGCGCTCGGCGCCGAGCGTGCGATCGACTACAAGACCGAAGACTTCGTCGAGGTCGTGAAGTCGCTGACGCACGATCGCGGCGTCGACGTGATCCTCGACATGGTGGCGGGCTCGTACGTGCCGCGCGAGCTGTCCGCGCTCGCGGACGGCGGTCGTCTCGTGCTGATCGCGCTGCTCGGCGGCGCGAAGGCCGAGGTCAACCTGAACGAGATCCTGCGCCGCCGGCTGACGGTGACGGGCTCGACGCTGCGCCCGCGCCCGGTCGAGTTCAAGGCCCGCATCGCCGCGCAGCTGAAGGCGCGCGTATGGCCGCTGCTCGCCGACGGGCGCATCAAACCCGTGATCTACCGTGTGCTGCCGGCCGGCGAGGCCGCGCAGGCGCATGCGCTGATGGAGAGCGGCGAGCACATCGGCAAGATCGTGCTCGATTGGGGCGCGAACGCATGACGGCCCGCGCGGCGGACTTGACATACGCGGTTTGACCGGTTCAAGCCGCGCGCAGTAAAATCGCGGGTTTGCTTCGCCAGATCCAACCTGACGGCCGGGTTCCGGCACGTTAATGACAAGATAGTGACGAGACGGACACGATGTCGAAACAACGAACAAAGCGAGTGATCGGCAACTGGAAGATGCACGGCCGGCTGGCCGGCAACCAGGCGCTGCTGAACGAAGTGGTGCAGGGTGCGGGCGCGGTGGCGGCTGAAACGTCCATCGGCGTGTGTGTTCCGTTCCCGTATCTCGCGCAGGTTCAGGCGCAGCTCGGCGGTGGCCGTGTCGCGTTCGGTGCGCAGGACGTGTCCGCGCACGAGCAAGGCGCGTTTACCGGCGAGGTGGCGGCCGCGATGGTGGCGGAGTTCGGCGCGCAGTATGCGATCGTCGGCCATTCGGAGCGTCGCGCGTATCACGGCGAAAGCAGCGAGACGGTCGCCGCGAAAGCGCAACGCGCGCTCGCTACGGGCCTCACGCCGGTCGTGTGCGTCGGCGAGACGCTCGACGAGCGCGAGTCGGGTGCGACGGCGCAGGTCGTCGGTGCGCAGCTCGACGCGGTGCTGGCCGTGCTGACGGCCGACGAAGCCGCGCGCATCGTCGTCGCGTACGAGCCGGTCTGGGCGATCGGTACGGGCAAGAGCGCGACGTCGGCGCAGGCGCAGGACGTGCACGCGTTCCTGCGTACGCGTCTCGCGGCGAAGGGGGCGGCGGACGTGTCCGTGCTGTACGGCGGCAGCGTGAAGCCGGACAACGCGGAAGAGCTGTTCGCGCAGCCGGACATCGACGGCGGCCTGATCGGCGGCGCGTCGCTGAAGGCGGAAGATTTCCTGGCGATCTGCCGGGCCGCGCATTGAGCGGTCCGAGATCGAATTGAACCATGACGGCGGCCGGTCGGTCCGGTCGCCCGATCCAATCGGGTGGGTGTGATGCTGTTATTCAAGACGTTGATTATTGTGGTGCAGGTGCTGTCTGCACTCGGTGTGATCGGGCTGGTGCTGCTGCAGCACGGCAAGGGCGCCGACATGGGCGCCGCGTTCGGCAGCGGCGCGTCGGGCAGCCTGTTCGGTGCGACGGGCTCGGCGAACTTCCTGTCGCGCACGACGGGCATTCTCGCGGCGATCTTCTTCGTCTCGACGCTTGCGCTGACGTACCTCGGTTCGTACAAGTCGACGCCGTCGGCAGGCGTGCTCGGCACGGCCGCGACCGCGCCGGCATCGGCGCCCGCGGCATCGGCGCCGGCCGTCGCGGCGTCCGCTGCAGCCGGTTCGGCCGCGAGCGCGCCGGGCCAGGATGTCCCGAAATAAAAAGTTAATTTTTTTGCGGTTGTGCGTTGAACAAATCTGGAACTCGGGTTAGAATTTAATTCTTGAAGCGATTCGCGGGAACAAGCAGCACAACCCGAGTTGCATGCAGTGCCGACGTGGTGAAATTGGTAGACACGCTATCTTGAGGGGGTAGTGGCGAAAGCTGTGCGAGTTCGAGTCTCGCCGTCGGCACCAAAGTTACTCAATGCCAGCCGCTTCTAGTGGCTGGCATTTTTCATTTCTGGGGTGTGCTTGCGGTTGTCTTGCGATCGCCTGTACTCCGAAATGATTCCTTCCGCCGGAAGTGGTATTCTCCGGACGCTCAGAACCAACCGATAGAGGATTGCCTTGAACCTCGCAGCCTATTACCCCGTCTTGTTGTTCCTCCTCGTGGGCACTGGTTTAGGTATAGCGCTGGTCAGCATCGGCAAGCTCCTTGGTCCCAACAAGCCGGACGTCGAGAAGAACGCACCGTACGAGTGCGGCTTCGAAGCCTTTGAAGACGCCCGGATGAAGTTCGACGTTCGGTATTACCTCGTCGCCATCCTGTTCATCATCTTCGATCTCGAAACCGCATTCCTGTTCCCGTGGGGCGTCGCGCTCCGGGACATCGGCTGGCCGGGTTTCATCGCAATGATGATTTTTCTGCTCGAATTCCTGCTGGGCTTTGCCTATATCTGGAAGAAAGGCGGCCTCGACTGGGAGTGATGGGTTAATCGCCGGTTTGCATGGGCGGCCACGCTCGGTCGCTCGTCTGGAGTGGAAAGCAAATGAGTATCGAAGGGGTCTTGAAGGAAGGGTTTGTCACCACGACGGCTGACAAGCTGATCAACTGGACGCGTACCGGCTCGCTGTGGCCGATGACGTTCGGGCTCGCGTGTTGCGCCGTCGAGATGATGCATGCGGGCGCGGCCCGTTACGATCTGGACCGGTTCGGGGTCGTGTTCCGTCCGAGCCCGCGTCAGTCGGACGTGATGATCGTCGCCGGCACGCTGTGCAACAAGATGGCGCCCGCGCTGCGCCGCGTGTACGACCAGATGGCCGAGCCGCGCTGGGTGATCTCGATGGGGTCGTGCGCGAACGGCGGTGGTTATTACCACTACTCGTACTCGGTGGTCCGCGGCTGCGACCGGATCGTGCCGGTCGACGTCTACGTGCCGGGCTGTCCGCCCACGGCCGAGGCGCTGGTCTACGGCGTGATCCAGCTTCAGGCGAAGATCCGCCGCACCAATACCATCGCCCGTCAATAAAGCCCCGAGCGTCCCCTCAATATGGCAAGCAAAATCGAGACTCTCAAGGCAAACCTCGAAGCCGCGCTCGGCGCGCGCGTGGTGAGCCTCACCGAAGCGATCGGTGAACTGACGCTCGTCGTGAAGGCGAGCGATTACCTCGAAGTCGCAAAGACGCTGCGCGACGATCCGAAGCTCCGTTTCGAGCAGCTGATCGACCTCTGCGGCGTCGACTACCAGACCTTCGGCGACGGCGCCTACGACGGCCCGCGCTTCGCGGCCGTGTCGCACCTGCTGTCGGTCACGAACAACTGGCGTCTGCGCCTGCGCGCGTTCGCGCCGGACGACGATCTGCCGATCGTGGCGTCGCTGGTCGACATCTGGACCTCGGCGAACTGGTACGAGCGCGAAGCGTTCGACCTGTACGGCATCGTGTTCGAAGGCCACCCCGACCTGCGCCGCATCCTCACCGACTACGGCTTCATCGGTCACCCGTTCCGCAAGGACTTCCCGGTGTCGGGCTACGTCGAAATGCGTTACGACCCGGAAGAGAAGCGGGTCGTGTACCAGCCGGTGACGATCGAGCCGCGCGAAATCACGCCGCGCGTGATCCGCGAGGATCGCTATGGCGGTCTGAAACATTAAGGGGGCGTCATGGCAGAAATCAAGAACTACACGCTCAACTTCGGCCCGCAGCACCCGGCAGCGCACGGCGTGCTGCGCCTCGTGCTCGAGCTCGACGGCGAAGTCATCCAGCGTGCCGATCCGCACATCGGCCTGCTGCACCGCGCGACGGAAAAGCTCGCGGAATCCAAAACCTTCATCCAGTCCGTGCCGTACATGGACCGTCTCGACTACGTGTCGATGATGGTCAACGAGCACGGCTACGTGCTCGCGATCGAAAAGCTGCTCGGCATCGAAGTGCCGGAGCGCGCGCAGTACATCCGCGTGCTGTTCGACGAAATCACGCGCGTGCTGAACCACCTGATGTGGATCGGCGCGCACGCGCTCGACGTCGGCGCGATGGCGGTGTTCCTGTACGCGTTCCGCGAACGCGAAGACCTGATGGACGTGTACGAAGCGGTGTCCGGCGCCCGGATGCACGCGGCCTACTATCGTCCGGGCGGCGTCTATCGCGATCTGCCTGACGCAATGCCGCAATACAAGGCGTCGAAGATTCGCAACGAGAAGGCGCTCGCGAAGATGAACGAAGCGCGCAGCGGCTCGGTGCTCGACTTCATCGACGATTTCTTCACGCGCTTCCCGAAGTGCGTCGACGAATACGAAACGCTGCTGACCGACAACCGGATCTGGAAACAGCGTCTGGTCGGGATCGGTGTGGTGAGCCCGGAACGTGCGCTGCAGATGGGCCTGACGGGCCCGATGCTGCGCGGCTCGGGCATCGCGCGGGACCTGCGCAAGAAGCAGCCCTACGAAGTGTACGATCGGATGGATTTCGACGTGCCGGTCGGCGTGAATGGCGATTGCTACGACCGCTATCTGGTGCGCGTCGAAGAAATGCGCCAGTCGATCCGCATCGCGAAACAGTGTATTGAGTGGCTCCGCAAGAATCCGGGCCCGGTGATGACGGACAATCACAAGGTTGCGCCGCCGTCGCGCGTCGGCATGAAGACCAACATGGAAGACTTGATTCACCACTTCAAGCTCTTCACCGAAGGTTTCCATGTGCCGGAAGGCGAAGCGTACGCGGCGGTCGAGCATCCGAAGGGCGAGTTCGGCATCTATCTCGTGTCGGACGGCGCCAACAAGCCGTATCGCCTCAAGATTCGCGCGCCGGGTTTCGCGCACCTGGCGTCGCTCGACGAAATGGCGCGCGGTCACATGATCGCCGACGCCGTCACGATCATCGGTACGCAGGACATCGTGTTCGGCGAAATCGATCGCTAAGGGTTGCGCCGCCCGCGCGCGCGGGCGGCGAGCAGTCAGTCACACGTGAAGTCACAAGCGGTATGCGCCGAACCGGCGCGGCTTCGCAAGCTGTCAACAGAGTGAGCGCCAGGTCTGCCGTCCATGCACCCCAGTGTGCGGCAGGTTGTTCGTTCGGTAGGAATTGAAAGAGTCGTGTCTGAAAATGATCTCAGCTGAAGGCCTGAAGGAAATCGATCGAGCGTTGACGAAGTATCCCGCCGATCAGAAACAGTCCGCCGTGATGTCGGCGTTGGCCGTGGCTCAGGAAGAGCATGGCTGGCTGTCGCCCGAACTGATGCAGTTCGTCGCGGACTATCTCGGCATGCCGGCCGTCGCCGTGCAGGAAGTCGCGACGTTCTACACGATGTACGAGCTCAAACCGGTCGGCAAGCACAAGATCACGCTCTGCACGAACCTGCCGTGCCAGCTCGGCCCGCATGGCGGCGCGGAAGCGACTGCCGACTACCTGAAACAGAAGCTGGGCATCGGCTTCGGCGAGACCACGCCCGACGGCAAGTTCACGCTGAAGGAAGGCGAATGCATGGGCTCGTGCGGCGATGCGCCGGTGCTGCTGGTGAACAATCACAGAATGTGCAGCTTCATGAGCCGCGAGAAGATCGACCAGCTGCTTGAGGAGCTCTCGAAATGACGTCCCTCCACGATCGTCACATCAAACCGCTGATCCTCGCTGGTCTGAACGGCGAGAACTGGCATCTCGAAGACTACGTTGCGCGCGGCGGCTACAAGCAGCTGCGCCGCATTCTCGAAGAAAAGATTCCGCCCGAGCAGGTGATCGCCGACGTGAAGGCGTCGGGCCTGCGCGGCCGCGGCGGTGCGGGCTTCCCGACCGGCCTGAAGTGGAGCTTCATGCCGCGTCAGTTCCCGGGGCAGAAGTACCTCGTCTGCAACTCGGACGAAGGCGAGCCGGGCACGTTCAAGGATCGCGACATCCTGCGCTGGAACCCGCACGCGCTGATCGAAGGCATGGCCATCGGCGCATACGCGATGGGCATCACCGTCGGCTACAACTACATCCACGGCGAGATCTTCGAAGTGTATCGACGCTTCGAAGCCGCGCTGGATGAAGCGCGCGCGGCCGGGTTCCTCGGCGACAACATCATGGGCTCGGAATTCTCGTTCCAGCTGCACGCGCACCACGGTTACGGCGCGTACATCTGCGGCGAGGAAACGGCGCTGCTCGAGTCGCTCGAAGGCAAGAAGGGCCAGCCGCGCTTCAAGCCGCCGTTCCCGGCGAGCTTCGGCGTGTACGGCAAGCCGACCACGATCAACAATACCGAGACGTTCGCCGCGGTGCCGTTCCTGCTGTCCATCGGGCCGCAGAATTACCTCGAGATCGGCAAGCCGAACAACGGCGGCACGAAGATTTTCTCGGTGTCGGGCGACGTCGAGCGTCCGGGCAACTACGAAGTGCCGCTCGGCACGCCGTTCGCGACGCTGATGGAGCTCGCCGGCGGGATGCGCGGCGGCAAGAAGATCAAGGCCGTGATTCCGGGCGGTTCGTCGGCGCCGGTGATTCCGGGCGACATCATGATGCAGACGGATCTCGACTACGATTCGATCGCGAAGGCGGGCTCGATGCTCGGTTCCGGCGCGGTGATCGTGATGGACGAGACGCGCTGCATGGTGCGCTCGCTGCTGCGCCTGTCGTACTTCTACTACGAGGAATCGTGCGGCCAGTGCACGCCGTGCCGTGAAGGCACCGGCTGGCTGTATCGCGTCGTGAACCGTATCGAGCACGGCGAAGGGCGCCAGGAAGATCTGGACCTGCTGAACTCGGTGGCCGAGAACATCATGGGCCGCACGATCTGCGCGCTCGGCGATGCGGCGGCGATGCCGGTGCGCGGGATGCTCAAGCACTACTGGGACGAATTCGCGTACCACGTCGAGCACAAGCATTGCATGGTCGGCGGCCACGCGCCGCATGTGGCTTCGGCTGCGGCGGCCTGAAGCGAAATACCCGGTTGCGGAATTTGAGCGCACGGTCGGGCAAACGCGCGAACGGGCGGAAATAGGTTAAGGACCATTCACCATCATGGTTGAACTTGAAATAGACGGCAAGAAGGTCGAGGTGCCCGAAGGCAGCATGGTGATCCAGGCTGCGCACAAGGCGGACACGTACATCCCTCACTTCTGCTATCACAAGAAACTGTCGGTCGCGGCCAACTGCCGGATGTGTCTCGTCGAAGTCGAGAAGATGCCGAAGGCCGTGCCGGCCTGCGCGACCCCCGTGTCGGCCGGCATGATCGTCCATACGCGATCCGACAAGGCCGTGAAGGCGCAGCAGTCGGTGATGGAATTCCTCCTCATCAACCATCCGCTCGACTGCCCGATCTGCGATCAGGGCGGCGAATGCCAGTTGCAGGATCTGGCGGTCGGCTACGGCAAGTCGTCGTCGCGCTACTCGGAAGAAAAGCGCGTGGTGTTCCACAAGAACGTGGGCCCGCTGATCTCGATGGAAGAAATGTCGCGCTGCATCCACTGCACGCGCTGCGTCCGCTTCGGCCAGGAAGTCGCCGGCGTGATGGAGTTCGGCATGCTGGGCCGCGGCGAGCATTCGGAAATCACGACGTTCGTCGGCAAGACGGTCGACTCCGAAATGTCGGGCAACATGATCGACCTGTGCCCGGTCGGCGCGCTGACCAGCAAGCCGTTCCGCTACAGCGCCCGTACGTGGGAACTGTCGCGCCGCAAGTCGGTGAGCCCGCACGATTCCGTCGGCGCGAACCTCGTCGTGCAGGTAAAGAACAACCGCGTGATGCGTGTGCTGCCGTTCGAGAACGAAGCCATCAACGAATGCTGGATCTCGGACAAGGACCGCTTCTCGTATGAAGGCCTCAACGGCGAAGAGCGCCTGACGAAGCCGATGCTGAAGCAGGGCGGCCAGTGGATCGAAACCGACTGGCAGACCGCGCTCGAATACGTCGCGAAGGGCCTGAAGGGCATCGCCGCGGATCACGGCGCGAACGCGCTGGCGATGCTCGCGAGCGCGCACAGCACCGCGGAAGAGCTGTTCCTCGTGAAGCAGCTCGCCAGCGAACTGAAGACGCCGAACGTCGACTTCCGTCTGCGTCAGCAGGATTTCTCGGCGCCGGTTCAGGGCGCACCGTGGCTCGGCATGCCGATCGCCGATCTGTCGAACGTCGACGCCGCGTTCGTCGTCGGTTCGTTCCTGCGCCGCGACCATCCGCTGTTCGCATCGCGCCTGCGTCAGGCGGCGAAGAACGGCGCGAAGCTGCACTTCCTGCACGCGACCGGTGACGATTCGCTGATCCCGACCGCGCAACGCATCGTCGCCGCGCCGTCCGCATGGCTCGACGAGCTGGCCGGCATCGCCGCGGCCGTCGCGCAACTGCGCGGCGTCGCGCTGCCCGACGCGCTGGCTGGCGTCACCGCATCGCCGGCCGCGCAAGCCGTCGCGCAGTCGCTCGCGAACGGCGAACGCCGCGCGGTGCTGCTCGGCAACGTGGCGGTCCGTCATCCGCAATTCGCGAAGCTGCACGCCGTCGCGCAGTGGATCGCCGAGAACACCGGCGCCACGTTCGGCTTCCTGACGGAAGCGGCGAACACGGTCGGCGCACACGTCGTCGGCGCACTGCCGGGCGAAGGCGGCCTGAACGCACGCGAGGCGTTCGCGCAGCCGCGCAAGGGCTACGTGCTGCTGAACGTCGAACCGGAATTCGATACCGCCGATCCGGCGCAGGCACTGGTCGCGCTGAACCAGGCGGAAATGGTCGTCGTGATGTCGCCGTTCAAGCACGGCCTCGACTACGCCGACGTGC
Source organism: Burkholderia sp. APQ4-4ca (assembly GCF_057837105.1). Lineage (NCBI taxonomy): Bacteria > Pseudomonadati > Pseudomonadota > Betaproteobacteria > Burkholderiales > Burkholderiaceae > Burkholderia > Burkholderia sp. APQ4-4ca. The sequence goes on along the minus strand of NZ_JBYQCG010000061.1, from coordinate 23,732 downwards.
TGCTGCCGGTTGCGCCGTTCACCGAAACGGCCGGGACGTTCGTCAACGCGGAAGGCACCGTGCAGAGCTTCAACGGCGTCGTGCGCCCGCTCGGCGACACGCGTCCGGCCTGGAAGGTGCTGCGCGTGCTCGGCAGCCTGCTCGGCCTGCCGAACTTCGAATACGAGACCGCGGAAGAAGTGCGTGTCGCCGCGCTCGGCGAAGCCGGCGTCGCGGGCCGCCTGTCGAACCAGACGTCGGTCGCGCCGGCCCGTGCCGCGGCGAATGCCGCGAACGGCGGTTTCGAGCGCCTGGCCGACGTGCCGATCTATCACGCCGACGCACTCGTGCGCCGCGCAGGTGCGCTGCACCTGACGGCCGCCGCGAAGGCGGCGAACGCCGCGGCCCTGCCGGCCGCGCTGTTCGACAAGCTGGGCTTGAAGGAAGGCGACGCCGTGCGCGTGCGCCAGGGCGAGCGTGCGGTGCAGTTGCCGGCCGTGCGCGACGCGAATCTTGCGGAGACGGTCGTTCGCGTGTCGGCGGCGACGCCTGCCGGCGCGGCGCTCGGCAGCCTGTCCGGTGAACTGGTGGTGGAGAAGGCGTAAATGAGCTTGTTCGATACGATCAACGCGGGCGGGGCCGAGCTTCTCGGCTTCGCGTGGCCGACGGTGTGGGCAGTCGTGCGCATCCTCGTCGTCTCCGTCGTCATCCTGCTGTGCGTCGCGTACCTGATTCTGTGGGAACGCAAGCTGATCGGCTGGATGCACGTGCGTCTCGGCCCGAACCGCGTCGGCCCCGGCGGCCTGCTGCAGCCGATCGCCGACGTGCTGAAGCTGCTGCTGAAGGAAGTCATTCAGCCGAGCGCCGCCAGCCGCTGGCTGTACCTGATCGCACCGGTGATGACCGTCGTGCCGGCGTTCGCCGTGTGGGCCGTGATCCCGTTCCAGGCGGAAGCCGTGCTCGCGAACGTGAACGCGGGCCTGCTGTACGCGATGGCGATCTCGTCGATCGGCGTGTACGCGGTGATTCTCGCCGGCTGGGCGTCGAACTCGAAGTACGCGTTCCTCGGCGCGATGCGCGCCGCGGCGCAGATGGTGTCGTACGAAATCTCGATGGGCTTCGCGCTGGTGCTCGTGCTGATGACGGCCGGCAGCCTGAACCTGTCGGAAATCGTCGGTTCGCAACAGCACGGCTTCTTCGCCGGCCACGGCGTGAACTTCCTGTCGTGGAACTGGCTGCCGCTGCTGCCGGCGTTCGTCGTCTACTTCATCTCGGGCATCGCCGAAACGAACCGTCACCCGTTCGACGTGGTGGAAGGGGAGTCGGAGATCGTCGCGGGTCACATGATCGATTACTCGGGCATGGCGTTCGCGCTGTTCTTCCTCGCCGAGTACATCAACATGATCGTGATCTCGGCGCTGGCTGCGACGCTGTTCCTCGGCGGCTGGGATGCACCGTTCGAATTCCTGTCGTTCATCCCGGGCATCTTCTGGCTCGTGCTGAAGGTCTTCGCGCTGCTGTCGGTGTTCATCTGGGTGCGCGCGACGTTCCCGCGCTACCGTTACGACCAGATCATGCGTCTGGGCTGGAAGGTGTTCCTGCCCGTCACGGTGGTCTGGGTGATCGTGGTCGGCTTCTGGATGATGTCGCCGCTGAACATCTGGGCGAAGTAAGGACGAAATCATGACGGCTATCCAACACTTCTTTAAGACCTTCTTCCTGACCGAGCTGCTGAAGGGGCTCGCGCTGACCGGTCGTTACACGTTCAAGCGCAAGTTCACCGTGCAGTTCCCGGAAGAGAAGACCCCGATTTCGCCGCGTTTCCGCGGGCTGCATGCACTGCGCCGCTATGAAAACGGCGAAGAGCGCTGCATCGCATGCAAGCTGTGCGAGGCCGTGTGCCCCGCGCTCGCGATCACGATCGAATCGGAAACGCGCGCCGACAACACGCGCCGCACGACGCGCTACGACATCGACCTGACGAAGTGCATCTTCTGCGGTTTCTGCGAAGAGAGCTGCCCGGTCGATTCGATCGTCGAGACGCAGATTCTCGAGTACCACGGCGAAAAGCGCGGCGACCTGTATTTCACGAAGGATATGCTGCTCGCGGTGGGCGATCGCTACGAGAAGGACATCGCAGCGGCGAAGGCTGCCGACGCGCCGTATCGTTGATTGTGTTTGCAGTGCCGGCCCGGCATGAACGACGAACGGGCCGAGCCGCCGCGACGGGTGCGGGCGTTCCGCAAGCCGCGCCTGACTATGGCCTAACGATGAACCGGTAATCATGGAATTCACGACCGTACTGTTCTACATCTTCGCGCTGCTCCTGGTGGTATCAGGGCTGAAGGTGATCACTTCGCGCAACCCGGTGGCGTCTGCGCTTTTCCTTGTGCTGGCGTTCTTCAACGCCGCTGCGATCTGGATGCTGCTGGAAGCGGAATTCCTCGCGATCCTGCTGGTTCTGGTCTATGTGGGCGCGGTGATGGTGCTGTTCCTGTTCGTCGTGATGATGCTGGACATCAACATCGACTACCTGCGCCGCGACTTCAAGCGCTTCGTGCCGATGGCGACCGTGGTCGGCGCGATCATCGTGATCGAAACCGCGCTGATCCTGTGGCGCGGCTACGGCGACACGCACACCGTGCATGCGATGGCGACGGGCGAGATGGCCACCTGGTCCAATACGCGCCTGATCGGCAAGGTGATCTACACCGACTACATCTTCGCGTTCGAAATCGCCGGCCTCGTGCTGCTGGTCGCGATCATCGCCGCGATCGGGCTGACCGAGCGCAAGGGCAAGGACAGCAAGCGCCAGCGCGTGTCGGATCAGGTCAAGGTGCGCCGCAACGACCGCGTGCGCCTCGTGAAGATGGAAGCGGACAAGCCGCTGCCGGAAACGGCGCAGAGCGAAGCCGGTTCGAGCACCAACGGCTAAGCGGAGGAAAAGAAAACCATGCTGACCCTTGCTCACTACCTTGTGCTCGGCGCGATCCTGTTCGCGATCGCGATCGTCGGGATCTTCCTGAACCGCCGCAACGTCATCATCATCCTGATGTCGATCGAACTGATGCTGCTGGCGGTGAACACCAACTTCGTCGCGTTTTCGCATTACCTCGGCGACGTGCACGGCCAGATCTTCGTGTTCTTCGTGCTGACCGTCGCCGCAGCGGAAGCGGCGATCGGTCTTGCGATTCTGGTGACCCTGTTCCGTAAGCTCGACACGATCAATGTCGAGGATCTCGATCAGCTCAAAGGTTAATTTCAGGCAACGCTGTTATGTCAACGACACTCAATGAAAACCTGCTGCTGGCGATTCCGCTCGCTCCGCTGGCCGGCTCGCTGATTGCGGGGCTGTTCGGGAACGCAGTCGGGCGCAAGGGCGCACACCGGATCACGATCCTCGGCGTATTGATCGCGTTCCTCCTGTCGGCGAAAGTCTTCTTCGACGTGATGGGCGGCGCAAGCTTCAACGCGACCGTCTACGAATGGATGAACGTCGGTTCGCTGAAGCTCGAAGTCGGCTTCCTCGTCGATTCGCTGACCGCGATGATGATGGTCGTCGTGACCTTCGTCTCGCTGATGGTGCACGTGTACACGATCGGCTACATGGCGGAAGAAGACGGTTACCAGCGCTTCTTCTCGTACATCTCGCTGTTCACGTTCTCGATGCTGATGCTCGTGATGAGCAACAACTTCCTGCAGCTGTTCTTCGGCTGGGAAGCGGTGGGTCTGGTGTCGTACCTGCTGATCGGCTTCTACTTCACGCGTGAGAGCGCGATCTACGCGAACATGAAGGCGTTCCTCGTGAACCGCGTGGGCGACTTCGGCTTCCTGCTCGGCATCGGCCTGCTGCTCGCGTTCGCCGGCTCGATGAACTACGGCGAAGTGTTCGCGAAGCGCGCGGAACTCGCGAGCCTGCACTTCCCGGGCACCGACTGGGGCCTGCTGACCGTCGCCTGTATCTGCCTGTTCATCGGCGCGATGGGTAAATCGGCGCAGTTCCCGCTGCACGTGTGGCTGCCGGACTCGATGGAAGGCCCGACCCCAATCTCGGCGCTGATTCACGCGGCGACGATGGTCACGGCCGGCATCTTCATGGTGTCGCGCATGTCGCCGCTGTTCGAGCTGTCGGATACCGCGCTGTCGTTCATCACGGTGATCGGCGCGATCACGGCGCTCTTCATGGGCTTCCTCGGCATCGTCCAGAACGACATCAAGCGCGTGGTCGCGTATTCGACGCTGTCGCAGCTCGGTTACATGACCGTCGCGCTCGGCGTGTCCGCTTACCCGGTCGCCGTGTTCCACCTGATGACGCACGCGTTCTTCAAGGCGCTGCTGTTCCTCGGCGCCGGCTCGGTCATCATGGGCATGCACCACGACCAGGACATGCGCAACATGGGCGGTCTGCGCAAGTACATGCCGATCACGTGGATCACGTCGCTCGTCGGTTCGCTCGCGCTGATCGGCACGCCGTTCTTCTCGGGCTTCTACTCGAAGGACTCGATCATCGACGCGGTGAAGCTGTCGCACCTGCCGGGTTCGGGTTTCGCGTACTTCGCGGTCGTCGCGAGCGTGTTCGTCACGGCGCTGTACTCGTTCCGCATGTACTTCCTGGTGTTCCACGGCGAAGAGCGTTTCCGTCAGCCGAAGCATCCGGAATCGCCGATGGGCATGGCCGCCGCACATGGCCACGACGATCACGGCCATGGCCACGACCACGGTCATGACGACCACGCGCACGAGCCGCACGAGACCCCGTGGGTCGTGTGGGTGCCGCTGGTCCTGCTGGCGATCCCGTCGGTGATCATCGGCGCGATCGCGATCAGCCCGATGCTGTTCGGCGATTTCTTCCAGCACGGCGTCGCATTCGACAAGGTGATCTTCATCGGCGAAAACCACCCGGCGCTGGCCGAGATGGCCGAAGAATTCCACGGCTGGGTCGGCATGGGCCTGCACTCGGTGTCGGGCCTGCCGGTGTGGCTCGCGCTCGCCGGTGTGGTCGTCGCGTGGTTCTTGTACCTGAAGCGTCCGGAGCTGCCGGCATCGATCCGCCGCGCGTTCGGCCCGATCTACACGCTGCTGGACAACAAGTACTACCTGGACAAGATCAACGAAGTGGTGTTCGCCCGCGGTTCGGTGGCGATCGGCCGCGGCCTGTGGAAGGAGGGCGACGTCGTGGTGATCGACGGCCTCGTCAACGGCAGCGCCCGGTTCATCGGCTGGTTTGCCGGCGTGATCCGCTTCCTCCAATCCGGTTACATCTATCACTACGCGTTCGCCATGATCATCGGCATGCTGGGGCTCCTGACCCTGTTTGTAACGCTCGGCGGCAAATAAGGCGGGGAGACAACACTAATGCACGCTTTTCCGATTCTCAGTACCGCGATCTGGCTGCCGATCGTTTTCGGCCTCCTCGTGCTGGCGGTGGGTAACGACAAAAATCCGGGGACGGCCCGCTGGGTCGCGCTGATCGGCGCGCTGCTCGGCCTCGCGGTCACGATCCCGCTGATCACGGGCTTCGACTCGAGCACGGCTGCGCTGCAGTTCGTCGAGAAGTCGACCTGGATCGAACGCTTCGACATCGCGTATCACCTCGGCGTCGACGGCATCTCGATGTGGTTCGTCGTGCTGACCGCGCTGATCACGGTGATCGTCGTGATTGCCGCGTGGGAGGTGATCACCGAAAACGTCGCGCAGTACCTCGCGGCGTTCCTGATCCTGTCCGGGATCATGATCGGCGTGTTCTCGGCGGCCGACGGCCTGCTGTTCTACGTGTTCTTCGAGGCGACCCTGATCCCGATGTACATCATCATCGGCGTGTGGGGCGGCCCGAACCGCGTGTATGCGGCGTTCAAGTTTTTCCTGTACACGCTGGCCGGCTCGCTGCTGATGCTGGTCGCGCTGATCTACCTGTACACGCAGACGCACTCGTTCGACCTCGCGACGTGGCAGAACGCGAAGATCGCGATGACGCCGCAGATCCTGCTGTTCATTGCATTCTTCCTCGCGTTCGCGGTGAAGGTGCCGATGTGGCCGGTGCACACGTGGCTGCCGGACGCGCACGTGGAAGCGCCGACGGGCGGCTCGGTCGTGCTGGCGGCGATCATGCTGAAGCTCGGCGCCTACGGTTTCCTGCGCTTCTCGCTGCCGATCACGCCTGACGCGAGCCACTTCCTGGCGCCCGTCGTGATCACGCTGTCGCTGATCGCGGTGATCTACATCGGCCTCGTCGCTATGGTGCAGGCCGACATGAAGAAGCTGGTCGCGTATTCGTCGATCGCGCACATGGGCTTCGTCACGCTCGGCTTCTTCATCTTCAACCAGCTCGGCGTCGAAGGCGCGATCATCCAGATGATCTCGCACGGCTTCGTGTCGGGCGCGATGTTCCTCTGCATCGGCGTGCTGTACGACCGCGTGCACTCGCGCCAGATCGCCGATTACGGCGGCGTCGTGAACGTGATGCCGAAGTTCGCGGCATTCGCGATGCTGTTCTCGATGGCCAACTGCGGCCTGCCGGGTACGTCGGGTTTCGTCGGCGAGTTCATGGTGATTCTCGCGGCCGTCCAGTACAACTTCTGGATCGCCTTCGGGGCGGCGTTCACGCTGATCCTCGGCGCGGCCTACACGCTGTGGATGTACAAGCGCGTGTACTTCGGCGCGGTCGCGAACGATCACGTCGCCAAGCTGAAGGACATCGGCCGTCGCGAATTCCTGATGCTGGCCGTGCTTGCCGCGTTCACGCTGCTGATGGGCCTGTATCCGAAGCCTTTCACCGACGTGATGCACGTTTCCGTGGAAAACCTCCTCTCCCACGTCGCGCAGTCGAAGCTGCCGCTGGCCCAGTAATCGCGAGCGGAGGAACTCAAGATCATGCAAAACGCCTCTATGAATGTTCTGTTGCCTGACGCGCTGGTGATGGCCGCCATCGTCGTCGCATGGCTGAACGACACCTTTACCGGTGCTTCCGGCCGCCGCCTGACCTATCTGATCGCGGTCGTCTCGTCGGTCGTCGCCGGCGTGTGGTTCTCGGTCCAGGCGCTCGACCCGCAGCAGTACTACTTCTTCTCGAAGATGGTCGTCGTCGACTCGTTCGCGAGCACGATGAAGGCTGTCGTGTCGTTCGGTTTCGCGGTCTCGCTCGTCTATTCGCGCAAGTACCTCGAGGATCGCGACATGTTCCGCGGCGACGTGTTCCTGCTCGGCATGTTCTCGCTGCTCGGTCAACTGGTCATGGTGTCGGGCAATAACTTCCTGACGCTGTACCTCGGCCTCGAACTGATGTCGCTGTCGCTGTACGCGGTCATCGCGCTGCGTCGCGATGCCGCGCAGTCGAGCGAAGCGGCGATGAAGTACTACGTGCTGGGCGCGCTCGCGTCGGGCTTCGTGCTGTACGGCATCTCGATGCTGTATGGCGCGACCGGCTCGCTCGAGCTGGGCGAGGTGTACAAGGCGGTTAGCGGCAACACCGACGCCGCCGTGCTGATGTTCGGCGTGGTCTTCATCGTCGCCGGTATCGCGTTCAAGCTCGGCGCCGTGCCGTTCCACATGTGGGTGCCGGACGTCTACCAGGGCGCACCGACCGCGATGACGCTGTTCGTCGGCGGCGGCCCGAAGGTTGCCGCGTTCGCATGGGGCCTGCGCTTCCTGGTGATGGGCCTGCTGCCGCTCGCGCAGAACTGGCAGACCGCGCTCGTGATCCTCGCCGCGCTGTCGCTGATCGTCGGCAACATCACCGGTATCGTCCAGCGCAACATCAAGCGGATGCTCGCGTACTCGGCGATTTCGAACATGGGCTTCGTGCTGCTCGGCCTGCTCGCGGGCATCGTGAAGGGCGACGCGGCGGCACCGGCGAATGCGTACAGCTCTGCGATGTTCTATGCGATCGTCTACCTGATCACGACGCTCGGCTCGTTCGGCGTGGTGATGCTGCTCGCGCGCCGCGATTTCGAAGCGGAAACGATCGACGACTTCAAGGGCCTCAATAAACGCAGCCCGGTGTTCGCGTTCGTGATGATGGTCATGATGTTCTCGCTGGCCGGCATCCCGCCGACCGTCGGCTTCTACGCGAAGCTCGCCGTGCTCGAGGCGACCGTCAACGCGGGTCTCACGTGGCTGGCCGTGCTGGCCGTGATCACGTCGCTGTTCGGCGCGTTCTACTACCTGCGCATCGTGAAGCTGATGTACTTCGATGCCCCGCAGGATTCGACGCCGATCTCGGGCGATTTCTGCAAGCGCACGATCCTCGTGCTGAACGGCCTGGCGGTCGTCGTGCTCGGCCTGATTCCGAGCCCGCTGCTGACCGCCTGCCTGCAGGCAATCCGTCACACGCTGCCGCTGTAATGTCGGCAGCCGGCTGGTTCATCGTGCTGTTGGCGCTCGTCTGCGCCAACCTGCCGTTCCTGAACCAACGCCTCTTCGCCGTCGTGCCGTTCGGCGCGACGAAGAAGAACGCGTGGGTGCGGATCGGCGAGCTGATCGTGCTGTACTTCATCGTCGGCGCGCTCGGCTTCTGGCTCGAGTCGCGCGCCGGCAACCGCTTCGAACAGGGCTGGCAGTTTTACGCGATCACGTTCAGTCTCTTCGTCGTGTTCGCGTTTCCCGGCTTCACGTTCCAGTATCTCGTCAAACGACGCTGACGGCTTCGGCCGTCCGTCGTGCTCATTCAGGAGCCGCCGATGGCCGAACTACCCAATCACGACGCCGCACTGACCGAAATCTGCCTCGAGAGCGAGGCGATCTTCGAAGGCGCGTTCCTCAAGCTCAAGCGCGACACCGTCCGCCTGCCGGACGGCAAGAAGGCCACGCGCGAATACGTGCAGCACCCGGGCGCGGTGATGGTGATTCCGCTGTTCGACGACGGCCGCGTGCTGATGGAGAGCCAGTTCCGCTATCCGATCGGCAAGGTGATGGCCGAATTCCCGGCCGGCAAGCTCGATCCGAACGAAGGTGCGCTCGCGTGCGCGGCGCGCGAACTGCGCGAGGAGACGGGCTACACGGCGCGCGAATACGTGTTTCTGGCCCGCATTCATCCGATCATTTCCTATTCGACCGAATTCATCGATCTGTACCTCGCGCGCGGGCTCACGGCCGGCGAGCGCAAGCTCGACGAAGGCGAATTTCTCGAAACCTTCACCGCGACGCTGGCCGACCTGCAGGAATGGGTGCGCACCGGCCAGATCTCCGACGTCAAGACGATCATCGGCACGATGTGGCTCGACAAGGTGTTGTCCGGCACTTGGCCGCTCGGGCCGGTCGTCACGCCCTGAGCACGGCGTCAGCGGCGGGCGGGGCGCCGCGTTACAATCCGGTGACGCGGCGCGTTCGTGCTGCGCGATCGGGATTTAGCACGACCGTTCACAAAACCGCTTTTTGCGCTACACTCGTCACACGCCCTGATTCAGCATGAAGGTCCTCGATTTACAGTGCCCGCACGGTCATCGGTTCGAAGGCTGGTTCGCTTCCGCCGATGAATTCGAAGCGCAGTTGTCCCGCAAGCTGGTCGAATGCCCGGTGTGCGGAACGACGGAGATCAACCGGATGCCGTCCGCGCCGCGCCTGAACCTGTCGGGCGCGACGCAGGCGCAGCCGGCCGATCCCCGTGCGCTGCAGGCGCAGGTGATGCGCGCGCTGCGCGAGGTGCTGGAGAAGACCGAGAACGTGGGCGAGCGCTTCGCCGAGGAAGCGCGGCGCATCCATTACAACGAGGCGCCCGCACGCAGCATTCGCGGCGTCACGACGCCGGAGGATGCGCAGTCCTTGGTCGAAGAAGGCATCGACGTGATGCCGCTGCCGATTCCTGCCGCGCTGAAAGAACCGCTGCAATGACGTACGCAGTGTGTCCTTGGCCGGGCCGGACGGCCGCGGCGAGGAGACACTGCGCATGGATCTGGATTATTCCCCCGCCGACGACGCGTTCCGCGCCGACGTTCGCGCCTGGCTCGAGGCCAACCTGCCTCATGCACTGCGCGCCAAGGTACTCGATCACAAACGACTCGACCGCGAGGATTTTGCGAGCTGGCACCGGATTCTGGGCCAGCGCGGCTGGTCCGCGCCCGCCTGGCCGGTCGAATACGGCGGCCCGGGCTGGAACGCGACGCAGCGGCACATCTGGGACGAGGAGTGCGCGCGGATCGGTGCGCCGACCGTGCTGCCGTTCGGGGTGTCGATGGTCGCGCCGGTCCTGATGAAATACGGCAGCGAAGCGCAGAAGCGCCACTATCTTCCGCGTATTCTCGACGGCTCGGACTGGTGGTGCCAGGGTTACTCGGAGCCGGGTTCCGGGTCCGACCTCGCGTCGCTGCGCACGCGCGCCGAGCGCCACGGCGATCACTACGTCGTGAACGGCCAGAAGACCTGGACCACGCTCGGCCAGTACGCCGACATGATGTTCTGTCTCGTGCGCACCGATCCGGCCGCGAAGAAGCAGGAGGGCATCTCGTTCCTGCTGATCGACATGAAGTCGCCCGGCATCACGGTGCGTCCGATCGTGATGCTCGACGAGGACCACGAGGTCAACGAGGTGTTCTTCGAGGACGTGAAGGTGCCGGTGGAGAACCTCGTCGGCGACGAGAACCGCGGCTGGACCTACGCGAAATACCTGCTCGGCCACGAGCGCACCGGCATCGCGCGCGTCGGCGCGTCGAAGCGGGAGCTCGCATTCCTGAAGCGCGTCGCATCGAACCAGCGCAAGAACGGCAAGCCGTTGCTCGCCGATCCCGTGTTCGCCGCGAAGGTCGCGGCGCTCGAAGTCGAGCTGATGGCGCTGGAAGTGACGGTGCTGCGCGTCGTCAGCCGCGAGACGAGCGGCAAGGGGCCCGGCCCCGAGGCGTCGATGCTGAAGATCAAGGGCACCGAGGTGCAGCAGGCGCTCACCGAGCTGATGGTCGAAGCGATCGGCCCGCTGGCCGCCCCGTTCGACGTGCCGTTCCTCGACGGCGAGCGCGAGCACAGCATCGCGGGCGACGACGATGCGGCGCCGCTTGCCGCGTACTACTTCAATTACCGGAAGACGTCGATCTACGGCGGTTCGAACGAGATCCAGAAGAACATCATCGCGCAGATGATTCTGGGGCTGTGATCAGGGAACGGAGACAACCATGGATTTCAGCTTTACCGATGAGCAGCAGCAGTTCGCCGACGCGCTGCGCCGGTATCTCGGCGAGCAATACGGCTTCGAAGCGCGTCAGGCGATCGTGCACAGCGATACCGGTGTGTCGGACGCGCAGTGGAGCGCATTCACCGAACTGGGCTTGACCGCGTTGCCCGTGCCGGACGCACAGGGCGGCTTCGGCGGTGGGCCGGTCGACATGCTGGTCGTGATGCAGGCGCTCGGCCGCGCGCTAGTGATCGAGCCGTACTGGGCCACGGCGGTTGGCGTCGAGGCGTTGCGGATCGCCGGCTCCGGCACGGGTGACGATGCCGCGCTGCTGGAGGCGGTCGCGCAGGGGCACAAGCGCGTGGCGGTCGCGTTCCACGAACCGCACGCGCGCTACGATCTGTACGAACTCGACACGCACGCGCGCGAGCAGGGCGGCACGTACCGGCTGACCGGCACCAAGTCGGTGGTGCAGCACGGCGCGCAAGCGCATGTGTGGATCGTACCCGCACGCGTCGACGGCGGCGGCATCGGCCTCTTCGTCGTCGAACGCGATGCGGCCAATGCGAAGGTAGTCGACTACCGGACCATCGACGGCCAGCGTGCCGCGACGATCACGTTCGACGACACGCCGGGCCGACTGCTGACGGGCGGGGCGCGCGACGCCGCGGCACTCGAGCAGATCGCCGATTACGCGACCTTCCTGCTGTGCGCGGAAGCGGTCGGCGCGCTCGACGAACTGAATCGCGCGACGGTCGAATACACGAAGACGCGCGAGCAGTTCGGTGTGCCGATCGCGCGTTTCCAGGCGCTGCAGCACCGGATGGTCGACATGCTGATTCATGCAGAGCAGGCGCGTTCGCTGACTTATCTCGCGGCGGTGCGCTACGCGAACGGCGACGCCGACGCGCGGCGCAAGGCCGTGTCGGCCGCGAAGGCGCGGGTCGGTGCGGCCGCGCGCTTCGTCGGCCAGCAGGCGGTCCAGCTGCACGGCGGCATGGGCGTGACCAACGAGGTGGCCGCCGCGCACCTGTTCAAGCGGCTGTCGATCATCGAGACGACGCTCGGCGATACCGATCATCATCTCGCCCGCATTGCGGCGCTGCCCGATTTCGTGCAGACCGACGTAGCATGACGGCGACGCGCGAGCGCGCCAGACAAGGAGACTCATCAGTGGGCATCAGTTACGAAGATCTGGTGGTCGGCAGCACCACCGAAGTGGGCCGCTACACGTTCGAGGCCGACGACATCAAGACGTTCGCGAGGCGCTATGATCCGCAGCCGTTCCATGTCGACGAGGAAGCGGGGAAGGCCTCGCATTTCGGCGGACTCGTCGCGAGCGGCTGGCATACGTGCTCGGTATTCATGAGCCTGCTGGTCCAGAAGCTCGGGCCGGATTCGACCAGCATGGGCTCGCCGGGCATCGATTCGATCCGCTGGCTGAAGCCGGTGCGCGCCGGCGACACGATCACGATGTACCAGAAGGTGCACGACAAACGCGTGTCGGAAAGCAAGCCCGACCGCGGCATCGTGTCGACGGAATGGATCGGCGTGAACGAAGCCGGCGAGACGGTGATCTCCGTGCACACCAAGGTGATTTTCGGGCTGCGCCATCCGGGGGGCGCGAATCCATGATCGACGTGACCTTGCCGCTGATTGCCTCCGCGCAGGCGCTGCAGGCGCGGATCGGCGCGGAGCCGCTCGCGAGCGGCTGGATCGAGATCGACCAGCCGCGCGTCGATGGTTTCGCCGACGCGACCGGCGATCATCAATGGATTCACGTCGACCCCGAACGCGCGCGGCGCGAGTCGCCGTTCGGCGGGCCGATCGCGCACGGGTTCCTGACGCTGTCGCTGATTCCGGCGTTGATGACCGACGCGATGCGCTTCGAGCAGAAGATGGGCGTGAACTACGGGCTGAACCGCGTGCGGTTCTTGAAGCCGGTGCCGGTCGGGGCGCGCGCGCGTGCGCTGTTCGCGGTGAAGGAAATCGCGGACGCCGCGCGCGGCGGCATCCAGGTGACGTGGTCGGTATCGGTGCAGGTCGAGCACCCCGACGCGCCGCTGCCGGTATGCGCGGCGGAGTTCATCACGCTGCATTACTTCTGAAGCACGGAGCGGCATGCACGGATGCCGCTCCGTCCACCACGTGCGGGTCAGTGCTTCGCATATTGCGTTGCGCCGAACAGCACCTCGCGTGCCTTGTCGTCCTGCAGCGCCTTGCGCATCGACGCAAGCACCTTGACGCCGCGCTGCACGGCCGGTCGCGCGGCGATCGCCTCGTGCCAGCGCTTCACGTTCGGCAACTCGTCCGGCACGATGCCCTGGTTTTACCACGAGCGCGTCCACGGGAACGTTGCGATGTCCGCGATCGTGTACGTGTGGCCCGCGAGATACTCGGATTCCGGATGGAGGCGCGTGGCGTGGCGTGCGACGCGGCGGATCAGCGTTTGTAGCGCGGCTGGCGCTTCTCCAGGAACGCGGTGATGCCTTCGAGCCCGTCCGCATGATGCAGCGACGCGACGAAATGATCGCGCTCGGTGACGAGGTGCACGTCCAGCGGTTGCGCGGTGGCGTCGTCGAGCAGCGACTTGATGCGCGTGAGCGCATTCGGCGAGATGCCGGCGAGCGCGTCGGCCCAGGCCAGTGCGTCGCTGAGCGCCGTGCCGGGCGCGGCGAGCCGATTGACCACGCCGAGTGCATGCAGGCGTTCCGCGGAAACCGGCTTGCCTTCGAACAGGATCTCGGCCGCGATCGCACGCGGCAGCGCGCAGGCGAGAAACCACGAGCCGCCGCCGTCGGGCGTCAGGCCGACGCGCGCATACGACATCACGAATTTCGCATCGTGTGCGGCGACGATCAGGTCGCACGCGAGCGCGAGCGAGAAGCCCGCGCCGGCCGCCGCGCCTTCGACGGCCGCGACCACCGGCTTCGTCGACGCGCGGATCGCCGTGACCCATGCCGCGAGCTGATCGATGCTGTCGGCCTGGAAGGACGGATCCTTCGAGCGATTCTCGAGCAGCCGGTTCAGGTTGCCGCCCGCGCAGAAGAAACGATCGGCACCCGTCAGCACGACGGCGCGAATCGCCGGATCGCGCTCGGCGGTGGCGAGCGCTTCGATGCCGGCCGCGTACATGTCGGGATGCAGCGCGTTGCGCGCGCCGGGATTGGACAGCGTGAGGACGAGCGTCGAATCGCTCTCGGGCGGACGCGAGGCCAGCAGTTCAGCACTCATGCGAGCGTGTCTCCATCGGATGGCGCGGCGGCGACGCCGCGTGTGTCGCGCGGGCAGGCGTGGCCGACGCCGCAGCGGAGGTAATGTTGTCGTGACGAACGCACGACTTGCTTTAGACTAGCACGGACGTGCTTTTCAGCGCGATGAATCCCGATGCGGCCGGTTTCGATGCGGCCGCGTTTCAGCAAGGAAGGAGACACCGATGCTACAGCTGTGCGGTATTCCGTTGTCCAACTATTACAACAAGGTGAAGTTCGTCCTGCTCGAGCATGACATTCCGTTCGAGGAAGCGATGTGCGGTTTCCCGATCAGCGATCCGGCGCAGCTTGCCGATTCGCCGCTCGGCAAGATTCCTTTCCTGAAGACGGAAGAAGGCGCGCTGTTCGAGTCGCAGGTGATCATCGAATACCTCGCGGCGCGCTATCCGGAGAAAGGCATTTTCCCCGCGAGCCCGTTCGCGGCGGCGAAGGTGCGCGAACTCGTCGAGACGCTCGAGCTGTATCTCGAATGGATGGCGCGCGAGGTGTACACGGAAGCGTTTTTCGGCGGCAAGGTGAGCGACGGGACGAAGGCGCACGTCGAGAAGCGCCTGCCGCGCGCGATTGACGCATTCAAGCAGATGACGCGGTTTTCGCCGTATGTGCTCGGCGAATCGTTCGGCTTGGCGGACATCGCCGCGTGGGTTCATCTGCCGGTCGTCGGCATGGCGACGAAGGCCGTTTTCGGGCGCGACTTCCTGCTCGATACCGGCATCGACTGGAAGGCGCATGCAAAGACGGTGGGAGAACGCCCGGCCGCGCAACGCGTGGCAGCCGAGCGCAAGGCATATGTCGAAGCGGCGAACGTCGTGCGTTCGTAAGCGTTTCTGACAGGCGGCGTACGGCCGCCCGTCCGGGTCTTACAGGCGGGCGAGCCGTTCGAGCGCGGATGCGAGCGTGCTTTCCTGCTTCGCGAAGCAGAAGCGCACGACGCCCGATTCGTGCGGCTCGTGATAGAACGCCGACACCGGAATGGCGGCCACGCCGATCTCCGACGTGAGCCATTTCGAGAATTCCGCTTCGGGTAGGTCGCTGATCGCCGAGTAATCGACGCACTGGAAGTACGTGCCCGTGCACGGCAGCAACTTGAAGCGCGTGCGCTCGAGGCCGGCCCGGAAGAAGTCGCGCTTGCGCTGATAGAAGCCCGCGAGCGACAGGTACGGCGCCGGGTCGCGCAGGTAGTCGGCGAGCCCGATCTGCATCGGCGTGTTCACAGTGAACACGTTGAACTGGTGGACCTTGCGGAATTCCGCGGTCAGCGCCGCAGGCGCTGCGACGTAACCGACCTTCCAGCCCGTCACGTGATAGGTCTTGCCGAAGCTCGACACGATGAAGCTGCGCGCGGCGAGCTCCGGGTAGCGCGCGACGCTCTCGTGGCGCGCGCCGTCGTAGACCATGTGCTCGTAGACCTCGTCGGACAGGATCAGCACGTTTGTGCCGCGCACGATGTCCTCGAGCTTGCGCATGTCGGCCTCGCGCCACACGGTGCCCGTCGGGTTGTGCGGCGTGTTGATCAGGATCATCCGCGTCTTCGGCGTGATCGCGGCCGCGAGACGGTCGAACGGGATCGTATAGTCGGGCGCGTCCAGCGTGACGAACACGGGCTTGCCGCCGGCAAGCTCGATCGACGGTAGGTAGCTGTCGTAGGTCGGCTCGACGACGATTACTTCATCGCCCGGATGCACCGCGCAGAGGATCGCCGTCAGCAGCGCCTGCGTCGCGCCGGCCGTCACGGTGATTTCGGTGCCCGGATCGTAGCGTCGGCCGTACACCTGCGCGATCTTGTCGGCGATCGCGTCGCGCAGCGGCGCGACGCCGGCCATCGGCGGGTACTGGTTGTGCCCGTTGCGCATCGCGGTGGCGACCGCATCGACGATGCGCGGATCGCAATCGAAATCGGGGAAACCCTGGCCGAGGTTCACCGCGCCTTTTTCGGCGGCAAGCGCGCTCATGACCGTGAAGATCGTCGTGCCGACATTCGGCAGGCGCGACGGGAAAACGGGAGTCGTTGGCATATCTGAAGGAGCGTTCATCGAGACGGTCGAATTCGGGTGGGGGCGTCAGGCCGGCGTCGCCGTCGCGGGCGGCGCGGCGTCGAGCGCGCAGGCTTCCACGAACGGCGCGGGTTGCGCGATCCGGAAACCGAAGTCGCGTGCGGTGCGCTTCGCGAGCTTCAGCAGCGCGCGGTCTTTCGACACGAGCCACTCGGCCTGCGCGGCGTGGGCGAGTTCGAGAAATTTCTGGTCGTCGCGGTCCTTGCACTTCGGCAGCGGCGGCGCGTCGGCGTCGACGGGCGACGGTTCGACGAGGCTCGCGAGCCGGGCGACGGTCGCGAGCGCGGCAGCCTTGTCGATCGCGCGCGACTGGAACTGCGGATAGTCGAGCACGTATTCGAGTTCGGTCAGGCAGCGGCCGTCGATCACGGCGGCCAGCGTGCCGCGCTCCAGCGCGGCACGGATCGGGCGCGTAGCGGGGTCGTCGAAGACGAGGATGTCGATCCAGACGTTCGAGTCGAGCACGACGCGGCGTGCGGCGTGCGGGGCGAGAGAGCGGGTCATTCGTTACAATCGGTGGTTTTCGTCTGACCGCAAGGCACGGCGTGCCAGCGAGCCTCTATGATAATCGTTCTCTCTCCCGCCAAATCCCTCGACTACGAGACGCCCGCGCACGTCCAGTCTTACACGAAGCCTGCATTCGTCGACGACGCGTCGGAACTGATCGACGGCCTGCGCAAGCTGTCGCCGCAGGACATCGCGGCGCTGATGGATATTTCCGATCCGCTCGCGCGTCTGAACTTCCAGCGCTACGCCGATTGGTCGCCGACCTTCACGCCGGCCAACGCGAAGCAGGCCGTGCTGGCGTTCAACGGCGACGTCTACGAGGGTTTCGACGCGAAATCGCTGTCGCCGACCGATCTCGACTATGCGCAGCAGCACGTGCGCGTGCTGTCGGGCCTGTACGGGCTGCTGCGTCCGCTCGACCTGCTGCAGCCGTACCGGCTGGAGATGGGCACGCGTTTCGCGAACGCGCGCGGCAAGGATCTGTATGCGTTCTGGGGCGACCGCATCACGCGGGCGCTGAACGAGCAGCTCGAGACGCGTAGCGGCGCGGCGCGCGTGCTCGTCAATTGCGCGTCGACCGAATACTTCAAGTCGGTCAATCCGAAGCTGCTGGCCGCACCGGTCATCACGCCGGTATTCGAGGACTGGAAGGGCGGCCGCTACAAGATCATCAGTTTCCATGCGAAACGCGCGCGCGGGCTGATGGCGCGTTTTGTCGTCGAGAACCGTATCGCCGACCCGAAGGCGCTGAAGGCATTCGCGGCCGAAGGCTATGCGTTCGAGGCGGCGGCGTCGAACGATTCGACTTACGTATATCGCCGGCGCATCGGCGAGTGACCCAGCCGGCCGTTCACGAGACGGCCGGTGCATGCATGAGGCCGGACAGGCGGTACGTGCCTGCTTCGGTCGGCAGTTTTGCATGGGACCGGCGTAAGCGCTGAAGCGCTAACGCTGGTCGACCGCTTTGCATGGGACCAGCATAAGCGCTGAAGCGCTAACGCTGGTCGACAAAGGAGATAGACAGATGGCTGTTTCGATCACCAGTAATTTCGACGCAGGCGCAATCGACGTCGTGTCGTGCGACAGCCCCGACGCAATCCGGCTGCGCGTGCGCGGCGACAATCGTTCGGAATTCGCGCAATGGTTTTACTACCGCTTGACGGGGGCGCGCGGCGAACGATGCGTGATGACGTTCGAGAACGCAGCCGAATGCGCGTATCCGTCGGGCTGGCGCAACTACCACGCGGTGGCGAGCTATGACCGCGTCGACTGGTTTCGCGTGCCGACGACGTTCGACGGCAAGACGATGACCATCGACCATACGCCCGAGTTCGACAGCATCTACTACGCGTATTTCGAACCGTACTCGGAAGAGCGTCACGCGGCGTTTCTCGGCGCGGTCCAGCAGTTGCCGCAGGCGAGCGTCGTCGAGCTCGGCCGCACGGTCGAAGGCCGTCCGATGTCGCTGCTGACGCTCGGCACGCCGGAAGCCGAGGGCGCGCCGAAGAAGAAGGTGTGGATCATCGCGCGCCAGCATCCGGGCGAATCGATGGCCGAGTGGTTCGTCGAAGGCCTGGTCAAGCGGCTGGCCGGATGGGGCGATTGGGCCGGCGATCCGGTCGCGCGCAAGCTGTACGATCGCGTGACGTTCTACATCGTCCCGAACATGAACCCGGACGGCAGCGTGCACGGTAACCTGCGCACCAATGCGGCCGGCGCGAACCTGAATCGCGAATGGATGGCGCCCGATGCGGAACGCAGCCCCGAAGTGCTGGCCGTGCGCGATGCGATCCATGCGATCGGTTGCGACATGTTCTTCGACATTCACGGCGACGAGGATTTGCCGTACGTGTTCGTCGCCGGCTCGGAGATGCTGCCGAGCTTCACCGAGCAGCAGGGCAAGGAGCAGGCCGCGTTCATCGACGCGTTCAAGGTCGCCAGTCCCGACTTCCAGACCGAGCACGGCTACGCGGCGAGCAAGTACAAGGAAGATGCGCTGAAGCTCGCGTCCAAGTACATTGGCCACCAGTTCGGTTGCCTGTCGCTGACGCTCGAAATGCCGTTCAAGGACAACGCGAACCTGCCCGACGAGCGCGTTGGCTGGAACGGCGAGCGTAGCGCGGCACTCGGCGCGGCGATGCTGGCCGCGATCCTCGTACACGTCGACACGTTCGCGTAAGCGCAGCCGTCGTTGCATGAAAAAGGCCGGCGCATCTTGCGATGCACCGGCCTTTTTTGCTGCTGTCGTTGCCGCTCCGCCGTATCAGGACTTCTTCGCGGTTTTTTTCTTCACGGCTTTCTTCTGGCCGCTTGATTTCTTCGTCGCGACGGCCTTCTTGCTGCCGGCGCGGCCCGATGCCTTCGCCTTGGCTTTGCCGCGGTGCGACTTGCCCTTGAACTTCTTCGTCGAAGACGACGAGCGCTCGACGCGCGGCTTCAGCGGCGGAACCGGGTCGTTCCAGCTGAACGCGAGCATTTGCTGACCGACATAGCCGCAACGGAATTTCAGCGGCGTCGGATCGCGGCCGTCGCTGTGGATGCCGAGCCCGTCGACGGTAACGATGTTGTCGACTTTCACGCGCTGCTTGCCCTGGTCGAACGAGTCGTTCCACGGCGTGATCGTCGCGTTGCCGCTGTCGAATGCGTTCGGCGCGAAATCGACGCGATCGAACGCCGTCGACGTGCTGGCGATGAAGCTGCCGTGCGCTGCACAATCGGCGGCGAGCGGATCGGCATGCATCTCGTTGACGAATTTGTTGATCAGTTCGGAACGCTGGTCGAGCAGGTCGGCGAATACCGGTGCGGGAAGCGCAAGCGACAGGCCCGCGATACAGGCTGCCAGCTTGCCGAGCGCCCGGAAAATCCGGAGCGAGGCAGGTGAGCTGTCCATCTGGTTATTGGTGAGGAGCGAAGAAGACGTCGGGCACGTATAGATGCCCGATGAAGAACAGGAGTTCAATCTTAGCGTAAAAAAGTTGTGCGGCAGTAGGTGGCGTATTCGGCGCGCGCCGCGCAAGCGCCGCCGATACGCGTGTGCGCCGGGCCGATGCGGTGGAAATTCAGGCGCGCGGGCCGCCGAGGCGGTAGCGCCGGACGTCGAAGGTCGTGACCCACGCGGGGCGATAGACGGCGATGAGTGCCGTTGCCATGCCGGTGAACCAGGCTTCGCCGAGCGCGAGCAGCGCGGTGTTCAGCAGATAGCCGGCTGGAATCACGACGGGCACGCCGTCCGCGAGCGCGAGCTGGACACCGGCCGCCGCGGCAGCGACCGCAACGATTGCGATCGCGGGCGACAGGAAGCCCTGCCCGGTGATGAACGACGCGAGGTTGTGCGGCAGCCAGGCGAGCGCGGCGCGTTGCAGCAACGCCGACACGCCGACAGGCAGCGCACCGTAGATCAGATAGGTCAGGCCGATGCCTTGCCACGGCGCGTCGAAGATGATCGCGGCAATCGCGGTGACGGCGCCCATCGCGACCAGGGCGAGTGTCCAGTCGAACAGCGTGACGAGCAACGTTGCGCCGAGCAGATGCATGACGATGCCATCTTCGAGCCATGCGTTCGAGGCCCACAGGACCGCGATCGCTGTGACGAGCGCGAGCCACACGTGCTGGAGCGTGGCGTCTTGCAGGCGTACGAAGGGGCGATTCCAGATCGCGAGCGCGAGCAGGGCCACGGCGGCGATCCAGCCACCGATGCCAACCCAGAGCGGAAGCGGTGTGAAAAGAAAACCCATGCGTCCATATTACTCGTTGAGCATCAAAGGTGGGAGCCTCCACATGCCCGACCGTCGCAATATCGAGACTGTTTGCCTAGCGTCCGCGCCGGAATCGTGCCGGCGGCTCGGCGGCGAGCGGCAGGTCCTGCGTGCCGGCATTCGCGGTGGGCAACGGGTAAGGACGGTCATGCCGTTGTGTCCGCAGCGGAGCCGGGCCGTGTTCCCCGATGACCGGTTTACGGGCGCGGTTGCGGTTCGCCAGCAGCACCTCGAGATGGGGCGACAGCCAGCCGTTGTAGATCGCGACCGCGGCGGCGCGGTTTGCGGCGCCGAGCTGCTGGAAGATGCTCGCGAGGTGGATCTTCACCGTGCCTTCGCTGATGCCGAGCGTACGGGCGATCATCTTGTTCGTGCTGCCCATGTGGACGAACCGCATGATCTGCGCTTGCCGCGGCGACAGGAGGCCGGTCGGCGGGCGCCGGGGCAGCGAGCCGGCGAGCGTCTGGAAATGGGCGTCGTGGCGGGCCGTCGTCGTTGCCGTGGACGGCAACAGGCTGAGGGCGATCGGCGGAATGTAATGTCCGCCCAAGAGGACGATCTCGAGCGCACGCACGATCAGGTGCGGCCGCGTGGAATGCGGGATCACGCCCGCGACGCCGTAATTGAAGAAGCGCTGGATGGCTTCTGGCGAGATGTCGTCGACCAGAACGGCGACCGGTGTGGGCGAGCACGCATTGCCGAGTGCCTGAAGCTCGCTGATCCGGCCGACGTCCAGCCAGTCGATCGCGACGAGGTCGAAACGCTGGGTGCGCAGCAGCCGGCGTGCCTGGAAACCGTCAGGCGCATCGTTGATGCTGGCGTGCCGGTCGATCTGCCGCAACAGGGTCTTCAGTCCGTCACGCCGTTCGGCGTCTGAGTTAAGTACCAAGAACCGCATATTCAACCTCCGTGAAGTGAGTCATTGACTGCCGTCGGGGATAAGCTGGCCCCGATAATGACAAAGACCTTACACGATGTCTGCTTGGCTGAAAGGCTTAGGAAAAGTTCGAAATTTTGAGCGATCGGGCGTCGGACAAGAAAAAAGCCGCTTCGGCAGGAACCGAAAGCGGCTTTGGGCGGCTCAGGTTTTCTGAGCCTGCGGGGCGGGTCAGTGGAAGTGCGGCTGGGCGGGCGACGCGTCTTCCGGCATTTCCGCATGGACGATTTCGCCGAGCGGATCGGCGTAAAGCGGCACGCCGCAGTCGTCGCAGTATTCGGGTTCGAAGCGGCCCGCGTGCCGCCGGACGTCGGTTACGCCGCATTCCTTCAGCAGGCTCACGATTTCCTCGAGCGGCCCCTCGATCGGCGCTTCGCCTTCGAGCGTCGCGTTGTCGACCGATACGTCGCCGTTTTCCCGGCCGTAGAGCGGCCACACGACACCGTAGATCACGTCGTTGCTCGCACGTCGCGTGAAGCCGACGCGATACTCGTCGATACGACGTTCGCCGAAGCCGGCGACCACCGCGCGCAGCTCTTGCGGCGCTGCACCAAGTGTGTCGAATAGATAACGAATGGCCGTTCGGACGGTGTGCGGGCGTACGCGTTCGTCCGCATCGCGACAGGCCGAGTAGTACGCGTCCGGAAGCAGGCATTCGAACTCGCAGCCGGGCAGCGCGATCGACAGGTTCGGGCCGCCTTGAGCCGTCCATTGTTCGAGGCACTGGCCGCGCTCGATCCGGCTACCGTTTTCCTCTTCCTGCCAGCGGAACAGCGGCGCGCCGGCCGGCGCGGCGACGACCGCCAGCAGGAAGCGCGGATCGGCCAGGATCGGCGAAGTTTCCGGCAGGTCGCCGAAGCTCAGCTTCGGGGCCTGCTGGCCGATTGCCGCATGGGCGAGTTGCTGGGCCAGCCGGTAGGTTTCGACATGGTGCCGCGGCAACTGGTCGATGCTGTAGAGGAACGGGGCGAGCCCGACGAGGGTGCCGTTCGCGAGCACGTGCGCCTGCAGGTGCGTTCGCAGCGCGTCGGCAACGTCGCCCTTGAGCGGTCCCGACGGAATCATGTAGCGTGTCCAGGCGAGAACCGGGACGGCGACCAGCAGTGCATCGTACGGTTGGCCGTCGTGTTCGATCACCATCGACTCGCTGTGCGTCTCGGCCATGTCGGCGAGCGCGCCGTAGGCGTCGGGATGATTCTGTTGAAGATGGTCGAGCGCGGCGTCGAGCGTGGTCTGATTGCCGTTGCGGACAATCTTGGCGAGCAGCGTATCGAGCTTCGCTTCCCAGAAGCGATCCTCGATGCGACTGCCCGACGCGAAGAGCGCAAGTGACAGACCGACCAATTTGTCGGCATCGGGGGGGAGGCGTTTGGCGATTCGCTGGCGCATATTAAAGACGTATATAGAAAGAGGCGAAGAACCTCACATTCTAGTCCGTTCTTTGCACCATAAGCGGTCTCGTGGCCAGGCATGGCCGGACGGCCGAACTGCGGCGTGTGTGAAAAAGTTGCTGCGAGCCCCTTGCGCTCACGACGTGAGCTGCTTAGAATCACGCCTCTTTCGCGCTAACGCAAACACGGCTCGAGAGGAAGGGAAGCGGTGCTGTCGGGGTTCGGAGGTAGCGAGCCTTGGCGGCGCAGGAAGTTGAGCCCCGCAGTCGCAACGAAGTCGTGTAGAAAGATGTTGACGAGCTGCGAAACACGGTTCATAATCTCGCTTCTCTGCTGCTGAAAACGCAGCGCTGCTGAGGGGTTCAAGATTCCTCGCAGAAATGCTCTTTAAAAATTAACAGCCGATAAGTGTGGGCGCTTGATGGCAGCGAGCTGATCCTCGGATCAGATAGCAAAAGTATCAAGAGTCTCACACTAAAGTAAGTCAGGTTTATGAAGTGATTCATATTCCTGTCAGCTTTGAGTGAGCGACCGGTTCGCAAGAACCGAAAACAGTAACAGGTTTGAACTGAAGAGTTTGATCCTGGCTCAGATTGAACGCTGGCGGCATGCCTTACACATGCAAGTCGAACGGCAGCACGGGTGCTTGCACCTGGTGGCGAGTGGCGAACGGGTGAGTAATACATCGGAACATGTCCTGTAGTGGGGGATAGCCCGGCGAAAGCCGGATTAATACCGCATA
>NZ_JBYQCG010000060.1:0-75458 GCF_057837105.1 Burkholderia sp. APQ4-4ca | reverse complement strand
CTCGACCCGGTTCGAAGCACCACATCGTCACCGATGCCAACGGCACGCCGCTTGCCGCGATCCTGACCAGCGCGAACGTCAACGACGTCACGCAATTGCTGCCGCTGATCGACGCGATTCCACCGATTCGCGGATTGCGCGGCCACCCACTGCAGAGACCGCGTGTGGTCTACGCCGACCGCGGATACGACTCCGAGCGACATCGAAAAGCGTTGCGCAATCGTGGTATCGAACCGGTGATTGCCAAGCGTCGTACCGAACACGGCAGCGGCCTTGGAAAATATCGCTGGGTCGTTGAACGCACGCATGCTTGGCTGCATCACTTCCGTCGCCTCCGTATTCGTTTCGAACGCCGTGCCGATATTCACGGCGCGTTCCTCAAACTCGGTTGCTGCCTGATCTGCTGGAATACGCTCCGACGCGCCGAGCAGTCTTTATGAAACCGTCTCTAAGCCGTTCGAGGACTCGAAGAGATATACGGTTGCAGCAACGAAAGATAAGCTGTTTGTCGCCCAAGTGGATTATGGCGATGAAGACGGTGATCCTTACGTGAAAGAATACCCGTTGCTTCCGAATATCGATCTGAGTAAGCCATATCCTCCGGGCGTACGCAGTTCGACATTTTTGGCGTCGAAGAGACCAGGTATTTTTTCAAAGCTTCGCACTCTCTCCGGTCAAGACCGCATCACATGCGACGCATCAATCAAGCCGACCAACCCCGATGCGCCGCTGGTGCGTTAGAACGCGCGTCCCTCGCTGCAAGGAACAACATCATGAAAAATCCCGTTTATGAAAATCCCTATGGTGCGTAATCTCGTCATTGTCGCGCTGATGCTGATGATGCAGGCCTGTAGTACACAAAAGCCGTATTCGTTTAACCTCGCGGACTTTCTGAGCGCCAAGGAACTGCCTTACGACTCGCCACCCCAAGTCATTTACCGGCTTGACAACCACCGGTTCGTGACACTGGAGCGGTATCGTGATTGCTATCACGGCGAGACTTTCTACAACGATACGAAAACAGGTATCCGCAGGAAGCTTGGGCGGGGTACCGTCGAGAATTTCCAGGGGCGAATCATCAATGCCGACTCGACTGGAATGAATCTCGTGTTTCCATCCGCAGTCGCGCCTTATACAGTTTGTGGCGACCGAGGATGCAACCCCGTCATGGCGTACTCAACGGATGGCGGCAACACGTTTCACGGAATGGTGTATGCGAGGCACATCTATAAGCCGTTCGAGGATTCGAGGAGATATACGATAGCGGCAACGAAAGATCGTGTTTATATCGAAAAGCATCGTCAATATGATTCTTATGTCGTTTCATATCCATTGATTCCGGGATTTGTCTACGACGGCAAGAGCGACATACCTGACAGCAAGCATGTCGAATACGACACAACTGTCCCGCTCGGTTTAAGGACGCCATCGGGCCAGGACCGCATCACGTGCGACTCATCAATCAAGCCGACCAACCCCGATGCGCCGCTGGTGCGTTAGAACGCGCGTGTCCCTCGCTGCAAGGAATAACACCATGAAAAATCCCGTTTGTCTCGGTGACTCCACAACACACGGCGGCACCGTCAAAACCGCCTCGTCCACGTTCGCCCTCGACGGCCGCAAGGTAGCCTTGCTACACGACATCGTGTCGTGCCCCGAGCACGGCGATAACCGCATCATCGAGACGGGCGTCGGTTATAGCGAAAGCGGGCGCAGGTGGGTCGTCGATCGGTGCCGCACCGAGTGCGGCAGCCATGTCGTTGCCCAATCGTCGGGAGTGTCGATCGCATGAGCATGCAATGGCACATGCGTCCGCCCTTGCCACGCGTATGCGGCAAGCCGCCGCCGCTATGGATCGCGTTAGCCATCTACGTCGTCATCCAAGCGGCCGGTGTGGTCATCACGGTGCTGACCTGGGGGCCGCAGCCGGTCGCGTCCGGCGACTTTTTTGTGCGCTTGCTGGTCTTGCCGCTTGCGCTGACGGTCGCTTTATGCGGGAGCATCTACAGCGGCTACGAGCAGGAGGTCAACGATACGGACTGGTGGAACTTCCTGTGCCGGGAGACCCAGTCGAGTTGGCGACGCTGGGCGCAGCGGCGCGTCGTCATCGTCGCGAGCACGACACTCACACCGGAGGCCGAACTGGGCGAGCGCATGTTGGGCTTGGAAGGACCGCGTCCGGCGAATGCCGGTAAACGGCTACCGCTGGCGAACCATGACCAGGCATCCAGCGAAGCGCGGCTCGAAGGCGTACTCACCAGCCTGTTGACGCCATTGTCAGCGACGATTGCAGGCGGCGCGCGCACCCGCTCGATGCACGTCTACCTGCAATCGGCAACGCAGGACGATTTGTCCGAGTTGAGGCAGCTTTGGCAGCGCTTACGCCTGCCCGATCTCGTCTCGTTCTCCTGGGTATCGCTCGATACGCCGCTGTCACTCACCGAACCTTGGTTTGGCAACGATCAACCGCCGGCGGAGTTCGTGCTGACCCTTGCTTGCCAACTGCATCGACCTGACCAGGCACCAGCCTGGTCGGAGGCCGCCGTAGCGCTTCTGACTACCTCATCGGACGTGATGCGCAATTACCGTGGCAAGCGCAGGCCGCAGGCGTATCTGTTGCGACCAATCACGGCCGAAGCCGATGAGGTGACAGACGCAACCGCCGCTCTTCTGCGCGCGCAGCAGGTTCCGCCCGACCGGATCAAGCACCTGTGGACGAGCAGTCTACCTGGACATCTCCGGCACGCTACCGCAGCCGCGGTCAAGGACAGCGGGCTCGATTTGCCGACGCACGACCTCGATGAAGCGATGGGTGAGCCGGGGCCAGTCAGCCCGCTGCTGCTGCGCGCATTGGCGGCGCAGATCGTGCAGCACGGCCAAGGCGTACAACTGGTCGCCACGCCGACACGGCACGGTGTGCAACTGAACCTGATTGGCACACAGCTGGCGCCGGTTGAACCCGTCAAGTCCGAGTATTACCGGATGCTCAGTTTGTCTGCGACCATCGGCTTGATGGGGGTGGCCTGTTTGACGATGTTCGGAGCCGAGACGTTGGGCGTCATGAGACCGTGGATCGGCTGGGCGGTGCTGGCGCTCGTGATCCTGATGTTGCCGATCCAGATAGGCGGTTCGATACTGAACCGGCGTCTACTGGAAGACGACTTTTTCAGTGAGTTGCAACGGTCAAAGGAACGCACATGAGTAAGCTCGGGACACGCGATGCGTGGCACGAAATCGAACGCGAGGTTCGCAAGCGGGGCCGGTGGAGCAATCATCGCCGCTACGCCGTACTGTATCTGTTTTGGGTGGGCGCGATTCTCTGTGCGGTGTGGGAGACGATCGTTTGCTGGATGGCTGCACAGGCACTGGATAGCACCTGGCCGTTCATGCCAGGAGCTGGACTGTGGGCTGCGACGCTGTGTTGGGTTGGCCCGGACGCGCTTCGTCACTGGCGACAGCAGGTGGCGATGCGTCTGTATCACGAGGACATCGCCGACGGCTTATGTTCCGACCGGGCCATGCAGATCACGGCGGAGAACGGCTGGGGGTGGTACAAGCAGCAGGGTTCGCCGCTGTGGATCAGTTCGACACGCGTCCGCCCCAAGGTGCGTGTCGCGGACGCCTTCTATCGGTTGTGCGGTGACCTTCCCCTGCCTCGACCCATGCGCGGTCGCGACCTAATCCACCCACTTGACGAGTAGCCATCGAGAGTACTTTCGAGAACCAATTTAGGATTTGTCCCATATATTGTTTCGGCCGCTCTCCTTAAAGTCATTGCCAGCAAACGGCGGCGTGACCGGTGTGTCACGCCGCCGTTTTCATTTGCGCGGCGAACAGGGAGGCGCAACATGCACGCGAAGACAAGGCCGGACGTACTGGCGGGGATGCGCGATCGAACGAAGCGGCGGATCGCCGCCAGGCTGCGGATCGCCGCAACGGGGATCGGCGCCGCGCTCGCGATGTCGGGCGCCGGTGCGGCCGGGCATGCGAACGCGGATGGCGTCGTGCGATTTACCGGCGTGCTCGTCGATCTGTACGACGTGACGTTCGACGCGCCGTCGATCGGGGTATCAAGCCGCGCGACGGCGGCGACGCTCCGGTTCGATGCGCATGGCCGGCGCTTGCCCGGCGCGCACGTGGCGCTCATGGGGCTGGACGGCCAGCCGATTTCCCGGTCGGCGGGAACTGCGATTCGCGCGACTTGGCACGACGCGCGCGACAATCGCATCGTGTCGCTGGAATCCGGGCGCGCGCATCGCATCGGCCCGTACGGCGGCGTGATGACGATTGCGGCGGATGAAGCAACGGGCGCCGTGGCGCCCGTCGTGATCCATATCCGTCATCCTTGACCGGCGAGAGCCGCGCGCATGCGGATCGCCGGCCACCGCCCCCGTGTCATTCGCCCTGTTCGGCGCGCGCGTAGATGTCCCAGCTCGCCATGAACA
Organism: Burkholderia sp. APQ4-4ca; assembly: GCF_057837105.1. Taxonomy (NCBI): domain Bacteria; kingdom Pseudomonadati; phylum Pseudomonadota; class Betaproteobacteria; order Burkholderiales; family Burkholderiaceae; genus Burkholderia; species Burkholderia sp. APQ4-4ca. The sequence continues at coordinate 71,013 of NZ_JBYQCG010000060.1, read as the reverse complement.
GCGCGGCGACGAGCGGCCCGATCACGAAGCCGTTGATGCCGAACAGCGCCATCCCGCCGAGCGTCGAGATCAGCACGACCCAGTCGGGCATCTTCGTGTCCTTGCCGACGAGGATCGGGCGCAGCAGGTTGTCGACGAGGCCGATCACGCCGACGCAGAACGCAACGAGGATCACGCACTTCCATACCGCGCCGATCATCAGGAAGTAGAGCGCGGCCGGCACCCACACGAGGCTCGCGCCGATCGCGGGCAACAGCGACAGGAACGCCATCAGCGCACCCCACAGCACGACGCCCTCGATCCCGAGGATCCAGAAGATCAGGCCGCCGAGCGCGCCCTGGACGAGCGCGACCGCGATGTTGCCCTTCACCGTTGCGCGCACGACCGTCGTGAATTTCGCGAGCAGCAGGTTCTTGTGCTCTTCGTCGAGCGGCAGCGCGCGGCGCACGCGGCGGCCGATCTCGCCGCCGTCGCGCAGCAGGAAGAACACCATGTACAGCATCACGCCGAAGCTCACGACGAACTGGAACGTGTTCTGGCCGATGCTGAGCGCCTGGGCGGCGGCGAACTGGCTGATCTGCGCGGCGCCGTCGGTCAGCTTCTTCTGGATGCCGGGGATGTTGGTCAGCCCGTATTTCTGCAGCAGGTTTTGGATCGACGTCGGCAGTGCATGGATGATGTCATGGAAGTACTGCGAATAATTCGGCTGGGCGTCCTTGAGCTCCTGGTACACGTACGCGATTTCCTGCACGAGCGTCGCCGTGACGAACACGAGCGGCAGGATCACGATCAGGATGATCAGCGACATCGTGACGAGCGCGGCCAGATTGCGCCGCTTGCCGAAGCGTGCGGCCAGCCAGCGCTGCACGGGCTGGAACAGGATCGCGAGAATGGTGCCCCAGAAGACCGCGCCGGAGAACGGGGCGAGGATCCAGCAGAGTCCGACGGTGACCGCGAACAGCAGGAAGTAGAAGAATTTTTGGTGATCGTGTCCGCTATCCATGGATGACATTCGCGCAGATTGATGCGTGGTTTGATTGAATCTCGTTGTCCCGCGCGCGATCGGTTCGCGAACCTCAGGTTCGCGCCGCAACGCGCCGCCGGGCGGCCCATGCGGAGTATGCCCGCAAAGGTGCCGCCATCATAGCCGCTGCGTGATGCACATGCGAAAACGCCGCGGCCGAGGCCGCGGCGCTGCCGGGAAGCGAACGCGGCGCGAGGCCGCGCGCCGCATCGTCAGATGTTGAGCTTGGTGACCTTCGTGCCGTTCACCGACAGGTCGCCCATGAGGCCCGCGTTGGTCAGGATCAGCACTTCCACCGGTGCGGTGGCCGTGTTGGAATCGACCGCGCCGTTCGCGCCGACCTTCACGACCGCGACCGACGCGTCGGCGCCGGCCGACCAGCCGTCCGACTTGCGGAACGAGTCGAGCGCATCCTGCGTCATGAACAGGAACACGACCGCCTTCGATTGCGCGCCGGCCTGCAGGCCGACCGACAGCGACGACGTGTTGTAGTAGCCGACGGTGCTGCCGCCCACGCGCAGCGCGCCGTTGCCGGACTGGGCGCCGACGATGAAGCCGGCTTGCAGCACGTTCGGGAACACGAGGACGCCGCGTGCTTTCGAGACCAGGTCGCGCGAACCGGGCACGGTCGAATACAGGCGCGATAACGTCGCGTTCACGCTGGCGTCGATCGACTCGCGCTTCGACGCGCTGGCCGCGGCGCTATCGGGCTTGCCGGACGTGGTCGTGCAGCCGGCGAGGGCGAGACTGCCGAGCATCACGGCAGCGGCGGCTTTCATGGCGAGGGATTTCTGCATGGCGTTTCTCCTTCGTTGTCTGATGAGTGACGGGCGAGGCGGGCGGCGGTGCACGCCGCCCCGTTCAACGGCGGGAAAGCAGCAAGCCCGCAACGAACGCAAGGCCCGCGACGACGCCGGCGGTTTGCCACGGGTTGTCGTGCACGGCCTGCGACACGCGTTCGGCCGATTCGCGCAGCCGGGCGGCCGCGCTGCCCGATGCGTAGTCCAGCGCGCCGCGCGCTTCGTCGAGCCGGGATTGCACGCGCTTGCGCAGCGCGGCGATATCGCCGTCGCCATCGTTTTTCAGCAGATCTTCCAGTTCGTCGACCAGCCCGCGCAGATCGTCGGTCACGTCGTCATGCAGATCGCGGGCAGCCGCGCGCGTCGTGCGGCCCACGCGTCGGCCGGTGCGACGGATATCGGACAGCCCGCGGTCCAGCTTGTGTTCGATCGAGTCGGTAAGCGCCATGGTGTTTATCCTCCTTTGATTCAAGGCAATTTGAAGATAAGAAGAATCGCTGCAACTTATGTGATTCACTTGATCCGATTGAGTTTCGAGACAAATTTTCAATTCGTCGACGGAATCGCCGGGAAGCCCCGTCGCGCGGGGCGGCGCAGCGGTTGAAAAAATTTCGTGCTTCGGGGCGATACAGCGTGTCGAGCAGCGGGTCGCAGTGAAGGTCCGGTAAATATGGCGCCGCCACGGGCATCAGGTAAATAGTGCCGTTGCAGGTTGGTTGTTGATGCAAATGCACTACTCGACGCCCGGTGGAGGCGCACGATTCGTGCCTGATGCCGGCGGGGTGCCGGTGTCGTTCAGTGCGACGTCGATGACGACGGGATCGTGGTCTGACGCGCGGTAGGCGTCCGGCGCGTAATAAGCCGCCCGTCGGGCACGCGTTTTATAATCGGGCACGGGTTGCAGCGCGAGCGGTTCGTCCGCATTGATGTGCCAGAACCGCACGGCCTTCACGCGCGCGGCGAGCGGCGGCGTGGCGAGCGCATGGTCGAGATTGCCGGCTTCGCCGCGAAATACGTAGCTGTACGCAGCATCGCCGACGAAGCGCGCGACCAGGTTCGCGTAGCCGCGCGCTTCGAGCGTGCGGACCGGGTCTTCCTTCGCATAACTGTTCAGATCGCCGATCAGCAGCACACCGTCGGCCGCGACGCCCGTCGGCGACGTGGCGAGCCAGTCGGCGACGCGCGCGGCCGCCCGCGTGCGCGCCGCGTTCCAGCAGCCCTGGCCGTCCGACTGGTCGAGATCGGCGCCGCTCGCATGCGGGCAGTTCTTCGACTTCAGGTGATTGACCGCGACCGTGAGCGCACGCGTGCCGCCGATGCGCCGGAACGTCTGCGCGAGCGGCGGGCGGTGCCGGCCGCCGAGCGAGACGGTGGCGGCGCGCCCGACCGGCTCGACCGTGCGGCTGTCGTACAGCAGCGCGACCGTGATCGCGTCGCGGCCCAGCCGCGCGGTGCCGGGATCGACCGCGCGCCAGCCGTCGCCGAGTTGCGCGGCGAGCCGACGGATGGCGCTCGCGTCGCCGTGGCCGTTGTTCGCGATTTCCATCAGCCCGATCACGTCGGCGCGCAGCGCGCGCAATGCCGCGACGATCTTCGCTTCCTGGCGCGCGAACGCGGCCGGTGTTTTCGCGCCGCGATTGGCCGGCGCGTCGAATCCGCCGCCATGGCCGTCGCCGTTGAAATAGTTGAAGACGTTGAACGACACGATGCGCACGTCGGCATCGGGATGCCGGGCCGGTGCCGCGGTACGCGGGTTCGCGGCGGCATCGAATACGGGCGCCGTGCCGGCCGCCGGTTGCAGCCGCCATGTGCCGTAGCGCAACTCGAGCACGCCTTCGACGCCGCGTACCGTGTAGCCCGCGCGCAGCGTGTTGGCGGCGCTCAGCGCGGGCGGCGGATAGCGGACGGTCGGCGGGTCGCGGCGGTTCGAACCGTCGTCGAGCACGATGCGATTCAATGCGTTGGCCGCTGCCTGCGCGGCAGCGCCGGCCGGCGGCGCGACCTGGGTCGGCACGCGCAGCCGGCCGTTGCTCAGCACGATGCTGCCGTAGCGGCCGAGTTCGTAGGTATCGCTGACCGTCAGCGTTTGCGGCAGGCGTACGCGCATGGCTTCGTGTGCGGCGAGGACGGCGGGCGACGTGACCGGCAGCGTGAGCGCGGCCGGCGTGACCGTCTGCCCGCGGGCGCAGACGGCCACGCGGCCCGTCAGCGTCAACTGCGTCCGGCCGTATCGCTCGTCGACCTTGCCGGTGAGGTGCACGAGATCGCCGGGTTCGGCGCGCGCGTTCGGCGCGTAGACGAACAGGCCTTCCGAAACGCCCGGCCGGCGCTGCCGCCGTGCGTCGGCCTGCTGGACGAAGAAGCCGCCCAAGCCGTCGGCGCCGCCGAACGCCGCGGTGACGACCGCCTCGATCGACGTCGTTTGCCCGGCGAGCGGCGACGGACCGCCGGCGCGGCGGATCTCGGTAATCGCCGTGGCCGCGCCGCCGCAGCCGCTGCTGACTCGCGGCGCGGCGGGGGGCGGTCGGGCGCAGAAGGCCACGGGCAGCACGACGAACAGCACGGCGAACAGCGCGACGGCAAACAGGGGCAGCGGGCGTGACATGGGGCGGTCCACAGGATGAAAATCCGACAGTTCGGGACCGCATCTTGAAGGCAAAATGTCAGGCTGCGGTCGAAATGGCCGTTCGGCCATTGCCGGTTGGCCAACGATGCGGCAAGCCGCTCCGCGGCTGTTACGCTTTCGCACCGGGCATCGTGTACCGCTCGTCCGCTGCATGCCGCCGCGCCCCGTTCCCACAGGAGAAATCCATGTCTTACATGCTGTTGATTGTCGAACCGACCGAACAGCGCGCCGAGCGCACGCTCGACGAAGGCCAGGCGCTCTATGCGCGGATGGTCGATTTCGCCGAGTCGCTGAAGGCGCGCGGCGTGCTGCGCGGCGTCGAGTCGCTGGAGCGGTCCGAGCGCGGCACGCGCGTGCAGGTGCGCGACGGCGAGACGCGGCTGCTCGACGGCCCGTTCGCGGAGGCGAAGGAGATGGTCGGCGGCTTCTTCGTCGTCGACGTCGACACGCGCGAGGAAGCGATCGAGATTGCGCGCCAGTGCCCGGCCGCGCAGTGGTGCACGGTCGAGGTGCGCGCGGTCGGCCCGTGCTTCCTGTGAGCGTCGCGACTCGGTATTTACCCTGATCTGTCGTGGCGCGTGTCGATCCGGCTGTGTTCCGCCCGTCGTCAGGGTAAGGCGCCGCGGAACGGGCGCCGCTTTCCACCGACGACAAGGAGTGAACGATGCGATTCATGATCATGATCCGGGCGAACGCCGTCAGCGAATCCGACGCGTTGCCGGACGACCGGCTGGTCGAGGCGATGACCGTCTATCACGAGGAACTGGCGAAGGCCGGCGTGCTGCTCGACGCCAACGGCCTGAGGCCGAGCGCCCACGGCTGGCGCGTGCGCTACACGGGCGGCAAGGGCACGGTGATCGACGGCCCGTTCGCCGAGACGAAGGAACTGATCGCCGGCTATACGCTGATCCAGGTGCGCTCGCGCGACGAGGCGCTCGAATGGACGCGCCGGTTCCCCGCGCCGTTCGGCGCCGAGCTCGATTGCGAGATCGAGGTGCGGCCGCTGTTCGAGCTCGACGACCTCACGCCGAGCGATGCGGTCGAGCGGTTCCGCGATCTTCACGTCGGCCGCGGCCACGCCTGAATCCAACCTTCCCGGGAGCACCCGTCATGCACAAGATGGTTTTCATCAACCTGCCGGTAGCCGACCTGCCGCGCGCGAAGACGTTCTACCAGGCGCTCGGCTTCGAGGTCGTGCCGGCCTATACCAACGAGCAGGCCGCCTGCATCAGGATCAGCGACACGATTTTCGCGATGCTGCTCGTGCGGTCGTTTTTCCAGACCTTCACCGACAAGACCATCATCGATCCGGCGACGCACATCCAGGTGCTGTCGTGCCTGTCGTGCGACAGCCGCGCCGAAGTCGACACGCTCGTCGCGAAGGCGCTGGCGGCCGGCGGGGCCGCGCCGCAGGCGCCGCGCGAGTATCCGAACATGTACGGCCACGGGTTCACCGATCCGGACGGCCATACGTGGGAGCTGATGGCCATGCCGCTCGATGCGTCCGCCCAGGGGCAGGCGTCGTGACGCATGAGGCCACGCATCGTGCGATCGAAGCGGTCTGGCGAATCGAGGCGCCGAAGATCATCGCGCGCGCCGCGCGCGTGGTGCGCGACGTCGGCGTGGCCGAGGAACTGGCGCAGGACACGCTCGTCGCGGCGCTCGAGCACTGGCCCGTCGATGGCGTGCCCGACAACCCCGCCGCGTGGCTGATGACGGCCGTGAAGCGTCGCGCGCTCGACCGGGTCCGGCAGGAGTCGCTTCATGCGGCCAAGCGCGACCAGCTCGGCCACGAGATGGACGCGCTCGAAGCGCACGTCGTTCCCGACATCGCGGATGCGCTCGCCGACGCGCGCGACGACGACATCGGCGACGACCTGCTGCGACTGATCTTCACGTCGTGCCACCCGGTGCTGTCGACCGACGCGCGCGTCGCGCTGACGCTGCGGCTGCTCGGCGGGCTGACGACGGGCGAGATCGCGCGCGCATTCCTGACGCCGGAGCCGACGATCGCGCAGCGGATCGTGCGCGCGAAGCGCACGCTCGCGGCGGCGCACGTGCCGTTCGAGGTGCCGGCTGCCGATGCGCGGCCCGCGCGGCTCGCCTCCGTGCTCGAAGTGATCTATCTCGTGTTCAACGAAGGCCATGCGGCGACGGCGGGCGACGACTGGATGCGCCCGGCGCTGTGCGACGAGGCGTTGCGGCTCGGCCGCGTGCTGGCCGGGCTCGCGCCGGACGAAAGCGAAGTGCTCGGGCTCGTCGCGTTGATGGAGCTGCAGGCGTCGCGCATGCATGCCCGTGTCGACGCGCAGGGCCGGCCCGTGCTGCTGCTCGACCAGGACCGCAGCCGCTGGGATCCGCTGCTGATCCGGCGCGGCCTCGCGGCGCTGGAGCGGGCGACGAAGCTTGGCGGCGTGCGCGGGCCGTATGCGCTGCAGGCCGCGCTCGCCGCGTGCCACGCGCGGGCGCGGCATGCGGCGGACACGGATTGGGCGCAGATCGTCGCGTTGTATGACGCGCTCGCCGAAGTCGCGCCGTCGCCGGTCGTCGAGCTGAATCGCGCGGTGGCGGTGGGCATGGCGTTCGGGCCGGCCGCGGCGCTCGAACTCGTCGACGTGCTGCGCGACGATCCGGCGCTCGCGCGCTATCACTGGCTGCCGAGCGTGCGCGGTGATTTGCTCGCGAAGCTCGGTCGCGCCGACGAGGCCAAGCTGGAATTCCGCCGCGCGGCGGAACTGACGCGCAACGAGCGTGAGCGCGAATTGCTGCTCAAGCGCGCGATGGATGCGTGACGCGGCCCCCGTGCATGAGCGGAGCGCGCGGCACCGCGCGTCGCCCGCGACCCGCCCCCGGCACTATCGCCCGCATTGAAAAAGCCTATTGGGGGATGCGAACGGAAGCGCCTAGATTGAAGAGCACGACGCGCGCCCGGCGCACGCATCGTTCCCCACATATCTGATCGGCCCGGCGTCGCACGCGGCCGCGCCGACTCGAACGGAGGCGCAAATGGCTCAACTCAAGGGCAGCAAGACCGAAGAGAACCTGAAGGCCGCCTTCGCGGGCGAATCGCAGGCGAATCGGCGCTATCTGTATTTCGCTTCGAAGGCCGACGTCGAGGGGCAGAACGACGTCGCCGCGCTGTTCCGCTCGACCGCCGAAGGCGAAACCGGCCACGCGCACGGCCATCTCGAATACCTGGAAACCGTCGGCGATCCGGCCACGGGCTTGCCGTTCGGTTCGTCGCGGCTGAATCTCGAATCGGCGATCGCCGGCGAAACGCACGAATACACCGACATGTATCCGGGCATGGCGAAGACCGCGCGCGACGAAGGTTTCGACGAAATCGCGAACTGGTTCGAGACGCTCGCGAAGGCCGAACGCAGCCACGCGAACCGCTACACGAAGGCGCTGGACAGTCTCGTCGACTGACGGGCCGCCGCAGGTCGCACGGCATCTCCCGCGCGACCGGCACGCGGCCGGCTGTTCGTTCATCGCCGCCCGCCTCGCGCGGGCGGTGCGCTTGCGCACATGCGCGCCATGCGGGAGCGCCCCATGCCCCACAAGGAAGGCAGTCTCGAAGCGCCGACCCGGCATCCGCTCGACTGGCAGTCCGAAGCGTTCTACGACCAGGCCGAGATCGATGCGGAAATGACCCGCGTATTCGACATCTGCGCCGGCTGCCGGCGCTGCGTGTCGCTGTGCGGCGCGTTTCCGACGCTGTTCGACCTGGTCGACGACACGCCGATGGGCGACATCGAGGACGTGCCGAAGGAAGCGTTCCGCAAGGTCGTCGACCAGTGCTATCTGTGCGACCTCTGCTACATGACGAAATGCCCGTACGTGCCGCCGCATGCATGGAACGTCGACTTCCCGCACCTGATGCTGCGCGGCAAGGCCGCGCGTTACAAGCGCGGCGAAGCGACGCTGCGCGACAAGGTGCTGTCCAATACCGATGCGCTCGGCCATCTCGCCGGCATTCCGGTCGTCACGCAGACGATCAACGCGGTGAACCGCACGCCGCCCGCACGCCACGCGCTCGAAGCGGCGCTCGGCGTCGATCGCAACGCGTGGCTGCCGGAATTCGCACCGCGCACGTTCCGGCGCGCGGCCGGGCGCTCGGCGAACCCGCCCGTGCGCGACGGCGAACGCACGCCCGGCAAGGTCGCGATCTACGCGACGTGCTACGTGAATTTCAACGAGCCGGGAATCGGCCACGACCTGCTCGCGATCCTCGCGCACAACGACATCCCGTACGAACTCGTCACGCGCGAAGCGTGCTGCGGGATGCCGCTGCTGGAGCAAGGCAACCTCGCCGGCGTCGCCGCGAAGCAGGCGGTGAACATCCCGGTGCTCGAACGCTACGCCCGTGAAGGCTATGCGCTGATCGGCGCGATCCCGAGCTGCGTGCTGATGTACAAGAGCGAGCTGCCGTTGATGTTCCCCGACGACGCGGCCGTGCGCGCGGTGGCCGACGCGTTCTGGGACCCGTTCGAATACGTGATCGCGCGGCATCGCGACGGGCTGCTGAAGACCGATTTCAAGACCGGCCTGGGCACCGTGTCGTATCACGTGCCGTGCCATGCGCGCGTGCAGAACATCGGCCGAAAGACGGCCGATGCGCTGTCGCTCGTGCCCGATACGCGCGTGAACGTCGTCGAGCGTTGCTCGGGCCACGCGGGCACGTTCGGCGTGAAGAAGGCATTTCATGCGGATGCGATGCGGATCGGCGCGCCGGTATTCAAGGCGATGGCCGAGCCGCGGCCGGACGTCGTGTCGTCCGACTGCGCGCTCGCCGGCCATCACATCGTGCAGGGCATCGACGAGAACGGGCTGTCGCCGGCGCCGCTCGCGCATCCGCTGACGCTGCTGCGGCGCGCGTACGGCATCTGAGCCGCGGCCGGCCATCCACGAGGACATCCATGACGCTGACCCGCGACTCCCTGCTGACGCTCGAAGCGTACGCGAAGATCCGCAAGGCCGAACATGCGCGGCTCGTCGCGTACAAGCGCCGCCGCGCGGTGGCGCTGGGCAACCACCTGCGCTTCCTGTTCGAGGACGAGACGACGATCCGCTATCAGATCCACGAGATGTTGCACATCGAGAAGATCTTCGACGAAGCCGGCATCGAAGGGGAGCTCGATGCGTATCTGCCGCTGGTGCCGGACGGCACCAACCTGAAGGCGACGATGCAGATCGAGTACGAGCACGAGATCGAACGGCGCGCGGCGCTCGCGCGGCTGATCGGTGTCGAGGATCGCGTGTACCTGCGGGTCGACGGGCATGCGAGCGTCTACGCGATCGCCGACGAGGATCTCGATCGCGAGAACGCGGAGAAGACGTCGGCCGTGCACTTCGTCCGCTTCGAGTTCGACGCGCCGATGCGCGCGGCGCTCAAGGGCGGGGCGGCGCTATCGATCGGCTGCGATCACCCGGCCTACACGATGCCGGCGCAGCGCATCGACGCGGACGTGAGCGCGTCGCTGGTCGGCGATCTGCGCTAGCGCCGCCGCCACCGCCGCGCGCCGCCCACGCCGGCTTTCTCCTTTCCGTCCCTGCGGGCCAGCAGCCGCCCCGCACGTCGTGCGGCGCGGCTGTCTGCCGGTTGCCGCGAAGTTGTAACAAGCGTGACGGATTTGCATGCGGGGACACATCGGACGCATTGCGTCAGCGTCTTTTCATTACTCGCGGAGAAATAATAAAGAGATTGTGCGTGGAGATAATTTGATTCAACGCAAATTGAATGATTTACCGATTCGTGAATATCTTGTTACGAATTTTCCCCTGATTTACCGATTTCGGGAAACGGTATCGGAGATTGTTGCCAGGAGGGGCGGACCAGGCGGTAACCCCCGGTTGCGCGGCATTCTTCAGATGCTGCGGAGCCCCGCCGGACGGGCCTTTCCAGCCGCCGGCATAAAGATCCCGCAAAAAAAATCAAGCGTAAATGGATTGCCCGCCCATGGCAGGTTGTTTCAGTACGTAACATTAAGTCATTGTCATATTGAGATAAACCCTGAGGATGGTATGCTTCGTGCACAAAAATTCCCACATTGGAGTGAGACCGCGATTTGTGCGCCATTGCCGGGAATCGCGGCACCGTGAAAGTGCGGTGTCGCCCGGTATGCACAACGCCGGATAACCATAATGTGCAACCTGGCCGCCCCGCGACGCGATGTGTCGTGACGGCGCCGCCAATCGCAGCCCCGGCCTGGCTGCGTGGAGAGATCGACTATGTTCTTCGATGAGCTTAACGATGAAGAGTGGTTTCGCCTTTCAGCGCTGATCGCCGATGAACCCATCAGGCTGAACCGTCGTGGGCGTCCACGTGCCGAACCGCGCGTCGTCGCGAACGCGGTGCTCTGGATCCTGACGACCGGGGAAGCCTGGTCCAAGCTGCCCGGCCGCTATCCGTCCGGGCCGACGTGCCGTCGTCGCTACGAGGAGTGGCTCGCGAACGGCACGCTGCTGAAGATGATCGACGTGTTGACCCAGTTCAGCGGGCGCACGTTCGCGTATATTCCGCCGCCGCCGGAGGCCGTCGTGCCGGCCCGCCGGGCGGAGCCCGCGCCCGACAACGACCGTTTGCGCGGCGTGTTCTGGCAGAACCCCGAATCGTGGCAATTGCCAGTTGCCCAGGCAAACGTTTGGCAGGGCGAGGGTGCGTCGCTGAGCGCGATGGCGGACGACCAGATGGACGGCCGCGCCGCCGTGTCGTTTACCGTGCCCGGCGCGCCGGGCACGGAGTTGCGGCATGCGCGGGCGTCGGCGGCGAGCTTCGCCGCGGCCGAGCCGCAGGTCGACGAGTATCGCGGCTATACGATCAGCGGCATCGCGCAGCCCGTGCAGAACCTGATGTATCGCGCGTGGGCCGAGATCTCGCAGGACGACCGTCGGGTCGAACGCTCGGGCCTGATCGGCCCGCGCTTCACCGATGCCGAGGCAGCCGAGCAGTACGCGCTCGACTGGGCGCGCCAGTGGATCGATCGCCACGGGGCGAGCGACGCACCGGCGTGCGAGCCGCAAGGCGAAGTGCTGGCCGGTTTGTCGGCGCTGGCGCGCGCGGAATCGGACATCAAGCGCTTCATCGCCGAGCGCCGCGCGGGCGCGTTGTCGGAAAGCCGCAACGATCCCGTGCAGTCGGAGCATCGCGAATACGCGTACCGCGTGGGCTGATCGCCGTTGCCGTGTCATGCGCGGCCCGTCGTGTGCCACGACGCCCGCGCGGAACTGCAGTGTCTCGCTGTCCGCGTTGCCCGGGCGCCGCCGTCGAAGCGGCGCCCTTTGTTGCATGCCGCGTTACTGCCGGCCGTAGGTATCGTCGAAGCGGACGATGTCGTCCTCGCCGAGATACGCGCCCGACTGCACCTCGATCAGTTCGAGCGGCATCTTGCCCGGGTTTTCCAGGCGGTGCGAGACGCCGAGCGGAATGTACGTCGATTCGTTTTCGGACAGCAGGAACGTTTCGTCGCCGCGCGTGATGCGCGCGGTGCCGCGCACGACGATCCAGTGTTCGGCGCGGTGGTGGTGCATCTGCAGCGACAGTTGCGCGCCCGGCTTCACGACGATGCGTTTCACCTGGAAACGCTCGCCCATGTCGACCGAGTCGTAGTGGCCCCACGGACGATGCACCTTGCGGTGATCGGTCGCCTCGGTGCCCTGTCGCGCCTTGATGTGCCCGACGATCTTCTTCACGTCCTGCACGCGCGATTTATCCGCGACGAGCACGGCGTCGGGCGTTTCGACGACGACCAGGTTCTGCGTGCCGACGCACGCGACGAGCCGGCTTTCCGAATGCGCGAACGTCGAGTCGGCGCCTTCGAACAGCACGTGGCCGCGGCCGACGTTCCCGGCATCGTCCTTCGGCGAGATCTGCCAGATCGCGTCCCACGAGCCGACGTCCGACCACCCCGCGTCGAGCGGCACGACGACGCTTTCGCACAGTTGCGGCAGGCTCGCGAGCGGTTCCATCACCGCGTAGTCGATCGAGTTCGACGGCGACGCGGCGAACGCATCGCGATCGACGCGGAAGAAATCGCCGTCTTCCTTGCCCTGTGCGACGGCCTGTTCGCAGGCCGCGTAGATCTCGGGTTCGAGCTGCCTGATCGCCTTCAGCCAGACCGACGCGCGCACGATGAAGATCCCGCTGTTCCACCAGTATTCGCCCGACGCGACGTACTGCTGCGCGAGTTCGAGGTGCGGCTTCTCGACGAAACGGTCGAGGCGGCGGACGTCGAGGGTGCCCGTTCCGGCGTCGCCCAGCGGCGCGCCGACGCGGATGTAGCCGTAGCCGGTTTCCGCGTGCTTCGGCACGATGCCCATCGTCGCGATCTTGCCTTGCGCCGCGCAGTGCACGCCGGCCGCGACGGCCGCGTGAAAGCGCGGCACGTCCGCGACCGCGTGGTCGGCGGGCATCACGGTCATCACCGCGTCGTTGCCGCCGGCGACGAGCCGCAACGCGGCGAGCGTCAGCGCGGGCGCGGTGTCGCGGCCGAGCGGCTCGAGCATGATGGTCGCGTTCTTGGCCGTCAGGCGCAGCTGTTCGGCGGTCGTGAAGCGGTGATCCTCGCCGCACACGATCAGCACGTCGTCGTTCAGCGGATGATCGGCCGTCAGGCCGTCGAGGCGCAGTGCGGTGGATTGCAGCAGCGAATGATCGCCGAGCAGGCCGATCAGCTGTTTCGGAAAGCGCTCGCGCGACATCGGCCACAGGCGTGTGCCGGAACCGCCGGCGAGAATCACGGGCTGCACGGCGAGGCGGGTACCGACGGCGGGCGTGCCGACGACGGGTGCGGCGGAAGAAGAATGGCGCGTTTCGGCGACCACTGCCGGAGCATTCATGATGACACTCTCCACGGTTGAAGTCAGTGCCTGTCGTTGTAGCATGAAGTAAATCGACAATAAAACCGGACCCAATGCAGGATATCCGCCGCGCCGCGATCCGGGAGAATTTTCCGCGGTAGCACCGGTCGCAAATAAAAAAATAAAAAATAATTCCGGGCATCGGCCTGTCATGCCCGCCCGCAAAGGGTGAACGGGAAGCGAAAAGATCGAGAAAAAATCCCCGTTCCCGACCGATTCGGGAAAACCTGCCGATTTAATTAAAAAAGATCGCGGCAAGAATTTCCGATTATTTTTCGAAATACTTGTGCGCTTGAGGCGGAATTTTCTTGTCGCTTCAATAGCGTCATGCAACGTTTGAATCGAATGTGCGGCACGGGTCGCGCAAGGCGCTGTTCGGCAAACGCCTGTTCAAAGAAGAGGAAACAGACATGTTGAGCGTGCTGGCGAGAGTCATCGATATCGCGATGGTCGTGACGGGCGCGCTGATCGCGGCCGCGCTGCACGACGGCAGCATCGGGCTCAACGACCTGCAGCGCACGACGGTGCTGTTCGACTGCCTGCTGGTCGTCGTGTTCTTTCCGGCCGTCGGCATCTACCAGTCGTGGCGCGGCAAGCGTCTCGTCGGGCTGGTGGTGCGCGTGGCGTTCGCGTGGCTCGCGGTCGAGCTCGCGGGCATCCTGATGAGTTTCAGTTTTCACCAGTCGGGCGACCTGTCGCGGCTGTGGCTCGGCTACTGGGCGCTCGTGACGATGGCGCTGCTCGCCGGCTCGAAGGCCTGCGTGCACGTCGTGCTGCGGCAGTTGCGCCGCGGCGGCTACAACCTGAAGGCGGTCGCGATCGTCGGCGGCACGCCGGCGGCGCGGCGGCTGATCGCGCAGATGCGCGCGCGGCCGGAAGCGGGCTTCAACCCGGTGTGCGTGTACGACGAAAGCGAGGCGCCGGGCGAAGTCGCGCTCGACGACGTGCGCATCGAGCGGCAGTTCGAATCGCTGGTGTGGCTGGTGCGCAGCCGCGCGATCAGCGAGCTGTGGCTCACGCTGCCGATCACGGAGGAGCGCCGGATTCACCAGATCGTGACGGTGTTCCGCCACGACTTCGTGAACATCCGCTTCATCCCGGACGTGCGCACGCTGTCGTTCTTCAACCAGGAAGTGGTCGAGGTGCTCGGCGTGCCGGCGATCAACCTCGCGGCGTCGCCGATCACCGACGTGCGGATCCTGCCGAAGTTCGTGTTCGACCGGCTGTTCGCGCTGGCGGCGCTCACCGCGCTCGCGCCGGTGATGGTGCTGATCGCAGCGCTGATCAAGCTGACCTCGCGCGGGCCGGTGTTTTTTCGGCAGAAGCGCAAGGGCATCGACGGGCACGAGTTCGAGATCTACAAGTTTCGCTCGATGAAGGTGCACCAGGAAGTGGCCGGGCAGGTCACGCAGGCGACCAGGAACGACTCGCGCGTGACGCCGGTCGGCCGGTTCCTGCGCCGCACGAGCCTCGACGAGCTGCCGCAGTTCATCAACGTGCTGAAGGGCGAGATGTCCGTGGTGGGGCCGCGCCCGCATGCGCTCGCGCACGACGACATCTACAAGGATCTGGTCAAGGGCTACATGTTCCGCTACCGGATCAAGCCCGGCATCACCGGCTGGGCGCAGATCAACGGCTATCGCGGCGAGACCGACCAGATCGAGAAGATGATGGGCCGCGTGAAGCTCGACCTGTACTACATGCAGAACTGGTCGTTCTGGCTCGACATCAAGATCGTCGTGCTGACGCTGTGGAAAGGCTTCACCGGCAGCAACGCGTACTGACACCGACGCGCCGGGTCGCGCAGGCATTCCGGTTTTCCGAATTTCGAATCATTGGTCAAGGGGTCCGACACATCATGAATCTGACTATCATCGGCAGCGGTTACGTAGGGCTTGTCACCGGCGCCTGTCTCGCCGACATCGGGCACGACGTGTTCTGTCTCGACGTCGACCAGGCAAAGATCGACATCCTGAACGACGGCGGCGTGCCAATCCACGAACCGGGCCTGAAGGAAGTGATCGCGCGCAACCGCTCGGCCGGCCGCCTGCGCTTCTCGACCGACATCGAGGCCGCGGTCGCGCACGGCGACGTGCAGTTCATCGCGGTCGGCACGCCGCCCGACGAGGACGGCTCGGCCGATCTGCAATACGTGCTCGCGGCGGCGCGCAACATCGGCCGCTACATGACCGGCTTCAAGGTGATCGTCGACAAGTCGACGGTGCCGGTCGGCACGGCCGAGCGCGTGCGCGCGGCGGTCGCCGAGGAGCTCGCGAAGCGCGGCGGCGACCAGATGTTCTCGGTCGTGTCGAATCCGGAATTCCTGAAGGAAGGCGCGGCCGTCGACGATTTCACGCGGCCGGACCGCATCGTGATCGGCTGCGACGACGACGTGCCGGGCGAGCGTGCCCGCGAGCTGATGAAGAAGCTCTACGCGCCGTTCAACCGCAATCACGAACGCACGCTGTACATGGATGTGCGCTCGGCCGAGTTCACGAAATACGCGGCGAACGCGATGCTCGCGACGCGCATCTCGTTCATGAACGAACTGGCGAACCTCGCCGACCGCTTCGGCGCGGACATCGAGGCCGTGCGCCGCGGGATCGGCTCCGATCCGCGCATCGGCTATCACTTCCTGTACGCCGGTTGCGGCTACGGCGGTTCGTGCTTCCCGAAGGACGTCGAGGCGCTGATCCGCACGGCCGACGAGCACGGCCAGTCGCTGCAGATCCTGAAGGCCGTGTCGTCGGTCAACGCGACGCAAAAGCGCGTGCTCGCCGAGAAGATCGTCGCGCGTTTCGGCGAGGACCTGAGCGGCCGCACGTTCGCGCTGTGGGGCCTCGCGTTCAAGCCGAACACCGACGACATGCGTGAAGCGCCGAGCCGCGAGCTGATCGCCGAGCTGCTGTCGCGCGGCGCGCGCGTCGCCGCATACGACCCGGTCGCGCAGCAGGAAGCGCGCCGCGTGATCGCGCTCGATCTCGCCGATCACCCGAGCTGGCTCGAACGCCTCTCCTTCGTCGACGACGAGGCGCAGGCCGCGCGCGACGCCGACGCGCTCGTGATCGTCACCGAATGGAAGGCGTTCAAGAGCCCCGACTTCGTCGCGCTCGGCCGCCTGTGGAAGGCGCCGGTGATCTTCGACGGCCGCAACCTGTACGAGCCGGAGACGATGAGCGAGCAGGGCATCGAGTACCACCCGATCGGCCGGCCGGGCTCGCGCCAGGCCGTCGCCGCGCGCGTGCCGGGCGCCGCGCGCGCCAGCGCGTAACCCGTTTTTCGTCACTCGTTGCGAGACGCCATGTTCCGGAACATCCTGATCGTCTGCCACGCGAACGTCTGCCGCAGCCCGGCGGCGGAAATGCTGTTCAAGTCGCACGCCGCGTCGCGCGGCGGCCCGCGCCCGACGTTCCATTCGGCCGGCGTCCACGCGAACGACGGCGACGGCATCGATCCGGTGATGCGGCAACTGCTCGCCGAGCGGGGCGTCGATGCGACGACCCATCGCTCGCGGCGGCTGTCGCGCCGGATCGTGCGCGACGCCGACCTGATTCTCGTCAGCGAGCGTCGACAGATCGCGGCCGTCGAAGCGGTCGATCCGTTCGCGCGCGGCAAGGTTCACCTGCTCGGCAAGTGGGAAGGAGCCGAGATCGCGGACCCGCACGGCGGCCCCGAGGCCGACTACCGCGAGAGCTACTCACTGATCGAACGTCTGGTTCAAGGATGGCTACAGAAACTATGCTGAAACGCCCGATGCGCCCGGTGGCGCTTGCCGTCGCGCTGACGACTTTCCTGTCGGCCTGTGCAACCGCGCCCGGCAACTACCTCGACTCGTCGAACCTGAAGGACGAAGGCCGGCAGGAAGCGGCCGAAACCTATCCGGTTCATTACATCGACGCCAAAGTGGTGATGGACCAGTTGCAGAAAGCGCAGGTCGATCATCCGCTGCCGCCCGGGCGCTATACCGATCCGTCGCAGTACACGTATCGCGTCGGCCCGCAGGACATCCTCGGCGTCACCGTGTGGGACCACCCGGAGCTGACGACGCCGCAGGGCCAGTCGTTCTCGAGCGGCGGCAACACGACGCAATCGGTCGCGGGCGCGCTGCAGCAGCCGTATACGACCGCGCTGCCGGGGCAGGCCGATCCGTACGGCCAGACGGTCGCCGCCGACGGCACGATCTTCTTCCCGTTCGTCGGCCGCATTCGCGTGGCGGGCAAGACGGTCGCGCAGATTCGCGACGAGATGGCGTCCAGCCTCGCGCGCTACGTGAAGAACCCGCAGCTCGACGTGCGCGTGCTGTCGTTCCGCAGCCAGAAGGTGCAGGTGACGGGCGAGGTGAAGCAGCCGGGCCCGCTCGCGGTGAGCGACGTGCCGCTCACGCTCGTCGACGCGATCTCGCGCTCGGGCGGCTCGACCGCCGAGGCCGACCTGCAGCGCGTGCGCCTGACGCGCGACGGCAAGCTGTACACGCTCGACGCGAACGGCGTGCTCGATCGCGGCGAGGTGAAGCAGAACGTGATGCTGCAGCCGGGTGACATCGTCAACGTGCCGGATCGCAGCGACAGCCGCGTGTTCATCATGGGCGAGGTCAAGACGCCGGTCACGGTGCCGATGCTCAAGGGCAAGCTGACCATCGCCGACGCGCTGACCGCGGGCGGCGGGATTCTCGACACCGATGCGAACCCGCGCAAGATCTACGTGATGCGCGGGATGCGCGACAACCCGACGAAGCCTGAAGTGTTCCGTCTCGACATGACGCAGCCCGATGCGCTGATGCTGTCGAGCCGCTTCCCGCTTCAGCCGCTCGACGTCGTCTACGTCAGCACGGCCAGCTCGGTGCAGTTCAACCGCGTGCTGCAGCAGGTGCTGCCGACGATCCAGACGATCTTCTACATGCGGCAGATCACGCGCTGATAGCCCGCCGGGGCGGCGCCCGCCCCCCGGCACCACTCAAGCGGGAACGAATGGTGAACACGCAAGCGAAACACTCCTACGCGGACCTGACCGCGAAGACCGAGGAAGAGGACGTCGTTCTCGGCCAGTTGCTCCAGGTCATCATGGACGACATCTGGCTGCTGCTCGGCATCGCGGTGACGGTCGTCGCGCTCGCCGGCCTCTACTGCTTCATCGCGAAGCCGGTCTACCAGGCGGACGTGCACGTGCGGATCGAGGGCAACGACAACACGTCGCAGGCGCTCACGCAGACGCAGACGGGCGCGTCGATCAACAGCGGCCCGCAGCAGGCGCCGACCGATGCCGAAATCGAGATCATCAAGAGCCGCGGCGTCGTCACGCCGGTCGTCGAGCAGTTCAAGCTGAACTTCTCGGTCGCACCGAAGACGC
Source organism: Burkholderia sp. APQ4-4ca (assembly GCF_057837105.1). Lineage (NCBI taxonomy): Bacteria > Pseudomonadati > Pseudomonadota > Betaproteobacteria > Burkholderiales > Burkholderiaceae > Burkholderia > Burkholderia sp. APQ4-4ca. The sequence continues at coordinate 52,358 of NZ_JBYQCG010000060.1, read as the reverse complement.
TGCCGGTGATCGGCAGCCTCGCCGCGCGCGTCGCGACGCCGGGCGTGCCGTCGCGGCCGTGGCTCGGGCTGAAGTCGTATGCGTGGGGCGGCGAAGTCGCGGACGTCGATTCGATCAGCGTCGTGCCGGCGCTCGAAGGCAAGAAGCTCACGCTGACGGCCGGCCCGAACGGCACCTATTCGCTCGTCGACGAGAACGGCACGCGGCTGCTGGCCGGCCGCGTCGGCGAATCGGCGCAGGGCGGCGGCGTGACGCTGCTCGTGAGCAAGCTCGTCGCGCGCCCCGGCACGCAATTCACGGTGGTGCGCTACAACGATCTCGACGCGATCAGCGGCTTCCAGGCCGGCATCCAGGTGAGCGAGCAGGGCAAGCAGACGGGCGTCGTGCAGATCTCGCTCGAAGGCAAGGACCCGGACCAGACCGCCGCGATCGCGAACGCGCTCGCGCAGTCGTACCTGAACCAGCACGTGGTCGCGAAGCAGGCGGAAGCGACCAAGATGCTCGACTTCCTGAAGGGCGAGGAGCCGCGCCTGAAGGCCGACCTCGAACGCGCGGAAGCCGCGCTCACGCAATACCAGCGCACGTCGGGCTCGATCAACGCGAGCGACGAGGCGAAGGTCTACCTCGAAGGCAGCGTGCAGTACGAACAGCAGATCGCCGCGCAGCGGCTGCAACTCGCGTCGCTCGCGCAGCGCTTCACCGATTCGCATCCGATGGTGATCGCAGCGAAGCAGCAGCTCGCGGAACTGGAGGGCGAGAAGGAGAAGTTCAGCAACCGCTTCCGCAGCCTGCCGGCGACCGAGGTGAAGGCCGTCCAGCTCCAGCGCGACGCGAAGGTCGCCGAGGACATCTACGTGCTGCTGCTGAACCGCGTGCAGGAGCTGTCGGTGCAGAAGGCCGGCACGGGCGGCAACATCCATCTCATCGATTCGGCGCTGCGTCCGGGCGCGCCGGTCAAGCCGAAGAAGGTGCTGATCCTGTCGGCCGCCGTGTTCCTCGGGCTGATCCTCGGCACGGGCGTCGTGTTCCTGCGTCGCAACCTGTTCCAGGGCATCGAGGATCCGGACCGCATCGAGCGCGCGTTCAACCTGCCGCTGTACGGGCTGGTGCCGCTCAGCGCCGAGCAGGTGAAGCTCGACGCGGCCGCGGAGAAGGGCGGCAGCCGTGCGCGGCCGATCCTCGCGAGCCTGCGTCCGAAGGACCTGAGCGTCGAAAGCATGCGCAGCCTGCGCACCGCGATGCAGTTCGCGATGATGGACGCGAAGAACCGCGTGATCGTGCTGACCGGCCCGACCCCGGGCATCGGCAAGAGCTTTTTGACGGTGAACCTCGCGGTGCTGCTCGCGCATTCGGGCAAGCGCGTGCTGCTGATCGACGCCGACATGCGCCGCGGGATGCTCGACCGCTACTTCGGCCTGACGGTGCAGCCGGGCCTGTCCGAGCTGCTGAGCGATCAGTCGCCGCTCGAGGACGCCGTGCGCGAGACGCCGGTGCAGGGCCTGTCGTTCATCGCGGCCGGCACGCGCCCGCCGAACCCGTCGGAGCTGCTGATGTCGGCGCGCCTGCCGCAATACCTCGAAGGGCTCGGCAAGCGCTACGACGTCGTGCTGATCGATTCGCCGCCGGTGCTGGCGGTGACCGACGCGACGATCATCGGCCGCATGGCCGGCTCGACGTTCCTCGTGCTGCGCTCGGGCATGCATACCGAAGGCGAGATCGCCGATGCGATCAAGCGCCTGCGCACCGCGGGGGTCGATCTGGAAGGCGGCATCTTCAATGGCGTGCCGCCGAAGGCGCGCGGCTACGGCCGCGGCTATGCGGCCGTGCACGAATACCTGAGCGCCTGATCGCATTTCACGACACCGGGCCGGCGCGAGCGGCGCCTGCCCGGCCGGCTGGAGAATCCTTGATGAAAATTTCCGTGCTCGTTCCGACCTATCGGCGTCCCGCCGACCTCGCGCGCTGCCTGCTGGCGCTGCAGCGGCAGCAGCGGCTGCCCGACGAGGTGATCGTCGTCGCGCGCCCGGAGGACGACGCCACGCACGAACGGCTCGCCGATCCGGCGGTCGGCGGCGCGCTGCCGCTGCGCATCGTGCCGGTGGAGGTGGCGGGGCAGGTCGCCGCGCTGAACAAGGGGCTCGACTCGGTGAACGGCGACATCGTCGCGATCACCGACGACGATGCGGCGCCGCACCCCGACTGGCTCGCGCGCATCGAAGCCGCGTTCCTGTCCGACCCGCGCGTGGGCGCGGTCGGCGGGCGCGACTGGGTGCACGAGAAGGGCCGCCTGCTCGACGAATCGCGCGAGCGCGTCGGCCAGCTGATGCTGTCGGGCAAGATCGTCGGCAATCATCACCTCGGCGTCGGCGGCGCGCGCGCGGTCGACATGCTGAAAGGCGCGAACATGAGCTACCGCCGCGCGGCGATCGAACGGCTGCGCTTCGACACGCGGCTGCGCGGCGCCGGCGCGCAGGTGCACAACGACATGGCGTTCAGCATGGAAGTGCGGCGCGCGGGCTGGACGCTGCTGTACGACCCGGCGATCGCGGTCGACCATTTCCCGGCCGAGCGCTTCGACGACGACCGGCGCGATGCGGCGTCGCTGAACGCGATCAGCAACGGCGCGTACAACCTGCAACTGACGCTGCGCGAGCATCTGCCGCCGCTGCGGCGCGAGATCGCGTGGTGGTGGTGGACGCTCGTCGGCACGCGCGTCTATCCGGGCTTCGCGCACGTGCTGCTGGCGCTGCCGACCGCGCGGCGTGCCCGCGTGCTCGCGCACTGGCGCGCGGTGCGCCGCGGCGCGCGCGATGCGCGTCGCACCGACCTTGCCCCCCACCGCGCGGCGATGCCGCCGGTGACGTCTTGAACGGCCTGCGCGCGTCGCGCGCGGCCATGCCCGGAGGGCTCGCATGACCACGAAGGCTGCAACGAACGTTCACGTCCATTTGTTCTACGGCGCCGATCCGCGGACCTACCGGAAAGGCGACGACATCGGCTGCCTGTACGGCTATCACCACGCCGAATCCGACGAATTCCGGCTGACCTATTCGCAGGACGGCCGCGAGAACCGCGTCGTGAGCATCGCGCGCCGCGCGCTGAAGGCGGCGCTCGGCTTCGACGTCGTGCATGCGTGGCGCAATCGCGCGGCGTTGCTCGCGACCGACGTGATCTGGACGCACACCGAGCAGGAGCATCTGGCGGCCGCGCTGATCCTGAAGCTCGCCGGCGAGCAGGGCAAGCGCCCGCTGCTGCTCGCGCAGAGCGTGTGGCTGTTCGACAAGTGGGGCAGCTTCGGCGCCCCGCGCCGCTGGCTGTACCGCAAGCTGCTCGCGCGCGCCGACGCGCTGACCACGCTCGCTCGCGACAATGCCGACCTGTGCCGCCGCTATCTCGGGCGCGAGGCCGAGTTCGTCTATTACGGACTGAACACGCAGGATTTCCCGCCGGTCGAGCCGAAGCAGTGGCAGCCGAACCGGCCGTTGCGGATCGCCGCGATCGGCAACGACCGCGACCGCGACTGGCGCACGTTCCTCGCCGCGTTCGGCGGCGACGAACGCTACGACGTGCGGCTCGCGACGCGCCGCCGCGTGCCGCGCGAATGGCACGCGCCGAACGTGAAGATCGGCCCGGCGTCGGGGCTCGCGAAGCAGCACGAGCTGTACGCGTGGGCCGACGTGATCGTCGTGCCGCTGCGGCCGAATTTCCACGCGTCGGGCATCACGGTGATGCTCGAGGCGGCGGCCGTCGGCAAGCCGATGATCGTGTCCGACGTGGGCGGCCTGAGCGACTACTTCCCGCACGATACGGCCGCGTATGTGCCGGCGTTCGACGCGCAGGCGATGCGCCAGGCCGCCGACCGCTTCGTCGCCGATCCGGCGGCGGCGCTCGACTGCGCGCGGGCGGCGGCTGCCTGCTTGCGCGAGCGCGACCTGACCACGCAGGCGTTCGCCGAGCAGCACGTGCGGATCACGCGCGACATGCTGCGCCGGCGCCGCACGCCCGCGGCGGCCGGCGTCGCGATGCCGCTCGCCGATTCGCACCCTTCGTCGCAGTGAGCGCGGACCGATGAGTACGATTGCCGCCGAACGCGCGCCGTCGCGCGCCCGCAGCTGGTTCGCCGAGCCGAAGCACTGGGCCGGGCAGGCCGGGCTGTGGACGTTGACCGCCGCGCTGATCGCGATCCACCAGGGCAAGGTGCTGACGCTCGCGTTCCCGGTGCTGGCCATCGGGGTCGGCATCTGGCTGTATTTCAAGAGCCCGGCGCGCTATGTCGGCTTCATGTGGTGGGTGTGGTTCCTGAGCCCGGAAGTGCGGCGCCTGGCCGACTGGTCGAAGGGCGCGTTCACGCCGACGAGCCTGATCCAGGTCGCGCCGCTCGCGGTGACGATGATCGCCGGCCTGGGGCTCATCCGGCATTACCGCGTGCTCGCGCAGCGGCGCGGGATTCCGGTGCTGCTGATCCTGTTCGGGCTCGTGTATGCGTACCTCGTCGGGATCGTGTCGAGCGGCGTGATGGCCGCGACCTACGACCTCGCGAACTGGCTGTACCCGATCCTGATCGGCTTTCACGTCATGGTGAATGCGCGCGACTATCCGGAGTATCGCGACGTGCTGCTGTCCACCTTCATGTGGGGCATGCTCGTGATGGGCGTGTACGGCGTCGTGCAGTACTTCGTGATGCCGCAATGGGACGTGCTGTGGATGGTCGGCTCGCAGATGGGCTCGCAGGGCGAGCCGGTGCCGTACGGCGTGCGCGTGTTCAGCACGATGAATTCGTCCGGGCCGTTCGCGTTCGCGATGATGGGCGCGCTGGTGTTCGTGCTGGTCGCGCCGCAGAAGATCCGCTGGTTCGCGGGCGCGGCCGGTTTCGTGTCGTTCGCGCTGTGCCTCGTGCGCTCGACCTGGGGCGGCTGGGTGATCGCGCTCGCGATCCAGCTCGTCCAATCGAGCAATCGCGTGCGGATGCGGATCCTGATCAGCGGCGTCGTCCTGGTGGGGCTGTGCGTGCCGCTGCTGACCGTCGGGCCGGTGGCCGACCGGCTCGGCCAGCGCCTGCAGTCGATCACGAACCTGAAGGACGACCGCAGCTACGACGACCGCAACAAGTTCTACGCGACCTTCGCGCAGACGGCGTTCACCGACGTCGCCGGCGAAGGAATGGGCGCGACCGGCGCGTCCACGAAGCTGTCGAGCGACAGCGGCGAGCTCGGCAAGTACGGCAGCTTCGACAGCGGCGTGATGAACGTGCCGTTCGTGCTCGGCTGGCCCGGCACGCTGCTGTATCTCGCCGGCGTCGTGATGCTGTTCGGCCGCACGCTGCGCGCGGCGTTCAAGCTGCGCAAGGACAAGTTCGTCGGCGCCTGCCTGAGCCTGTGCCTGTCGACCTTCGCGATGCTCGTGTTCACGAACTCGCTGATCGGCACCGGCGGCCTGCTGATGTTCACGGCCATTTTTTCGATACTTGCCGCGGCGCACTGGCAGAAGGCGCAACGCCTGCTGGCCGCCGCGCGTTCACGGGGAGGCGACCATTGAGAATCGCGATCGTCACGCACGTCGTGCGACACAACGACGGGCAGGGCCGCGTCAATTACGAAATCGCGCGCGCGGCGCTGGCCGAAAACTACGAGGTCACGCTGGTCGCGTCGCATGTCGCGCCCGAGCTGCTGGCCGATCCGCGCGTACGCTGGGTGCCGGTGAAGGTCGGCGGCTTCTGGCCGTCGAATCTCGTCAAGCAGCAGGTGTTCGCGCTGAAAAGCGCGGCGTGGCTGCGCGCGCACCGTAGCGAATACGACGTGCTGCACGTGAACGGCTTCATCTCGTGGATCAAGGCCGACGTGAATACCGCGCACTTCGTGCACGGCGGCTGGTTCAAGAGTCCGTACTATCCGTTCGGGCCAGCCAAGGGGCTGTGGTCGGCCTACCAGTACGTCTATACGCGCGTGAATACCGTGCTGGAGCGCTGGGCGTACAAGCGTTCGCGCGCGATCACCGCCGTGTCGCAGAAGGTGGCCGACGAGATCGCCGGGCTCGGCATCGACAGCCGCAAGATCAGCGTGATCTACAACGGCGTCGATACGAGCGCGTTCGCGGGCGCGCAGGCCGACCGCGCGGCGTTCAAGCTGCCGGCCGACGCGTTCCTGCTGCTGTTCGTCGGCGATCTGCGCACGCCGCGCAAGAACCTCGGCACCGTGCTGAAGGCGCTGACGAAGCTGCCCGCGAACGTGCATCTCGCGGTGGCGGGCTACTTGCCCGGCAGCCCGTATCCGGAAGAAGCGCGTGCGCTCGGCATCGATTCGCGCGTGCATTTCCTCGGGCTCGTGAAGAACATGCCGACGCTGATGCGCTCGGTCGACGCGTATGTCTTTCCGTCGCGCTACGAAGCGATGAGCCTGTCGTTGCTGGAGGCGATGGCGGCCGGCTTGCCGGTCGTCACCGCGCGCACGGCGGGCGGCGCGGAAATCATCACGCGCGAATGCGGGATCGTGCTGGAGGATCCGGACGATCCGGCCGCGCTCGCGCAGGCGATCGGCGCGCTCGCGGCGTCGCGCGACACCTGTCGCGCGATGGGCGACGCGGCCCGCGAACTGATGACCCGTTTCGGCTGGGCCCACATGGGCGCCCAGTACGTCGCGCTTTACCGGCGCATCGGCCAACCCTCGCAGCCGTCCGCTTTCGAGCGGGTCGAGCATGCAATCACGCAGGAGCAACCGTGATGTCCCACTCTTCCCGGCCGATCAAATCGTTGCAGATCGGCATGCACTGGTTCCCCGAACGCGCGGGCGGCCTCGACCGGATGTACTACTCGCTCGTCGGCGCGCTGCCCGGCGCGGGCGTCGAGGTGCGCGGGCTCGTCGCCGGCTCGCCGAAGGTCGCCGACGACACGGGCGGCGCGATCCAGGGCTTCGGGCCCGCGTCGCAGCCGCTCGCGCGCCGGATGCTCGCCGCGCGGCGCGCGCTGCGCGACGAGATCCGCAGCAAGCGGCCGGACGTGATTTCGTCGCACTTCGCGCTTTATACGTTCCCGGGCCTCGACGTGACGCGCGGGATTCCGCAGGTGTCGCACTTCCAGGGGCCGTGGGCCGACGAAAGCCAGGTCGAGGGCGCCGCGTCGCTCGGGCAGCGCGCGAAGCGCTATCTCGAACAGGCGGTCTATACGCGCTCGTCGCGGCTGATCGTGCTGTCGCAGGCGTTCGGCCAGATCCTGACGCACCGCTACGGGATCGATCCGTCGCGGGTGCGCGTGATTCCGGGCTGCGTCGATACCGCGCAGTTCGACACGCCGCTCACGCCCGCCGAGGCGCGGCACAAGCTGCAACTGCCGCAGGACCGGCCGATCGTGCTGGCCGTGCGCCGGCTCGTGCGGCGCATGGGGCTGGAGGACCTGATCGACGCGATCGGCCTCGTCAAGCGCCGTCACCCCGACGTGCTGCTGCTGATCGCCGGCAAGGGCAAGATCGGCGAGGAACTGCAGCAGCGTATCGACGAAGCCGGGCTGCAGGACAACGTGAAGCTGCTCGGCTTCGTACCCGACCATCATCTCGCGGCGCTATACCGCGCGGCGACGGTCAGCGTCGTGCCGACGGTCGCGCTCGAGGGCTTCGGGCTGATCACCGTCGAATCGCTGGCATCCGGCACGCCGGTTCTGGTCACGCCGGTCGGCGGGCTGCCGGAGGCGGTCGCCGGGTTGTCGAGCGATCTCGTGCTGCCGTCGACGGGGGCCGATGCGATCGCCGAAGGGCTCGGCGGTGCGCTGTCGGGCGCGATCGCGCTGCCCGACGAGGCCGCATGCAAGCGCTATGCGCGCGATCATTTCGACAACGCGGTGATCGCGCGACGCGTGGCCGGCGTGTACGAAGAGGCGATTCAGGCGGCGGGCTGACCGCCCGCGGCGCGCATCGCGCCGCTGAACCGCAGCGAACCGCAGCCGAACCGAAGCCGAACCGAAGCCGAACCGAAGCCGAACCGAAGCCGAACCGAAGCCGAACCGAAGCCGAACCGAAAACCCGACCGGCACACGTGCGCGGCCGGTTCGCGAGCCGGCCGCCCGTCTCGGGCGGGCCGGCTTTTCCCGTTCCATCCGCACGGCCGGCGCGCATCATGCACGCCGCAGCGTCGCGGCCCACACGCCGAGCGCGGCCACACTGACTCCCGCACCGAGCACGCAGACACCCGTCCAGCCGGCGCGCGCATACGTCATCGTCGCCGCGAGCGCACCCAGCCCGCTGCCGATCGAATAGAACAGCATGTAGCAGCCGACCAGGCGCGCATGCGCGTCGGGCCGCGCGCCGAGAATCATGCTCTGGTTGACGACGTGCACGGCCTGTCCGCCGACGTCCAGCAGCACGATGCCGACGATCAGCAGCGCAATCGACGTATTGCCGAATGCGAGCGGCAGCCACGCGCAGGCAAGCAGCGCGAGTGCGGCGCCGGTCGTCGCTTCGCCGCGCCCGCGGTCCGCGAGCCGCCCCGCGCGGGCAGCGGCGGTCGCACCCAGCGCGCCGACGAGGCCGAACGCGCCGATCTGCGTGTGCGACATCGCATGCGGCGGCGCGCTCAGCGGCAGCACGAGCGCGCTCCAGAAGATGCTGAACGCCGCGAACATCAGCAGCGCGATCGCGCCGCGCACGCGCAGCACGCGTTCATCGCGCAGCAGCGACACCATCGAGCGCAGCAGCGCCGCGTAACCGATGCGTTCGCGCGGTGCGTGCCGATCGGGCAACAGCCGCGACAGCACGACCAGCATCGCGATCGCGAGCGCACCCGATACGAGATAGACGGCCCGCCACCCGGCGATGTCGGTGACGACGCCCGCCACCGAGCGCGCGGCCAGCAGCCCGACCACGACGCCGCCCTGCGCGGCGCCCACCACGCGCCCGCGTTCGCCTGCGCCGGCGAGCGTGGCCGAGCATGCGATCAGCCCTTGCGTCATCGCGGTGCCGAGCAGTCCGACCGCGACCATTCCCGCCAGCAGCGCGACGCGTGTCGATGCGGCGGCCACGCCGATGCAGGCCGCAGTCAGCAGCAGAAGCTGCACGGCGATCAGGTGCTTGCGGTTCAGCAGGTCGCCGAGCGGCACGACGAACAGCAGCGCGAGCGCGCAGCCGAGTTGCGTCGCGGTGATGACGCCGCCGACGGCGGCCTGCGACACGCCGAAATCCCGCGCGATCGAATCGAGCAGCGGCTGCGCGTAGTAGACGTTCGCGACGCTCGCCGCGCAGCAGACGGCCAGCAGCGCGACGCGCGCCGACGACAGGCGGCCGCCGTCGGCCGGATGAATCGCATCGGTTCGCGCGTTCGATGCAACGGTGCCGGAACGACAGGACGACCCCATGGTGGCCTCACGCAATGTAGTTGCAATTTGAAACTTGTTCGGAGTGTAGGGAAACTAGTTTTAAAATGCAACCTGTTGAGTGGCGGGCGACGGGCTCGCGCACGGATGGCCGGCATCGCCGCGAAGGTGGCCGGCGCGATTGCGGAGAGGAAGATGGCCAGGCAGAAAAGTCTTGCGGAATCGCCGTGCCCGGTGGCGCGCGCGACCGATATCGTCGGCGATCGCTGGGCGTTGCTGATCGTGCGCGATGCGTTCGACGGCGTGCGCCGCTTCGGCGATTTCCGCGTGAGCCTCGGCGTCGCGACCAACATCCTGTCCGACCGGCTGAAGAGGCTGGTGGACGCCGGCGTGTTCGACGTCGTGCCGGCCTCCGACGGCACCGCGTATCAGGAGTACGTGCTGACCAAGAAGGGCGAGGGGCTGTTTCCTGTCATCGTGATGTTGCGGCAATGGGGCGAGGCCAACCTGTTCGCGCGCGGCGAGCCGCATTCGGTGCTGGTCGACCGCGGCACGGGGCGCGCGATCCGCAAGCTCGCGCTGCGGCACGACGACGGCCGGCCTTTGAAGGCGGCCGATACGGTCGTCAGGAAACTCGACGACGAGGCCGGCGCGGCACGGCGGTGAGCGTCATCTGCGACGGTTGCACCGTCGGATAGACTGTCGCGATCTTCGTCGTCCGGAACCGCATCGCCATGACGCATCCGCTGGATTCCGCCGGTTATCGGCGCTTGCTCGACCTGCAGCACCGCATCTACGACCATGGCGTGCGCGAGGGCGTCGAGGACGGGCGCGACCATGCGGATCCGGCGCAGCCGCTGTGGCTGACCGATTTCAATCATCTCGACGTCGCGCCGCTACTGGGCGGGCTGCATGTCCGGTATTTCGGCGAGGCTTGGGGCGAACCGCTCGACTGGACGCTGGAATGTCTGGCGGAACCGGACGTGGCGAGCCTGGTGACCGATCTGGCATTCAGCGGCCCGGACGAAGGTGCGAACGGCACGCGCGAATGGGATTTCGGTCCGCTGCTCGATTCGGATGCGCGCTTTCCGATGCTGCGGTCGCTGTATGTGCGGCCGACCGAGCCGGCCGATCACAACATGTCGATGATCGTGCGCCGGGATCTGATCATGCGGGAGGGCGGCGAGATTGCCCGGTTCGTCGTGAAGGCGCCGTGTCTCACCGAGCTGACGGTGCCGAACGCGCCCGATGTGCGCTTCTTCGACGTGCCGTTGCCGCACCTGAACCGGTTGCGCATCGGTGGCGGTAGCGACACGCAGCAGTTCATCGATCGTCTTGCCGGCAGCGACAACCTGCCGTCGCTCGGCTGCCTCGACTTCTCCGAATCGACGGAATTGCATCTGGCGTGGAAGCACGAGCGCGGCGCCGGCAGCGTGACGTCGTTCGACGCATACGAGCGTCTGCTGAAGAGTCCGGCCGGCCAGCGGCTCCGCGCGTTGTATCTGAGAAATACCTGTCTCGATCTCGATGCGCTCGAAACGCTGCAGGCGCTGCATCCGCGGTTGCAGTTCATGGTGATTCAGGCCGGCAGCGGTGGGTACGTGAGCCACTTCCGGCACAACGTTTTTCCGTGGCGTCACCTGATCCAGCCCGACCCCGGCGACGCGTGATCGCACGCCCTCAATCGTGCGCCGACGCTGCCTGGCGCGCACCCGGTGCGCCGCGGTGCGCATCGGTCCGCACGCGGGTCGCGAGCAGTGCGGCCGCGAGCAGCAGCGCGACCGACACGACGGTTTCGATCCGCAACCCGCTGACGACCTGCGATCCACCGCCGCCGCCGGCGAGCGCGCCGAACGCCGCGACACCGATCGCACCGCCGGCCTGCCGCGCGGTATTCAGCACCGCCGACGCGATGCCTGCCCGTTCGGGCGCGACCGATGCGAGCACGGCCGTCGTCATCGCGGGCACCGCGAACCCCATGCCCGACGGAATCAGCAGGAACGGCACGAGCAGCACGCCGAGCGGCGTCGCCGCGTCGACGAAATGCAGCGACCCGTAGCCGAGCGCGGCGACCAGCGCGCCGGCCAGCATCGGCACGCGCGGGCCGTATCGGGCGACGGCGCGTCCGCTCGCGAGATTCGACAGCAGGAAGCCGCCCGTGAGCGGCAGGAATGCGAGCCCGGCCTGCAACGCCGATTCGCCGCGCGCGCGTTGCAGATAGAGCGTGAGCACGAACACGGTGCCGTAGTACGTGAGGTTCACGCAGATCCCGAACAGTACGGCCGCGCTGAACGCGGGACGGCGGAACAACGACAGCGGCAGCATCGGCGCAGCCGTGCGCGATTCGACCGCGATGAACGCGAGCGCGGCCAGCGCCGCCAGCGCGAAGCTGCCTGCCACGACCGGATGCGCGAAGCCGAGCGGCCGCCATTCGATCACGGCGCCGGTCAGCGCGGTCAGCATCGCGATCGCGACGAACTGGCCGCGCAGGTCGAGCGAGCGGCCCGGCGCAGCCTGTTCGCGGCGCGCGGGCACCCATGCGAACGTGGCCGCGAGTCCTGCCGCACACAGCGGCAGGTTCACGAGGAAGATGCCGCGCCAGCCCCACGCGGCGATCAACAGGCCGCCGACGACCGGGCCGGCCGCGATCGCGATCGACCCGGCCGCCGTCCACCCGCCGACCGCGCGGGCGCGCAGGCGCGGGTCGTGCCGGCACGCGTCGTTGAGCAGCGCGAGCGAATTCGGCAGCATGGCCGCGGCGCCGACGCCTTGCAGCGCGCGGGCCGCGATCAGCATCGCGGGCGCGACGGCGGCGCCGCACGCGAGCGACGCAAGCGCGAACAGCAGCAGCCCGGCGATGTACAGGCGGCGTGCGCCGAAACGGTCGCCGAGCGCGCCGCCCGACAGCATCAGCACCGCGAACGCGAGCGTGTACGCATCGACGACCCATTGCAGGCCGGCGACCGGCAGGTGCAGATCGACGGCGAGATGCGCGAGCGCGATATTGACGATCGTCACGTCGAGCTGCGTGACGACGAAACCGATGCTGACGGTGGCGACGACGCGCGCGAGCGGCGGCGGGAAAGCAGGGGACGGTGTGGTCGTATCCATGCGTCCATCGTAGGCGGCGACGGACAGGCGATGTTTCAGCGGGACGTGAAGCGTCGATACGCGCGCCGACGCGTGCTGCCTGCTACGTGCGTCGCTGCGTATTCGGCGAGGCCGATGCGTTCAGTGCCGTTCGCCGCGCCAGCGTCCCGGCGCCATGCCGAAGCGCTTCGTGAACGCATGCGTGAACGTGCTTTGATCGGCGAAGCCGACGCTGACCGCGATGTCGACGAGCGAATGCCGGCCGTCGGCGAGCAGCACGATCGCGGCGTCGAGCCGCAGCCGCTGCAGGTAGCGATGTGGTGTTTCGCCGAATGCGTCGACGAACAGTTGATGAAACCGGCGCATCCCGTAGCCGCAGTGCGCGGCGAGATCGGCGATGCGCAGCGGATCGGCGAGCCGCGCGCGCAGCCAGCGGTCGATGCGCGCGAAATCGAGGCCCGACGCGGGCGCGGCGATGCCCGCATCGTCGAGCAGCGCGTCGCACAGGCGCGCGGCGGCCTGCCAGTGGAAACGGTGCGCGGCGGCCTGCCGTGCGTCGCCGGCCGGCGCATCGTGCTGCGCGGCCGCCGCCGCGACCTGCGCGACGAGGGACGTGAGCGCCGGGTCGATCGACACGGCGCGCGCATGGTCGAACAGCCGCCGCGGTACCGCGAGCGATGCCGCGGGCAGGTCGATCACGAGCTGGCGATTGTCGCCGAGGCCCGCGTAGTCGTGGCGCGCGCCGGCCGGAATCAGCCAGGCCGCGTGCCGGTCGATGCGCCGGCCGATGCCGTCCACCGCCATCACCATCGCGCCATCGACGCCGAGCACGACCTGGTGGAAGTCGTGCACGTCCGACGCTTCGCACGTGGCGTAGCGGCGCAGCGCGATGGCCGGGGAGGCGAGGCGTTCCATCGGGAGGGAAACGGCGGGATGCGGGGTCAGACGTCGAGCAGTTCGACTTCGAACACGAGCGTCGCATTCGGCGGAATCACGCCGCCTGCGCCGCGCGGGCCGTAGCCGAGTTGCGGCGGGATCGTCAGGCGACGCACGCCGCCGACCTTCATGCCTTGCACGCCTTCGTCCCAGCCCTTGATGACCATGCCGCCGCCCAGCACGAACGCGAACGGGTCGTTACGATCCTTGCTCGAATCGAATTTCTGACCGTCGGTCAGCCAGCCCGTGTAGTGGACGCTGACGGTCTTGCCGGCTTGCGCTTCCGCGCCGGTCCCTTCGGTCAGGTCTTCGTACTTGAGGCCCGATTCGGTCGTGATGACGGACATGATTTCTCCTGAAAGAGCGTGACGTAAAACCGCTATTGTAGGCGAGCGCGCCGCAGGCCGGCGCGTGCGGATTTCGTGCCGCCGTACGCGTGTCGGCAAGCGGGGCGGAGCGTCGCGCGCGGGATCGCCCGAAATGCGATTGGAACGCGCGTTTGAATTTTTCGCGTGTCGCGGGGCCGAGGTTGCGCCGCGGCAGTGCGCCGCGCGTATGAATCGATGCGACCGGCACGCGTTGCCGCAGGCTGCACGACCGGCGCCGGAGCGGCGAAAGGCCCGCCACATGGGGCTTGCGGCCTGATGGCGGCGCGCTGCATCGGGCCTGGCAGCTCGCCCGTACGCGAGTCCGCGCGTTCGAATCGCGCCGGGTCCGGGCGCCGTTCGAGCGCCGTTTTTTCCATCTTTCCGACCGTGCCCCGTTTGGAATCGCGCATCTACCGCGCGGCTTGCGTGCGCCGGCGCGCGCGGCCTATCTTTACATTTGTGGATGTCAGAATTTGGCGGCGCGCGATGTGCCGCCCGGGCTTGCGCCGGCCGCGTCGGACGATGCGCCGCGCCGCTCGGCAACAGGAGAACGATGAACATGAAGTCAGCCGCTTCCGCCACCGCGGCCGGGATCATGCCGGTGCGTCGCGATCTGCGCTTCGACCTGCCGGTCGAACGCGCGAAGGACTGGCATGGCCTCGGGTCGCACGTGACCCATTTCTTCAACGCGCTGTCGCTGCTGTTTCCGGCCGGCGAGCGCTTCTTCATGGATTCGGTGCGCAACTACCGCGACCGGATCGACGATCCCGTGCTGAAGCAGCAGGTGCTAGGCTTCATTGGCCAGGAAGCGATGCACACGCGCGAGCACGTCGAATACAACGAGCTGATGCAGGCGAACCGGCTGCCCGCGCGCAAGCTGGACAAGCGCGTGTGGACGGTGCTCGGCTACATGAAGCGCAAGCTGCCGCATTCGGTGCAGCTCGCGCAGACGGTGGCGGCCGAGCACTACACGGCGATGCTCGCCGACTGGCTGCTGAGCGACCCGACGCGCCTCGACGGTTCGGTCGAAGGCTACCGGCAGATGTGGTTGTGGCACGCGCTGGAGGAAACCGAGCACAAGGCCGTGTCGTTCGACGTGTGGAATGCCGCGATGAAGCCGGGGCTGCGCCGTTACCTGATCCGCATCGGCGTGTATCTGCTGACGACGCTGACGTTCTGGCCGACCGTGTTCCTGCTCCATGTGACGCTGCTGCGGCGCGATCGCGGCGCCGGCCATCACGTGCGCGGCCTGCTGCGGGTGATCGCGTTCCTGTACGGGCCGCGCCGCGGGCTGTTCCCGCGCATCGTCGGCGAATGGCTGAGCTTTTTCCGGCCGGGCTTCCACCCGTGGGATCACGACAATCGCCACCATCTCGCGCGGGTCGACGCGCTGACCGCCCGCTACGGCCAGCCCGGCGGCACGCCGGCCGGCCGCGGCCGCGTGAACGCGCCGGCACCGCTCGCGTCGGGCCGCTAACCCGGCCGCCCGCCGCCCGGCGGGGCGCCGCGCATGTTGCGTGCGTGCATCATCTGGTTGCTTCCCACGATTGACGCAAATCAACCGGAACCGGTTGCGCGGGCGCCCGCCTGCCCGGCCGGCCGGTTGCGCGCGCATGCGCCGGCGCGCCGAGCGTGCATGCGCCGCGTCGTCGCAGGTAATCGCCGCGCGCCAGCACCGGCGCGGCTTCGCGCGAGCGGCGCCGGTCGCTTCCGGTCGCGCGCCGTGCCCGCCTCCGGGATAACACCCCTCTAGCCGCAGGCCGGCCGCATCGATATACCGTTCATGGCAACGTCGACCTCCGGCGCGATTCATGCGCGGGGGGATTTTATTCGGACGGAAATACGGCCAATATGTCAGTTCGATCGTGTCCGTCGTACGCGGCGGTGAGCCGGCGCGCGATACCAACGCCAAGCGGGGAACAACGATGGTTGCTAGGTCACCCGACGCAAACGGGCAGGCGGCGCCCGAGATGACGGACGTATCCGTCACCGCTCCCGAGGCCGGACGCAAGCTGTTCGTGATCATGCGCACGCCCGACGAGCCGTTGCTCGCACAACTGCGCGGCCTTGGCTGGGAGATCGCGGTCGCGAAGACGGCCGGCGCCGCGCAGAACATGACCTCCGGCGTGAGCGTGGCCGCGGGGCTGGTCGATTTCACCGGGTTCACGTCGCGCGACTATCCCGCGCTGAAGATGTGCCTGAGCCAGCCGGCGATCGGCTGGATTTCCATCGCGCAGGCCGGCATCACGATCGGCCCCGCCGTGCGCGAACTGATCCGCAGCTATTGTTTCGATTACGTGACGCTGCCGCTGCCGTACGAATGGATTTCGCACGTGCTCGGCCATGCGCGCGGGATGGCCGCGCTCGATCGCGTCGACGGCGCCGCCTATGCGGCGTCGATCGGCGAACACGGGATGATCGGCAACTGCGAGGCGATGCAGCAGTTGTTCAGCACGATCCGCAAGGTCGCGAAGACCGACGCGAGCGTGTTCATTTCGGGCGAGTCGGGCACCGGCAAGGAACTGACGGCGCTCGCGATTCACGAACGCTCCGGCCGCGGCAAGGGGCCGTTCGTCGCGATCAATTGCGGCGCGATTCCGCATCACCTGCTGCAGTCGGAGCTGTTCGGCTATGAACGCGGCGCGTTCACCGGCGCGAACCAGCGGCGCGCGGGCCGGATCGAATCGGCGAACGGCGGCACGCTGTTTCTCGACGAGATCGGCGACATGCCGGTGGAAAGCCAGGCGAGCCTGCTGCGCTTCCTGCAGGAAGGCAAGATCGAGCGGCTCGGCGGGCAGGAATCGATCGCGGTCGACGTGCGGATCATCTCGGCCACGCACGTCGACCTCGACGGCGCGGTCGAGGCCGGACGCTTCCGCGCGGATCTCTATCACCGGCTGTGCGTGCTGCGCATCCACGAGCCGCCGCTGCGCGCGCGCGGCAAGGACATCGACATCCTCGCGCACTACGTGCTGCAGAAATTCAAGTCCGACAGCGGCCGCAAGATCAGCGGCTTCACGTCGGCCGCGCTCGACGCGATGCGGCGCTACGAATGGCCCGGCAACGTGCGGGAGCTGATCAACCGCGTGCGGCGCGCGATCGTGATGGCCGAGAGCCGGCTGCTGACGCCGCACGATCTCGGGCTCGATACGCCCGGGGAAACCGAACCGGTGACGCTCGAACAGGCGCGCTCGCTGGCCGAGCGCACCGCGATCGAGAACGCGCTGCTGCGCAACGACCACCGGATCAACAAGGCCGCCGCCGAACTTGGCATTTCACGCGTGACGCTCTACCGGATGATGATCGAGCACGGGCTGAACGATCACGACAACACCGCCGGCAACGGCGGGAATGGCGACAGCGGCGGGCACGATGGCGCGCCGTCGGGCGACGCGGAGCATCAGCGGGTCGGATGAGCGGCTTCGCGCGCTGCGCGCGGTGCGGCTCACCGATAGGTCCACAGCCGGTGCAGCACGAACGTGACGGGCGGCACGCACAGCACGACCGCGACGATGCTCCATGCCCGGGCGAGCCCGAGCGCGTCGGTGCCGCGCGCCAGCAGCATCGTCGCGGCGAGGCCGGCCGTCGCGACCGCGAGAAAGCGCACGAAGTTGCCCCACGTCACCGGCGACGAAAAACTCCACAGCGTGTTGGCGAGATACGAGAACGCGGTCGAACAGACGAACGCGGTCGCGTTCGCGATGACGGGCGTCGCGTCGAACGACGCGAACATCGCGGCGGCGATCAGCGCATGCAGCGCGGTCGAGCCCAGGCCCGACACACCGAAGCGGATCAGTCTCGCGCGCTCGGCGGCATGGAAGGTGCGGATCATCGTGGGCGGGGCGTTTGCGTGAAGTCGCGTGAGGTCGCGTGAAGCGGTGTCGCAGTATAGCCATGCGATCGGCCGCCGCGTCCAGCGTTCGGCAGCGACCCACGGTGCGGCTTGCCGCCGGCATGTAAAGCGCATGAAACATTTCGCATCGGCCGCCGGGCGAATTTCCGCGGCGAAGCGGGCCGATCGGCCAGCCCGCCGCCGGTAAAAATTCCGCGCTCCATTGTTCAGCCTTATCCCGCAAGGCCCCCGTCGTTGCAAGGCCGGCACGCGCCGCGGCGCCCACGTTTCAGTTCCGTAACTTCCGGCATTCCACGGCCGTTCCGGCCGCCAGCCGGCCCGGTCACCGCCTTGTCCGGCCGGGCTCGCGCGGCGCTGGCCCGGTCCTTGCGAAGAAGGTCGTGCGAGAGTCGACGACGCGAGATCCGTCCGGTCAGGCAGCGAAAGCCGCCCGTACCGGCCAGGATGCGGTCCGCGGGGATGCGGCGGCCGGGCGCGGTGCGGCGGGCCGCGTCACGGCGAGCACGGCACGTCGTCGCCCGATCGCCGGGGCATCGGCATCGTCCGGTTGCCGGAAAAAACATCAGACAGCAAACGGGGTAGAAAAATGATCGATCGTCACACGCCGCGGTCCGCAGGCCGCGATCGCCGTGATTCGGGACATCGCCGCTCGAACGTCGCGCTGGCGGCCGACAGGCGTGCCTCGACAGGCCATCTCTCCGCGCCCGGTGCGAGGCGGATCCGGCTGGTTGCCGGTCATCCGCGCCGGGTCGGCACTTTCCTGCACGCGAATCCGATCCGCATGGGCATGTGCGCGCGGGCGCCGATACCGCGACGCCCGATCTTCGCCTATTGACGCGAGCGGCACGAGATCCGTTCGCATGCCCCTCTTTGCCGCGAACGATTGATCCGTTATCCGAACGATGATCGACACATCGTGCCGCGCGCGATGCAGGAAGACAGGCATTCGATGCAATGGCGAACCACGCGCCGCCGTTGCCATCCGGTTGAAGGGGAGGGGCGGTCGGACGCGCGCGACGGAAGCGGTATCCGTACGCGCGCGACGCCGTTTTTCAGCCGCCGTAGATGTCGAAGTCGAAGTACTTCGACGCGAGTCGCTTGTAGGTGCCGTCCTTGACCATGTCGGCGATCGCGCGATCGATCTTCGCCTTCAGGTCGGTGTCCTCCTGACGCAGGCCGATGCCGGCGCCGACGCCGAGCAGCTTTTCGTCGACGAGCTCGGGCCCGACGAACGTGTAGTTCGCGCCGCGCGGCGATTTCAGGAACCCGATCGCGGCCTGCACTTCGTCCTGGAGCGCCGCGTCGAGGCGGCCGGCGAGCAGGTCGGCATACACGCCGTCCTGGTTCTGGTACGACACGACGTTCGCGCCTTGCTTGCCCCAGTACGCCTTCGCATACGTCTCCTGCGTCGTGCCCTGCTCGACGCCGATCGATTTGCCCTTCAGCGATTCGGCGGTCGGCAGCAGCGACGAGCCCTTCTTCACGACGAGCCGCGTCGGCTGGTTGTAGATCTTCGTCGTGAAGCCGATCTGCTGCGCGCGCTGCGGCGTGATCGACATCGACGACAGCACCGCGTCGAACTTCTTCGCCTTCAGCGCCGGAATCATCCCGTCGAAATCGTTCTCGAGCCACACGCATTTCGCCTTCAGGCGCGCGCAGATCTCGTTGCCGAGGTCGATGTCGAAGCCCACGAGCTTGCCGTCCGGCGCCTTCGATTCGAACGGCGCGTAGCTCGCGTCGGTGCCGAAGCGGATCGTGGTCCAGTCCTTCGCGACGGCGGGGCCTGCGGATACCGCGAGCACGGCGATCGAAACAGCGGCAATCAGTCTCTTCATGGTGCGTTCCTTGGGCAGGGTGCATCCGGGTTCCGGGCGACACGGTTTCCACGGACACGACTCGCGCCGTGACGCGGTGTCCGCCCGGCCATTAACGCAGAAAATAAAATAAGAGTCCAGAATGGACAAAAAATATCGATTTGCCGGATCGGCGTGACGAGCGATGGGTGCGACCCTTGCAAAAATACGAGAATGGACTAATCTTGTTAGTAAATTCGTTTCGAGACTAACCGTCATGTCACAGCCTGCTTACGAGTCGCATTCCGCCGTGCCGCACGCTTCGGTCGCGCAGATGTCGGCCGCCGGTCTGCGTGCGTTTTTCAACATCGCGCGCGACTGGGAACTGACGATCGACGAGCAGATCGTGCTGCTCGGGTCGCCCGGCCGCTCGACGTTCTTCAAGTGGAAGGCCGCGCCGGAATCGGCACGTCTGCCGCGCGATACGCTCGAGCGCCTGTCGCTGCTACTCGGCATCTACAAGGCGTTGCAGATCCTGCTGCCGCAGCCGGCCGCGGCCGATGCGTGGGTCAAGCGGCCCAACGATGCCGCGCCGTTCGGCGGCAAGCGCGCGCTCGACCGGATGCTGGCCGGCAACGTCGGCGATCTGGTGGCCGTCCGGCAGTATCTCGACGCGATGCGGGGTGGCTGGGCGTGACGACACCGATCGACGTCACCCGGTGGCCCATGACCACCGTCGACTGGGCGCCCGCCTATCGCGTGATTCCCACCCGTTTTCCAGCCATCAACCTGTTCGACCGCGTCGCGTCGGCGGACGATTTCGACGCGCTCTACGCGCTCGAATCGCTGACCAACGACCGCATCCGCAACGAAGTCGGCACGCTCGACCTCGTGCCGCCCGCCGAGCGCCGCTACGGGCAGGGCTGGGGGCCGATCATGGCCGCGTTCACGCACCTGAATCCGTTGGGCAGCCGCTTCTCGGACGGCAGTTACGGCGTGTTCTACTGCACGCGCTCGCGCGACACGGCGATCGCCGAAACGCGTTATCACAGCGGGTTGTTTCTCGCCGCGACGAAGGAGCCGCCGATGCGCCAGCAGATGCGGCTCTATACCGTGTTCGCGCACGGCGACGTCGCCGACGTGCGCACGTGGCCGCAGCGCGCCCCCGCGTTGCTGGATCCGGTCGACTACAGCGCGGGGCAGGCGTTCGGCCGCGCGGTGCGCGATGCCGGCGGCGCGGGGATCGTCTATCCGTCGGTGCGCGATCCGCGCGGCGAGTGTCTCGCCGCGTTCCGCACGACGCTGCTGCGCGACTGCCAGCATGCGGCCTATCTCGAATACAACTGGAACGGCTCGGCCGTCGATGCGGTGTTCGAACTGAATCAGGTCGGCTAGCGTTCGCGTGCGGGACGAAGCGCCGGCTGGCGCGTCAGGGCAGCGGCCAGTCTTCCGCGTGGCGCTCGCGCGCTTCGGCTTGCGTCATCGACCAGATGCGGCCGGTGCGCGGCTCGGCGAGCGTGAGCCGCCCGGCCGGCGCGAACGCACCCGTGTCGATGAACCATTGCGCGCCGATCCGCTGCGGCTCGCGCACCGGCGTGTGTCCGGTGCAGGTCAGCGACAGCCCGGCCTGCACCGCCGGATCGGCGAGCCCCTGAACGAGATCGCGGCCCCAGATCAGGCGCTCGCGCACGTCGTGCGGATAGCTGCCGGTATCGAGATCCGCGTCCGAGCCGAAGAATTCCGCATGCAGCACGTTGAAGCGCGCCGGGCCGTCGCCGATCACGCGCACGAGCGGCAGTGCGTCGACGCGCGCCGCATGCGCGCGCAGCCGTTCCGGCGGCAGGTCGGCGCCCCAGTCGCCGCCGATTCCGCGCCACGCGTCGGGCGGCAGCTTGCCGCGCGCGACGAGGCTCAGCACTTCCTCGTGATTGCCGCGCACGACGTGGCACCACGGCCGGTCGAGCAGGTCGAGCGCGGTGTCGGAGGCCGGGCCGCGGTCGACGAGATCGCCGACCGAGAACAGCCGGTCGCGGGCCGGATCGAAGCGGACGTCGTGCAGCAGCGCACGCAGTACGTCGACGCAGCCGTGCAGGTCGCCGACGACGAAGTCGCGGCCGGCCGTGTTCGCGGGATGGCGGCAGAGCAGGGCGGGGGCGGTCATCCCCTTATCTTAGGCGCTCCTCAGGCGCTCGCGCCCATCGCCATGTCACGCCGGAATGAGGATAATCGGGGCGCGTTTCGCGCCGGCGCCGTGGCGCAGCCGCGCACGCGGCCGAACCCTTTCCATCTGCTTTCGGAATCACACGATGACGCTTTATCCGCAGGTATTACGCAACCGGCCGCGCATGGTCTCGGCATTCGTCGCCGGCGTGCTGTGCGCGGTGCTGCTGCCGTTTCCGCTGCGAGCCACCGCGCGGGCGCTGATCGGGTGGGATTGCGCGGTCTGGTTGTATCTGGCGTTGATGTGGGGGCGCATGGTCACCGCGCATCATCACAAGGTACGCGAAGTCGCGATCCGCGAGGACGAAAATGCGACGACCGTGCTGACCGTCGTGTGCCTCGCGACCGTCGCGAGCGTGGCCGCGATCGCGATCGAACTCGCGACCGCCAAGAGCGTGGGCTTTCGCGCGGGGCTCAGCCACTACGCGATCACGGGCGCGACGCTGTTCGGCGCGTGGTTCCTGATCCCGACGATCTTCACGCTGCACTACGCGCGGCTCTATTACGGCTCGCCGTGCAGCGACCGCGCGCTGCGTTTCCCGGATCAGCACCCGGAGCCCGACTACTGGGATTTCCTGTATTTCGCCTTCACGATCGCGGTCGCGTCGCAGACGGCCGACGTGTCGCTCGCGAATCGCGCCGCGCGGCGCTCGGTGCTCGCGCAGTCGATCCTGTCGTTCTACTTCAACATGGCCGTGCTCGGCTTGTCGATCAACGTCGCGGCGGGGTTGCTGAGTTGACGCCGATCACTTGAGCAGGTCGTACCGGCCGCCGCGTTCCAGCGCCCGCCGGTAGGCCGGCCGCGCATGGACCGTGTCGAGAAAGCGCGCGATCGCCGGATACCGGCCGCCGCCGCCGCGCGCGGTCGCGGCTTCGAGCGGAAAGCTCATCTGGATGTCGGCCGCGCTGAAGCCGTCGCCGACGAACCAGCCGCTGCGCGCCAGCGCGCCGTCGACATGGCCGAGATGCAGGTCGATCTGCGGATCGACGAAGCCCGACTGCAGCGTCGCGGCGATCTTGCGTGCGATCGGCCGCGCGAAGAACGGCATCGGCGCATGCGCGATTCGCAGCGCGACGAGCTTGAGCAGCAGCGGCGGCATCGCCGATCCTTCCGCGTAGTGAAGCCAGTACGTGTAGTCGTGCCGCTCGGGCGAGCCGGGCGGCGGCGCGAGGCGCCTGTCGCCGTAGCGTTCGACCAGGTATTCGATGATCGCACCCGATTCGGCGAAGGTGCGGCCGTCGTCGGTCACGACGGGCGACTTGCCGAGCGGATGGATCGCGCGCAATTCGGCCGGCGCGAGCATCGTCTTCGGATCGCGCTCGTAGCGCACGATCTCGTACGGCACCTCCAGTTCTTCGAGCAGCCAGAGCACGCGCTGCGAACGCGAGTTGTTCAGGTGGTGGACGGTCAGCATGTCGAGGTCGGAAGGGGGCGGGAACGTCATCATACCGAGCCCATGCGCCGCGTACGAGAATCGCGTCGTGCGCGCCGTCGCGGGCGCGTCGAACCGTCATGCGCGCCGCACCGCGACCCACGCCCCCCAGAACAGGCTCGCGAAAAAACGCAGCGGCGCGTCGAAGCCCGCGTCGCGCAGCAGCGCGAACACGGCTTCCTCGGACGCGGGCGGATCGGCGCCCTGCAGGATCTTCGCGAGTTGCGCGCGCACGGCGTCGGGCGTGGCGCCCTTCATGCGCCAGCGTTGCTGCCACGCGTCGAGCAGGCGCGGATGGTCCGCGTAGCGGCGATGGTTGCCGGCGAGCACGAGCGGCGCGCCGGGCTTCAGGCGTCGCGCGATCGCGTGCAGCAGCGCGGCTTTCGCGTCGTCGCCCGGCACGTGGTGCAGCACGCCGATCAGCGTCGCGCCGTCGAACGCGGGCACGTCGGGCAACGCGTCGACGCCGTCCTCGACGAACGTCGTGCGCGCGCCGAAACCCGCGGCTTCGACGTTCGCACGCGCGAGCGCGAGCATCGGCGCGGACGGGTCGACGGCCGTGAATTGCCAGCCCGGTTCGAGCGCGGCCGCGACGCAGATTTCCTGTCCCGTGCCGCCCGCGCCGGCAACGAGGATCCGCGCATCAGTCGCACCGATCGCCGACGCGAGCATGCAGGTGGTGAGTTCGTGGCACGCATCGTAGCCGGCGAGCGCGATGCGCGATTGCTCGGCGTATTCGTGGGCACGCGACGGATCGAATTTCGCGGCGCTGGCGGGGAGCGACATGGCGGGTCCTCGGGTAGGGGCGGACGACATGTCCGCGAACATGGCGCAGAGCGTATGTGCGCGCGGCCCGCGCAACAAGACGACCCATCATTCCGGTATGCCGACTACCCGACTCAGCGGCGCATGCCGGCCCGTTTCCAGCGGCGATGTTCCAAGGGTCGATTCGTATTTAAAAATGTCTGACTACGGTGCATCGACGGGGCGAATCCGGCGCATACTCGGTGCTCTCCCCCGCCTGGCCGTCGCATGCCGGGCTCCGATGCGCTGCGCCATCGGCGCGGCCATGCCGCTCGGTACGCACGAGGAGCGCATGATGTCCGATTGTCCGCACGATCCGTACGCGCAGCACTACATCCATTGTTTGCCGTTTGGCGCGCAGCCCTGCGGCGCGCTCAGCACGACGCCGCGCACGCATTTTCGCGTGTGGGCGCCCGGCAGCACCCACGTCCAGCTCGAACTCGATACCGGCTACGGCCCGATGCTCGTCCCGATGACGAGCGCCGGCCCGAACTGGTTCGAGGTCTTCGTCGACTGCGGCGCGGGCGCACGCTACCGCTATCGTCTCGACGATACCGTGTCGATTCCCGATCCCGCATCGCGCTCGCAGCCCGACGGGCTCGACGGCCCGAGCGAGGTCGTCGATCCGCGCGCGTTCACGTGGCGCAATACGTTCTGGCACGGGCGCGCGTGGGAAGACATCGCGCTCTACGCGATCCGCCCGCACGCGGTGGGCGGCTTCGACGCCGTGCGCCGCCGCCTGCCTCGGCTCGCGCGTCTCGGCGTGACCGCGCTGGAGTTGCTCGCGTCGCCGCACGACAGCCTGCCGTTCGCGCCGCTCGCGGCCGAAGGCGGCCCCGACGCGCTGAAGGCGCTGATCGACGATGCGCACGGCTACGGTCTCGCGGTGCTGCTGGAGCTCGACTACGCGCGCTTCGGCAGCGGCACCGATGCGCTGCGCCACTACGCGGGGCCGTTCTTCCATACGCGCGACGATCCGCTGCAGGCTGCCCCGCTCGCGCTCGATCATCCGGAAGTCTGCGATTTCTTCTGCGACAACGCGCTGTACTGGATCGACGAATACCGCTGCGACGGGCTGCGCCTGCGTGAAGCCGACCGGATCGGCGTGTCGTGGCTGCGCGAGATCGCGGATCGCGTGCGCGCCGCCGTGCCGGCCGACCGGCTGATCCACCTCGTGCTCGGCAGCGAGCGGCATCCGGCGCATCTCGCCGATACCCATTTCGACGCGCAGTGGAACGGCTGCGGCGAACGCGCGCTGCACCGGCTCACCGGGCGCGACACGTCGGCGCATGAAGGCATTTCCACGCACCAGTCGATTCACACGCTCGCCCGCGCGCTGACCGCGGCCGGCGCGGCATACCGGCCGGCCGCGTCGGCGGACGGGATGACCGCCGACAGCGGACTGTCGCTGACGTCGCTCGTGCTGTCCGACGGCGCGTGGCGCGACGGCGGCCCGGGCGATCGCGGGCAGGCGGCCGGTCTGGCCGCGCTCGCGCTGTCGCTGCTCACGCCGCAGATCCCGCTGATCTTCGACGAAACCGCGCGCGACCTCGACCGTGCGCATTTCGTGCAGTCGGCGCTCGCGGTGCGCGCGAAGCTGATCGCGCCGCGGCTGTCCGATTGCCGGCCGCAGGAAGCCCATGCGCTGAAGGCGGACGGCGACGGCGATGCCGACGCGCTGTGCGCATCATGGCGGCTCGCCGACGACGAGACGTTGACGATCGCGTTGAACCTGTCGCCCGATGCGGTGCCGTTCGACGCCCCGGTCGGGCGGGTGGTGTTCGAGACGCCGGCGCGCGCGCGCGACCGGGTCGATGAAGGGGAGTTGCCGCCGTATTCGCTCGTCGCGTGGCTGACGGGCGACGTCAATCGCTACGCGCTGACGCACGACGTGCGCCGCATGGACGACGGTTCGTGGCGCGGAATGCGTCCGAGCCTGAATGCATGAGCCGACGAACGCGTGAAGGGGGGCTGCCGGCCGCCTGCCGGAAAGCACCGAATCACCAGAACCCGCGAATGCCTGCGATGCCGTACGCGCCGTGACGGCGCGCGTCGTCGAGGTGTGCGCGCGTCATGCCGCCGAGCGCGAACACGGGCATCGCGGCCTGTGCGGCCAGCGCGTCGAATCGCGCCCAGCCGAGCGTCGGCGCACCGGGGTGGCTGAGCGTCGGCAGCACCGGCGACAGCGTGACGAAATCCGCGCCGGCACGCGCGGCCAGCAGCAGGTCGTCCTGCGCGTGGCATGCGGCGGACACCCATCGCCCGGCCGGCAGCGGCCGCTGCGCGGCGGCGCGCAACGCGGGGCCGTCGAGATGCCAGCCGGCGTCGTCGAGCCGCATCACGCCGGCCGCGTCGATCGGGCCGTTCAGCATCAGGTGCGCGCCGGCTGCGTGGCAGCGCGCGAGCGCCGCGGCGGCCAGCGACGCGAATGCCGCCGCGTCGAACGATTTCACGCGCAGTTGCACGAGCGTTTCGCCGCGTGCGAGCACGGCCGACAGCCGGTCGAGGAACGCGGCCCGATCGGCCGCCGACGCGGACGCCGGCTCCGGCGTGATCACGCAGCAGCGCGGCAGCGGCGCGTTCATCGCGCGATGCGACGCGCGGCCGTCATTCGTCGGCCTCTTTCGCGATCTTCGGATAGACGCGCACGAGCACGATGCGCGGCCCGTTCATCTTCTTCACGACGACGTCGAAGCGGTCGAACGCCACGCGCTGCCCTTCGGTCGGCAGGTCGCTCAACGCCTGGATCACGAGGCCGCCGACCGATTCCGCGCGGCCTTCGTCGATGTCGATGCCGAGCGCCTGCTCGAGCGACACGACGGGCAGGCTGCCCTTGCCCATCAGCGTGCCGTCGTCGAGGCGGCTCCAGTCCGCATCGCCCTGGCGGAACTCGTCGTGGATCTGGCCGACCAGCGCGCCGAGCAGGTTGTCGAGCGTCAGGAAGCCGATCGGTTTCTCGCCCTTGTTGCCGACCAGCGCGAAGTGCGGCGCGCCCTTGCGGAAGCGGCGGAACAGCTCCAGCGCCGGCGTGTCGGGTTTCACGTACTGGACCGGGCGCACGTAGTCGGAGAGATCCTCGAGCGCGGCGCCCGCGTGACGCGCGAGCAGCAGGTCCTTCAGGTGGATCAGCCCGCTCACCTGTTCGCGCGACGCATCCTCGAACAGCGGATAGCGGCTGAAGCGGTGCCGCGCGACGATCTCCATGTTGTCGGGCAGCGGCAGGTCGCGCCGCAGGCCGATCATTTCATGGGCCGGCCGCATCAGGTCCGACACGGTCATCGACGAAAAATCGAGCGAATGCGCGAGCGTGTTCCATTCGTCGTTGCTGTACGTGCCGCGCGCCGGCTGCGCCGCATTGCCGGCCGCGCTGCGGCGGCTGCGCAGGATCAGCTTCAGCTCGTCGGTCGAATAGTGCGCATCGCCGCCGTGGTCGGCCGACAGCCCCGCGAGCCGCAGCACCGCGTTCGCGCTGGTGTTGAGCACCCAGATCGCCGGATACATCGCCCAGTAGAACGCGTAGAGCGGCAGCGCGACCCACAGGCCGACTTTCTCCGGCTGGCGGATCGCCATCGATTTCGGCGCCAGTTCGCCGACGACGATGTGCAGGAACGAGATCAGCGAGAACGCGAACACGAGCGAGATCAGGTGCACGACGCGTTCGGACTCGACGCCGATCAGGTCGAGCAGCGGGCCGAGCAGTTGCGCGAACGCGGGTTCGCCGACCCAGCCGAGGCCGAGCGACGCGAGCGTGATGCCGAGCTGGCACGCGGAAAGATACGCATCGAGCCGGCCGTGCACGATGCCGAGGATGCGCCCGCGCAGGCCGTGCTTGCGGGCGAGGGTCTTGACGCGCGTCGCGCGGAGTTTGACGAGGCCGAATTCGGCCGCAACGAAGAACCCGTTCAGGGCCACCAGGAACAACGCGCCGATGAGCGCGAAGATCTGTAACAAAGAATCGCTCCGGTTATGACAGGCCCGTCAGTATAGAGCCAGAAAGGAATTTGTAATGCGTCGGGCGACCGCTTGCTTACACCGGCGCCTCGCACGGAATCGAGAACGTGAGGGTGGCGGGCGCGCCGTCGGCGAACAGGTCGTGTGTGAACGTCCCGCCGTGCGCGAGGGCGACGCGCTGGCACAGCGCGAGTGTCCACGCGCTGCGTTTCGTGTCGCGCTCGCGCAGCATCTCGCGCCGTGCGAACGATTCGAACGCGTGCGGCTGGGCGGGATCGACGAGCACGTCGGCGTTCACGGTGCAGGTGGCGCGCGCGGTGAACTGCGCGCCGTCGCGCGTGCAGGCGAACGCGACGCGGCTGCCCGCAGCGCTGGCCTCCACGGCCGTCGTCAGCAGGGTCCAGAGCGCCTGCGCGACGCGCTCGCGATCGGCGGTGAGCGACGGCTCGCCGTCCGGCAGCGTCGTGTCGAGCGCGACCTGGCGAGCGTCCGCGAGCGCGAAACGCACGAGCGCGATCGTTTCGTCGAGCAGCGCGCGCAGCGCGAACGGCTGTGGCGCGAGCGCGAGCGTGCGGGTTTCCGCGCGCGGCGCGTCGAGCACGCCGTCGATCAGCGCGACCTGCTGGTCGATGCCCGTGCGGATGCCCGCGAGCGCGCGCTGCAGGTTCGGATCGGCATTGGCAAGCTGGCGTTCGAGCACGTAGGCCCAGCTGTGCATCGCATTCAGCGGGCTGCGCAGGTCGTGCGACGCGGTGGAGAGCGCCTGGTCGCGCAGGAACAGCGCCGCCTGGGCGGCGTAGTGCGCTGCGCGTTCGCGCAGCAGGTCGGCGGCGGGATCGACGGAAGTGGACGTCACGGAGCTGGCCTGTCGGAAGCGGTTGGCGTGGAAGTCACGCGAATCGCCATTATAGGGACGGTGGGCGTCACGCCGGCAGCGCGTCCTCGTCCTTTTTCCGCGCGTCGCCGTTCGGCAGCAACTGGCACGCGAGCAGGCCGGCCAGCATCAGTGCGCAGCCGACGAGCGCGCGCAGCGTCAGCGTTTCGCCGAGCGCGGCCCAGCCGGCGATCGCCGCGAACACGCCTTCCATGCTGAAGATCACCGCCGCGTGCGCGGGCGCCGCGTCGCGTTGCGCGACGACCTGCAGCGTATAGCCGACCCCGACCGACAGCAGCCCGCCGTACAGCAGCGTCGGCAGCGCGCCGCGCAGCATCGCGATGCTGACCGGTTCCACGGCCAGGCCCATCGCGAGACACGCGACGCCGCATACGGCGAACTGCAGGAACGCGAGCACGAGCGGATCGTGGCGTTTCGCGAGATGGCCGACCGCCATCACGTGCGCGGCGATGATGACGGCGCCCGCGAGCTGGAACCAGTCGCCGTAGAGCACCGAGAAGTGCTCGTCGATGCTGAGGAAATACAGGCCGATCGCGGCCAGCAACGCGCCGAACCACGTGCCCGCGCCGATCCGGTGGCGCGCGAACACGCCCATCAGCGGCACGATCACGACGTACAGCGAGCTGATGAAGCCGGCGTTCGCGATCCGCGTGTATTGCAGGCCGACCTGCTGCAGCGAGATCGACACGGCGAGCAGCCCGCCGAGCGCCAGACCCGGCAGCAGCAGCGCCGGTTCGCGCCGGATCGCCGCGAGCTGCGCGCGCGACGCGGGATTCAGGATCAGCAGCGGCACCAGCACGAGCGCGCCGAGCAGGAAGCGCAGCCCGGTGAACAGGAACGGGCCGATCACGTCGAGACTCAGGCGTTGCGCGACGAAAGCGGAGCCCCAGATCGCGGCGGCGCCGAGCATCAGCAGGTTGGCGCGGAGGTGCTTGCGGGCGTCAAGCTTCATCGGAATTCGTCTGGAGATTACGGGCGGCGGGCCCGCTAGTTTACGCCGAGATTGCAAGACTGTCGGCGAACCTGCGCAGCGCGGCGGCGGCCCGGGCGTCGCGGACGCGCGAATACAGCACGACCTGCGACTGCGGCAGCGCCGGCAGCCCGAATTTCGCGCCGACGTCGACCAGCGTGCGCGGGGCGACGCGCCGCGCGAGCGGGCAGACGGCCAGCCCCGCCGCGGCGGCGGCCGCGACCGCCGCGACCCCGCCGCCCGTGAAGCGCTCGCGCCACGGCAGCCCCGCGCGGTCGAGCGCGCGCAGCGCGGCGGCGCGCACGCCGCAGGGGCCGGCCAGCACGGCGAGCGGCAGCGGCTCGCCAGCGCGCGGCGCCCAGTCGGGCGCGGCGAGCCACGCCAGCGGCTCGGTGAACAGTGGCGTGGCGTCGTCGCGCGGCGGATCCTCGCCGGGCTCGTGCCGCGCGATCACCGCGTCGAACCGCCGTTCGTCGTATTGCGGCAGCAGGCTCGTCGACGCCCCGAGATGCATTTCCAGCGACAGCCCCGGATCTTGCCGGTGCAGGCTCGTCAGCACGGCCGGCAGGTCGGGCACCGCGACGTGCTCGCTGACGCCGAGCGACAGGCGCGCCGTGCCGGTCGAGATCGCGCCGAGCGCACGCTCGTGCGCGTCGAGCAGCGCGCGGGCGGCCGGCAGGAAGTTCTCGCCGTCGGCGGCCAGCTTGACGACGCGCGGCGTGCGCGCGAGCAGCGGCTTGCCGAGATGGGCTTCCAGCCGCTTCAGCTTCAGGCTGACGGCCGATTGCGTGGTGCCGAGCGCATCGGCGGCGCGCGTGAAACTGGCGAGGTCGGCAACCAGCACGAACGCGCGAACCGCATCGAGATCGAGTACTTTCATTTCAAATGAAAATTGATGAAATATTCGACAATGACTGTTCATTATAGATTGCCGCGCCTAACCTGACGCTGTGTTTTCGATCCTCAACGTCACTTACCGACAGGAGCAGCACCATGCCATTCACCCGTATCGCCGTACGCGAAGGCAAACCGGCCGCCTATCGCAAGGCCCTCGTCGACGGCGTGCAGCGCGCGCTGATACAGGCGTTCAACGTCCCCGAGGACGACATCTTCATGGTCGTGACCGAGCATGCGGCCGAGAATTTCGTGTTCGGCCGCCATTACCTCGATATCGAACGCAGCGACGATCTCGTGATCATCCAGATCACCGCGAACAACACGCGCACGCTCGAGCAAAAGCGCTTGCTGTACCGGACGATCGCCGACAACCTCTCGCAGCAGCCCGGCGTGCGGCAGGAAGACGTCTTCATCAATCTTGTCGAGGTGCTGAAGGAGAACTGGTCGTTCGGCAACGGCATCGCGCAATACGCGGTCTGACGTGCCGGCTTGACCTGACACAGGGAGACAGGGCCGGATCGTCGCCTGCGCCCTTTTGGGGCGTGTACTATGGAAGTTGCTTCACGAGCGACGCCGGCGCGGTCGATGCGCCGGCGATTCTTCTTGTGCAGGAGCCTCCATGTCGCGTGTGCTGGAAATCGTGTTGTCGTTGTCGCTGGAAGGGTGGCCGGGAAAGGGCGCAAGCCGCGCCCGTGGCGCGCAGCCCGACTTCGGCGCCGAACTCGTGCGCGCGTGGCGCATTTGCCCGCAGGTCCGGATGCGCCGCGGCCACGAGCGCGTGACGATCGAGCCGTGCCAGATCGAGGAGGCCGAGCGGAGCCCGGGCGCGAGCTGGTGGACCTGGGTCGAATCGAACGCGCATGGCACGCGGGTCGTCGCGTCGCGCACCGAGACCTTCGCCCCCGGCGTCACGCAGCGTGAACTGTTCGACGCGGAGCACGCGGGCGTCGTCGTCGCGACGCCGCTTCCGATACCCGCGACAGGTGCCGCGGCCGATGCCGACGCGCCTCCCGCCGAAATCGACGGCGTTCCCTCGGACACCGACGAAGCGCGGTCCCAGGCGTCGGCGCTGCGCATCGTCAGCGAACGGCGGCGTGGGCGCTGGGCCGACGACAGCGGCGTCGTGGTCGAGATGACGCTCGACGACATCACGCTGCACGGCGGCGGCGAGCCGCCGCGCCGCTACGTCGAGTTGCGTCTGGCCGCGCCCGACTGGGAAACCGTTGCCGCGCGCACGGCCGCGCTGCACGCGCTGTTTGCCGCGGCGCGCGAACTGACCGGCGCGTGGCCCGCCTTCGTGCAGCTGACGAGCGTGATCGACCGCGCCTGTGCGGGCGGGCCGGTGGCCGCCGCGCTGGTCAAGGCGCAGCCCGTCGACCTGACCGGCATCCGCACGCAGCGCGCCGCGCTGTTCGCGCTGTCCGGCGACATCACCGCGCAATGGCTCGGCAACGAGTGCGGCGTGCTCGATCGCGACGATCCCGAATTCGTGCACCAGATGCGCGTCGCACTGCGCCGCCTGCGCACGCTGATGCGCTTCTTCCCGCGCTTCACCGACCGTCAATGGAAGGACACGCTCGGCGTCGACCTGCGCTGGCTCGCCGCGTTGCTCGGCACCGTGCGCGACTGGGACGTGTTCGCGACCGAGAGCTTGCCCGCACTGATCGCGGCCGACGGCGGCGGCAGCGAGTGGGACGGCACGCTCGGCGCGGCCCGCGCGCAGTCGATGGCCGCGCGCGTCGAGCTGCGGCAGGCGCTGCATTCGGCGCGCTATGCGCGGCTGACGCTCGGCTGGCTCGAATGGCTGAGCGCGCTCGCGCTGCCCGCGGCCGACGGCGACGACGCGCCGCCGCTGCGGCGTCACGCGACCAAGCGCGTGCGGCGGCTGTTCGGTCATCTCTACGGATCGCCGTCGCTCACGTCGCTCGACACGGCCGCGCGCCATCAGGTGCGGATCGATGCGAAGCGGCTGCGCTACGCACTGGAATTCTTCGCGTCGCTGGCGTCGCGCCGCACGCGCACCGAGACGGTCAAGACGCTGGCGCGCGTGCAGAGCGTGCTCGGCGAAGCGAACGACGCGATGGTCGCGCTGCATCATCTCGAGCAACTGGCCGCGCCGCCGTATCAGCTCGGTTTCGTGCGCGGCTACGGCGCCGCGCTCGAACAGCGGGCCGCCCGCGACGCCGAGACGCTGCTGGCCAGCCTGCGGCCGCCGAGGCTCGACGGCAAGCCGGGCTGAGCGCCGCGCGCCGGACCCTATAATGGCCGCCCGTTTCCCGCACGCATGCCGATGATGACCGACGCACCGCATTCTTCCTCGTCCCCCGGGCCGCTCGAACTGGGCGGCGAGCTGTGGCTGCGCGCCGGCGAACAGACGCTCGGCGGCGCGACGCGCATCGCATTGCTCGCGGCGATCGGCGACACCGGTTCGATCACGCGCGCGGCGAAGGCGGTGGGCCTCAGCTACAAGGCCGCGTGGGACGCGGTCGACACGATGAACAATCTCGCCGGCGAACCGCTCGTCGCGCGTTCGACGGGCGGCAAGGGCGGCGGCGGCACGACGCTGACGCCGCGCGCGACGTCGTTGATCGCCGCATTCCGCACGATCGAGCGCGAGCATCGCCGCTTCATCGAGGCCGCGAGCGCGGCCGTTGCGGGCTTCGACGTCGACTGGGCGCTGATCGGCCGGATCGGGATGAAGACGAGCGCGCGCAACCAGTTGTTCGGCAAGGTCGCGTCGATCGTGCGCGGCGCCGTCAACGACGAGGTGACGCTCGCGCTGCCGGGCGGGCAAGCCGTCGTCGCCGTGCTGACGCACGAAAGCGCCGAGGCGCTCGGGCTGCGGGAAGGCGCGAGCGCGTGCGCGCTGGTGAAGGCGTCGTGGGTCGTGCTCGCGATCGACGATGGCGGGCCCGACCTCAAGGTGTCCGCACGGAACAGGCTGCGCGGCAGTGTCGAAACCGTCACGGCGGGCGCGGTGAACAGCGAGGTGACGCTGGCGCTCGACGGCGGCGGGACGCTGACGGCCGTCGTGACCAACGACAGCGTCGATGCGTTGCAGCTCGACGCCGGCCGGCGCGCGATCGCGCTGTTCAAGGCGTCGAGCGTGATTCTGGCGGTGACCGGCTGACCCGCCCGGCAGCCCGGCTTCCATTGGCCGACGGCCGTCGTGCAGGGCGGAGTGAAGCCGGTGCCGCATGCGTGCGCATCGCACCGGCTTCGTTTCCGCTTTCAGCATGTGCCGCGACGCGGCTGCTCTCAGGCTCCGGCGTGGCGGCCGGCGCCACGCTCGCGACCACGGCGTCGCGCGTTCAGGTGACGCGCGTCGGCCACTCGGCGTGCGGCGAACTCGCCCGCACGCGTCCTTCGCTCAACTGCACGACCTGGTCGCCGAACGCGGCGACGTCATCGGGGTCGTGCGAGATCAGTACCATCGGGATGTCGAGCCGCGCCTGCAGTTCGGCGAGTTCATGGCGCATGCGCTGGCGCATCGCACCGTCGAGCGCCGCGAACGGTTCGTCGAGCAGCAGGATGCGCGGTTGCGCGACCAGCGCACGGGCGAGCGCCACGCGCTGCTTCTGCCCGCCCGACAGTTGCGACGGATATTGCCCCGCGAGCGATTCGAGATCGAACGCGCGCAGCCAGTACGCGACCTCCGGCGGCGCCGTTTTCGCGCGCGGATTGCGCAGGCCGGACGTGAGCCCGAACGCGATGTTCTGGCGCACGTTCAGATGCGGGAACAGCGCGTAGTCCTGGAACAGGTACGCGACACGGCGTTCGCGGGTCGGCACGTCGATGCGGCGCGCGGCGTCGAACAGCGGCTCGCCGTTCAGCGTGATCGCGCCTTCGTCGGGCGTCAGCAGCCCGGCGATCGCCTGCAGCGTCATGCTCTTGCCCGCGCCCGACGGCCCGAACAGCACGACGCGCTGCGTCGTCGCCGTGAACGACACGTCGAGCGTGAAGCGGCGTTCGGCGTTCGCGTAGGTCTTGCGGATATCGACGACGACGCTCATGCGG
The DNA here is from genome assembly GCF_057837105.1 of Burkholderia sp. APQ4-4ca. Taxonomy (NCBI): domain Bacteria; kingdom Pseudomonadati; phylum Pseudomonadota; class Betaproteobacteria; order Burkholderiales; family Burkholderiaceae; genus Burkholderia; species Burkholderia sp. APQ4-4ca. Next base: position 17,839 of record NZ_JBYQCG010000060.1, on the reverse strand, counting down.
GCCTCCGCCGAAGCGGGCCGGCTGCCGGATGACGGGCGCGATACGGGCGGCGCAGGTGCTTCATGTCAACTGGCTCCGCCGGGCGCGCGACGGCACGAGCCAGCCGGTCGCGAGCAGCACGAGCACGCAGGTGATCGACGTCACCAGCACGAGGAAGTTGGCCGTGTTGTCGTCGCCGGCCTGCACGGCCGCGTAGATCGCGACCGACAGCGTCTGCGTGCGGCCGGGCAGGTTGCCGGCGATCATCAGCGTCGCGCCGAATTCGCCGAGCGCGCGCGCGAACGCGAGCAGCGCCCCCGCGAGGATCCCGCGCGCGGCGAGCGGCAGCGTCACGCGGAAGAACACCGCGGCTTCACCGAGCCCGAGCGTGCGGGCGGCGCGCTCGAGATGCGGATCGACGCCCTCGAACGCCGCGCGCGCCGATTTCAGGATCAGCGGAAACGCGACGATCATCGACGCGATCACCGCGCCTTGCCACGTGAACACCAGTTCGATGCCGAACGTGTCGAGCCACGCGCCGAACACGCCGCGCCGGCCGAGCAGCACGAGCAGGTAATAGCCGAGCACGGTCGGCGGCAGCACGAGCGGCAGCGTCAGCACGGAATCGACGACGTCGCGCAGCGGCGAGCGCCAGCGTGCGAGCATGAACGCGGCCGCGACGCCGAGCACGATGTCGAGCGCGGTCGCCCAGCCGGCAACCTTCAGCGACAGCAGCAGCGGGACCCAGGCGTCTTGCATCGCGATTTGCTCACTTGGCGGACTTGAAGCCGAACGTCGACAGCACGGCCTGCCCCTGCGGCGACGCGACGAAATCGATGAACGACTGCGCCTGCGCGGCGTGGCGGCTGTCCTTGACCACGGCGATCGGGTAGGTGATGGCCGTCTGGGTCGGCACCGTCAGCGCGATCTTCACGCGGCCCGGCATGATCGCCGCGTCGGTGCCGAACACGAAGCCCGCGTCGACCTCGCCGCGCGCGACGTAGTCGAGGCTCTGGCGCACGTTGGCGGCCAGCACGCCCTTCGCGCTGACCGCATCCCACACGCCGGCCGCGCGCAGCGCGCCCTCGGTGTAGCGGCCGACCGGCACCGAGGCCGGATCGCCGTACGCGATGCGCTTCACGCCCGGCGCTTTCAGGTCGTTCAGCGACGCCGGCGCGGGCGCGCGGCTGTCCGCCGGCACGATCAGCACGAGCGAGTTCGCCGCGAAATCGCGGCGCGTGCCGGGCACGATCACCTTCTCGTTCACCGCGCGATCCATCGCCTTCTGGTCGGCCGACGCGAACACGTCGGCCGGTGCGCCCTTGGCGATCTGCTGCATCAGCACGTCCGATGCGCCGAAATTGAACAGCACGTTGGTGTCCGGATGCTGCTTCTCGTACGCGTCGCCGACGGCCTTGAACGCGTTCGTGAGGCTGGCGGCCGCCGACACGACCAGTTCGTCGGCGGCGCAAGCGGGTGCGCTGAACGCGACCGCGGCGGCAAGCGTGGCGATCGGCAGCAGGCGAAGCAGGGTGCGGCGAAGCGGACGGACGGTTGAGCGCATGGAGGTTCGTCGTGAATGGATGGAAACCGTAATCGTAATATAGGGCGGGTTATAACGCTCGGCATAGTGCTCATGCGACGGTGCGCATGAAATGGTCGGACGTGAAAACGGGCGGCCGGTTACGCGTGAAGCGTGGGCGGCGCGGATCGGGTGCGCTGCAGCGACGACGGCTGCGACGCGGGATGGTAGTTCGGATTGGCCTTCCAGCGCGCGCGGACGAATGGGCGCTCGTGGCCCGACAGTTCCAGCGCGACCTTGGTGACCCAGCGATGCGACGGCACCGTGAGGCCGTGCAGCGCCACGGTGACGAGCGCGAGGCTCGCGACGACCGCCGGCACCGACCAGCGGTGCGGCGTCGCGCGCCACGAGCCGGCGATGAACGTGAGCGCGGCGACTCCGCCGACGAGGCAGCCGGTAATCGATTCGGACGGCGAATGCGCGTCGAGCGCGACCCGCGACACGCCGACCGCGACGCCGGCCGCCAGCCCGAGCGCGATGCCGGCGAGCCGCACCGGCGTGCGCGTGCGGATCAGCGCGAGGAAAATCGCGACCGGATACACCGACGTCGACAGCATCGCATGGCCGCTGAACCCGGTGAAATCCCACGCGCGGATGCCGATGCCCCAGCCGAGGAACGCGATCTTCGTGAGCGCCACCACGCCGATCGCGGCCGCGAGCACGCCGAGCCACGCGGCCGCACGCTGCCACGAGTAGCCGAGCGCGAGCCAGACGGCGATCGTGATCGCGAGCGGCAAGGTCAGGCCGGCGCCGCCGAACGCGGTAATCATGATCCACAGGTGAGCGGGCAGGTCGAACATCGGGAAGGGGACGAACGAAGGCGGGGACAATGCTTAAATCAACGCGCGAGCCGGGAAGAACGACTACAACGGATACAAGCGACGAAACCCCAGTATAGCGCCGCGTCCGCATGAGGCCCGTTTTTTGCGCGACCGGGCACGATCGACGAGCAGGAAAAATCCTGGAAACAATGTTATGGTGCATTGCACAAAGTCGAACGATGCATCCGTTGTGGCGCCTCTCATGGCGCCCTATTTTTCCTGACTGCGAGCCCGATCGATGACCAAAAGTCTGACCAAGGTATGGCTGGGCGGCATGAAACGCATGCTGTCCCCGGTCGCCAAGCGCGCGGCGCGCGACGCGCAGCGCATCACCCGCGACGCACTCGAGGCCGCGGCCTCTCCTGCCGTATCCGATCCGTCCCCCCCTCGCGAGTCGCGTGTGCGACCGCGCGCGGCCGCGTGGGCGGCCGGCGAGTGGACGCGCGGCGAATATCCGATGGCGCCCGCGCTCGGTCGCCTTGTCCAGAACCTCGCGTACGGGCTCTACGTGCCGTCCGGCCGCCGGCGTGGCGCGATGCCGCTCGTCGTGATGCTGCACGGGTGCCAGCAGTCCGTCGACGAGTTCGCGCAGGGCACGCGGATGAACCTGCTGGCCGACAAGCACGGCTTCGCGGTGCTGTATCCGGAACAGTCGCTGCGTGCGCACGCGCATGGGTGCTGGCACTGGTATGAAGACACCGACCGCGCGGGGCGGGGCGAGGCGGACACGGTGGCGGCGCTGGTCGACGCGCTGGTCGACGAGCACGGTTTCGACGCGTCGCGCGTCTACGTCGCGGGGCTGTCGGCCGGCGCGGGGCTCGCTTCGCTGCTTGCGCTGCACCACCCGGACCGTTTCGCGGCGGTCGCGTTGCACTCGGGCCCCGCGCTCGGCGAAGCGAATTCCGGCATCACCGCGATGGACGTGATGCGCCGCGGTTTGCGGCAGAACCCGGCCGCGGCGGTCGATGCGCTGGTCGACGCCGGCGCGTATCCGGGCATGCCGGCGCTGATCGTCCAGGGCGACGGCGATCATGTCGTCGCGCCGAAGAACGCCGATCAACTGACCGTCCAGTTCATGCGCCTGAACGGGCTCGCCGACAGCCGGGGCGCGCTGCGCGGCGGCGAGCGCGTCGAGACGCGCAAAACGGGCGTCCAGATTACCGATGTATGCCGCGACGGCGAGCCGGTGGTGCGGCTGTGTCACGTGAAAGGGCTGGATCACGCGTGGGCCGGCGGCGACGAAGCCGTGCCGTTTCACGCGGCGGTCGGCCCCGACGCAAGCGTGATGATCTGGGCTTTTTTCGAAACCCGTCGTCGCACTGTGGCGACCGAACGACGCACCGTTTGATCGGTGCTGGTCAAAGCCTAGGGTTTTCCCTATAATTCGGGAAAACCCTAGTCAAGAACCTTTGAACAGCGAGATCGACCATGTACCTGCTGAGCCACCTCTTCCTGATGCTGACCAAGAACGCTGAAAAGGCTGCGAAAGAGCGCGCCGACGCGTACCTGGCCGAAGCCACCGACATCTACGATCTCGAATTCCGCATGCGCAAGATCGATCGCGACGCGGCAATGAATCGTCCGTATTCGATCGGCGCGCGCTAAGCGGCGCGCGCGGGCCTGCCGGCCCGCCGTTTCGATGCATCGCGCAAAAGGGCGCGTGCGGCATGGTGCCGCACGCGCCCTTTTTGTATTCGCGTGAAACCCGAACCGGCGTCGTGTCAGACGATCGTCAGGCGCACCGGCACGTTGTTGCGCGTCGCGTTCGAATACGGGCACACGTGGTGTGCCTTGTCGACCAGCGCTTGCGCGTCGTTCTTGTCGAGCCCCGGCAGCGACACGCGCAACTCGATGTCGAGCCCGAAGCCGCCTGCATCGTTCGGGCCGATGCCCACTTCCGCCGTTACTTGCGTATCGGCCGGCAGCGTCTGCTTGTTCTGGCCCGCGACGAATTTCATCGCACTCAGGAAGCAGGCCGAGTAACCTGCGGCAAACAGTTGCTCCGGATTCGTGCCTTCCGCGCCCGTGCCGCCGAGTTCGCGCGGCGCCGCCAGCTTCACTTCCAGCTTGTTGTCGGCGGATACTGCGCGGCCGTCGCGGCCGCCGGTGCTCGTGGCGCTGGTCTTGTACAGAATGTTCATCGTGCAGCTCCTGTCGGGAAGAGAGGGAGAAAGCGGTCCGGTCAAACGGGATGTCGCCGGCCACGACTGAAATATAGAACACTAATGATTTGTGTGCAAATTAAATTTTGAAGAAAAACCCGGCGTGCCGGGCGGGTCGCTTCATGCGCGAAGTGTCAGCGTTCGTTGGCCACCGACAACGCGTCGCGCAACTGCTGGAGATCGGCGCGCAGCCTCACCAGGAATTCGGGTGTCTGTTGCATCGCGCAAAAAAGGTCGGCGGGCACCGAGTGCGCGCGGTCCTTCAGCGCACGGCCTTCCGGCGTCACGCGCACGTTGACCACCCGTTCGTCGGCCGCGCTTCGCACGCGCTCGACGTAGCCGAGCGCTTCCAGCCGCTTGAGCAGCGGCGTGACCGTGGCCGGATCGAGGTCGAGCCGCGCCGAGACGTCCTTCACGGCCATGTCGTCGCGCTCCCACAGCACGAGCATCGCGAGATATTGGGGATAGGTCAGCGACAACTTGTCGAGCAGCGGCTTGTACGCCTTCGTCATCGCGTGCGAAGTCGAATAAAGCGCGAAGCAGAGTTGCTCGTCGAGCGTCTGGGGCAGCGGAGGCAGGCGATCCATGATTCGGGTAGCGCATCGGATGCGCGAACGATTTGTACGCAAATTATTTTGCGCGCAAAAGATCGCGTTGAACAGGGGCGACCCGCAGCGTTCGATACCGGAAGAAGGGGGAGCAGAAGCGCGCCGCGCGACGCCGCGGTGCGGGAAAACAGCGCGCCGGCCGGCGGCGGGCAGCCCGCGCCGGCCGGGAGAGCAGTCAGTCAGCGGCCCGACGTCGTCGTCGTGGCGCCCGGTTCCTGCACGCCGAAGCAGCCGCGATAGGTCGCATAGAACGAGCAGTACAGCATCGTGACGATGATGATCGTCACCGGCATCATGATCGTGAGCGCATACGCGCCGGCGCCGAGCGCCTGCAGCAGCAGCGACAGCACGAGCGACGTGCCGAGCGCGACGCCGAACCACAGCACGCCGTACACGACGAACGCGCCGCGATTGCGCCAGCAACTGACGACGCTGAAGAACAGCGCCTTCGCGGGCGGGACGTCATGCCACGCGACCAGCACCGGCGCGAACCAGAACAGCATCGCGACCGGCAGATAGAGCAGCGTCGCGAAGAACAGCGCGCCGAGCGTGCCTTGCGCGGCGAGCGTCTCGGGCGTCGTGTTCGCTTCGTCGGCCGCACCCATCATCACGTGGAACAGCGCGCCGCCGTCCACGAACGACGACGCGGCGAACACCAGCACCATCGACGCGACGTAGATTACGCCGAGGACGAGCAGCCGCTGGGTCGCGACGGCGCCGTACGAGCGAAAGCCGTCGACGAGGATCGTCGGCATCACGGTCTTGCCGGCCACCGTGTCGCGGCACGCGGCCATGAAGCCGACCGCGATGCCGGGAATGAACACCAGCGGCAGCGCGGAGCCGATCACGGGCACCCTCGACACCAGCGTGATCGCGAGTAGGTACGTGAAGAACAGCGTGATGAACGCGAGCGGGTTCCGGCGGAACAGCCAGATGCCTTGACGGAACCAGACATAGCCCGTTTTCGCGGGCACTTCGATCAGTTGCATGCGGTTTGGATCTCGGGAAGCGCGGGCGTATGCGCGATACGCTCACGCAGAATGCGTTCGAAATGGCCGGGGTCGTGCGGCTTGAGCATCTCGGCCGCGCGTGGCAGGTAGAAGTCGTACAGGCGCGACACCCAGAAGCGGTATGCGCCGGCGCGCAGCATGTCGCTCCAGTGGCGGCGTTCCTCGGCCGTGAACGGCCGCACCGTCTGGTACGCGCGCAGCAGCGCGTCGGCGCGCGCGACGTCGAGCACGCCGGTCGCGAGGTCGACGCACCAGTCGTTGACGGTGACCGCGACGTCGAACAGCCACTTGTCGCAGCCCGCGAAATAGAAGTCGAAGAACCCGCCGAGCCGCACGTCGTGGCCGGTGCCGGGCGCCGCGTGCGCGAACAGCACGTTGTCGCGGAACAGGTCGCAATGGCAGGGGCCGGCCGGCAGCGCCGCATAGTCGTCCGACGCGAAGAAGCCGGCCTGGTGCGCGAGCTCGCCTTCGAGCAGCGTGCGTTGCGCGTCCGTGATGAACGGCACGATCGCCGGCACGTTCTCCTGCCACCACGGCAGGCTGCGCAGGTTCGGCTGGCTGCGCGGATAGTCGCGCCCCGCGAGGTGCAGGCGCGCGAGCATCTGCCCGACCTCGATGCAGTGTTCGACGCCGGGCGCGAGTTCGGCCGCGCCGTCGAGCTTCGTGACGATCGCGGCCGGCTTGCCGTGCAACTCGCCGAACAGCGCGCCGTCGTCACGCGGGACCGGGTCCGGCACCGGCACGCCGTGGGCGGCGAGGTGGCGCATCAGGTCGAGGTAGAACGGCAGCTGCTGCGCCGTGAGCTTTTCGAAGATCGTGAGGACGTATTCGCCGCGCGTCGTCGTCAGGAAGAAATTGCTGTTTTCGATACCGGACGGAATGCCGCGGAACGCAAGCACGTCGCCCAGTTCGTAGTGGCGCATCCATTGCGCGAGATCGGAGTCGGAAACAGCGGTGAAAACGGCCATGCGGGATGCGTCAGGTCAGGGTGTCGGCACGCGGGCGGCGTGCAGCGCGACAGCAGATGAAGGGGCGGCGCGGCGCGGTCGGTGTGCGGCGCCACGGAATCAGTAGCGCAGGTTCAGCGACGGCAGGCGCGTGATCGGGATGCCCGCGTCGTGCGGCTTCGGCGACGTGTCGGGGGTCGAGCTCATTTGGTAGCGCGTGCCGAAGTTCGACTTCACGTCGATTTCGACCGGCTTGCCGCGGTCGCGGTACTCGGTGACCTCGGTGCCGTTCTTGCTCTTTTCGTGGAAGCTCGGCGTGCGGCGGATGTCGGCGAAGTCCACTTTCGACGTGACTTCGGCGCCCGGCCGGTTGATCTTGCGGAGATCGGGCAGGCCGGCGGCTTCGTTGGCCTCGGCCCGGGCCTGCGCGTCGGCGTCAGGCGTGCCGCCGGCGGCGTGAGCGACGCCGGCGGCGGCAAACGCGACGGCAGCGGCGACGAAAATGAGCGGCTTCATGATGAGTCTCCAGTGAACCTACCGATTTTAGCAAATACTGCGCGCCATCCGGCCCCGGCGTGCGCAGGGGCGGCCATAAGGGCGACCGGGTTCCGTGGTAATGTCGTCGGATCAGACGAGGTGATGAAAATGAAGAACGATTTGAGCCGCCGGCACCGTGTGCTGTCGCCCGAAAGCCCGTCGATCGAGGCTTTCGACGATCCGATCGCTGCCGTCGCGCGGCTGTCCGCCATTTACGACACGAATACGGGCTTCCTGCGCGATGCGTTCGCGCGCTATCGCCGCCACGAAGCGATTACCGAGCACGTGCGCGCGTGCTATCCGTTCGTGCGGATCCGCACCGACGTCAACACGCACGTCGATTCGCGCCGCTCGTACGGCTTCGTCGCGGGCCCCGGCGTGTTCGAGACGACGGTCACGCGCCCCGATCTCTTCGCGAACTACTACCGCGAGCAACTGCGCCTGCTGGCGAAGAACCACCATGTGAAGATCGAGATCGGCGTGTCGTCGCAGCCGATTCCGATCCATTTCGCGTTTCCGGAAGGCATCCATCTCGAGGGTGAACTCGATCGCGACCGCCTGCTCGCGATGCGCGACATCTTCGATACGCCCGACCTGTCGTATCTCGACGACCGCATCGTCAACGGCACGTTCGAGCCGGCGCCGGGCGAGCCGCATCCGCTCGCGCTGTTCACCGCCGCGCGCGTCGACTTCTCGCTGCATCGGCTGCGCCACTACACGGCGACGTCGCCCACGCACTTCCAGAACTACGTGCTCTACACGAACTACCAGTTCTACATCGACGAGTTCGTGAAGCTCGGCCGCACGATGATGACGGAAAGCGACGATCCGGAGGTGCGCGCGTACCGCAGCGAATACAGCGCGTTCGTCGAGCCGGGGGACGTCGTGACGTACAACGCGAACCTCGGCGGCGAGCCGGCCGAGGGCACCGCGCCGCCGCGCCTGCCGCAGATGCCCGCGTATCACCTGAAGCGCGCGGACGGCAGCGGGATCACGATGGTCAACATCGGCGTCGGCCCGTCGAACGCGAAGACGATCACCGATCACATCGCGGTGCTGCGCCCGCACGCGTGGGTGATGCTCGGTCACTGCGCGGGGCTGCGCAACACGCAGCGCCTCGGCGACTACGTGCTCGCGCACGGCTACGTGCGGGAAGATCACGTGCTCGACGCCGACCTGCCGCTGTGGGTGCCGATCCCGGCGCTGGCCGAAGTGCAGCTCGCGCTCGAGCGCGGCGTGGCCGAGGTCACGCGGCTCGAGGGCGTGGAACTGAAGCGCGTGATGCGCACGGGCACGGTCGCGAGCGTCGACAACCGCAACTGGGAGCTGCGCGACCATCGCGAGCCCGTGCAGCGGCTGTCGCAGAGCCGCGCGATCGCGCTCGACATGGAAAGCGCGACGATCGCCGCGAACGGTTTCCGCTTCCGGGTGCCGTACGGCACGCTGCTGTGCGTGTCGGACAAGCCGCTGCATGGCGAGCTGAAGCTGCCGGGCATGGCCGACACGTTCTATCGCGGGCAGGTCGACCAGCATCTGCAGATCGGCGTGAAGGCGATGGAGATCCTGCGCACGAACGGGCTCGACAAGCTGCATAGCCGGAAGCTGCGGAGCTTCGCGGAAGTGGCGTTCCAGTAACGACACACGGCGCAACGGCGTCCATCACGACAAAGGCCGCACGCGAACTTGCGTTCGCGTGCGGCCTTGTTCTTTTCGTTTCGGCGCGAAGGCCGGATGGCCCGCGCTCAGGCGTTCAGCATTCGCCCTTTTTCGCGTGCCCCGGCGGGCAGTGATAGCCGCCATGGCCGCGATGACGCTCGTGATCCTCCCACTCGCGGCGTTCCCAGTAACGACGGCCGTCCCAGTAGCGGTCGCCGTGCCAGCCGACGATTACCGCCGGTGCGGGAGCGACCACGACCGGCGCGGGCGTGCCGATGTTGACGTCGACGTTGACGGCGTGAGCGAGGCCGGACAGCGAAAGGCCGAGGCCGGCGAAAGCGAGGGCGATCAGCGAGCGTTGCATGTTCTTTTCCGTGGTGTCGTGATGAATGGGCCGACGCGACGCGATGGAAGCGAGGGGGACCGTCCCACCGGGGGAACGCCGCGCCGACAGAATGCAGTGTGCTGCCGGGCGACGGAAAAGGCGAGTCGTGATTATTACGGAGGATTGGCGGTGCGTGCGCGCGCGAAGGGCCATCCATTTGACAGTGGCGGGCCGCCGGTGCGGCTGATCCCGTCGCATGACGCAGCGCCGACGGCGGGATTTGACATTCGACCGCGCGCGGCGGCGAACGGGTATTAACGGCGCGTTACAAAATCGCGCCCGGCGAGCGGCCGGCACGCGTTGCTCATTGCGTGCCAGGCACGACAGCCGGCCGTCGGGCCGGCTACCGTCACCGACCGGTTACAGATAGAACATCCGGTCTTCCTCGGGGCGCGGCGGATGATCGTCATCGTCCGAACCTTCCTCCTCGCCGCTGTCCTCGTAGAACGCGAGCACCGCGTCGAGCACCTGGTCGGGATCGTCGATCACCTGCATCAGATCCATGTCTTCCGGATTGATCAGGCCCATCGGAATCAGTTGATCGCGGAACCATTGCAGCAGCCCCTGCCAGAATTCGCTACCGACGAGGATGATCGGCACGAGGCGCGATTTCTTCGTCTGGATCAGCGTGAGCACTTCTGACAGTTCGTCGAGCGTGCCGAAGCCGCCCGGCATCACGATCACCGCGTCCGAATTCTTCACGAACGTGACCTTGCGCGTGAAGAAGTGGCGGAAGCGCAGCGAGATGTCCTGGTAATGGTTGCCGGCCTGCTCGTGCGGCAGCTCGATGTTCAGGCCGACCGACGGCGCCTTGCCGGCGTGCGCCCCCTTGTTCGCGGCTTCCATGATGCCGGGGCCGCCGCCGGAGATCACCGCGAAGCCGGCGTCCGACAGCTTGCGGGCGATCTGCACGGCGAGCTTGTAGTGCGGCGTGTCGGGTTTGAGGCGGGCAGAACCGTAGATGCTGACAGCCGGGCGGATCTCCGACAGGTACTCGGTCGCCTCGATAAACTCTGCCATAATCGTGAACATCTGCCACGATGCGCGCGCCTTCTTGGCCGTCGCGCGCTCTTGATCTGCGAGCGAACGCAGACTCGGAATCACTTTTCTCTTGTTCATAATGCCTGAAGAACGAAATCTGGAAGGTAAGACCCTGCTATTGGTTGACGGTTCGAGCTATCTGTATCGGGCTTACCATGCGATGCCTGATTTGCGTGGCCCTGGCGGGGAGCCGACCGGAGCGCTCTACGGAATCATCAACATGCTGCGCCGTATGCGCAAGGAAGTCAGTGCAGAGTATAGCGCTTGCGTGTTCGATGCAAAGGGCAAGACGTTCCGCGACGACCTTTATGCCGACTATAAGGCAAACCGTCCGTCGATGCCGCCCGATCTCGCGTTGCAGGTCGAGCCGATCCACGGCGCGGTGCGCGCGCTCGGCTGGCCGCTGCTGATGGTCGAAGGCGTCGAGGCCGACGACGTGATCGGCACGCTCGCGCGCGAAGCCGAACGGCACGGGATGAACGTGATCGTGTCGACCGGCGACAAGGATCTCGCGCAGCTCGTGACCGGCCGCGTCACGCTCGTCAACACGATGACCAACGAGACGCTCGACCGCGACGGCGTGCTCGCGAAGTTCGGCGTGCCGCCCGAGCGCATCATCGACTATCTCGCGCTGATCGGCGACACCGTCGACAACGTGCCGGGCGTCGAGAAATGCGGGCCGAAGACGGCCGTGAAATGGCTGTCGCAATACGACAGCCTCGACGGCGTGATCGAACACGCGGCCGAGATCAAGGGCGTGGTCGGCGACAACCTGCGCCGCGCGCTCGATTTCCTGCCGCTGGGCCGCCGGCTCGTGACGGTCGACACGGCCTGCGATCTCGCACCGCATCTCGACTCGATCGAAGCGTCGCTGAAGAGCGACGGCGAGGCGCGCGACCTGCTGCGCGACATCTTCGCGCGCTACGGCTTCAAGACCTGGCTGCGCGAAGTCGAGAGCGCACCGGCCGAAGGCGGCGGCGCCGATGCGCCGGAAGGCGAGCCGGCCCCGCTGATCGCAGCCGACGTCGCGCGCGAATACGACACGATCCAGACCTGGGAACAGTTCGACGCGTGGTTCGCGAAGATCGATGCGGCCGCGTTGACCGCGTTCGACACCGAGACGACCGCGCTCGATCCGATGCTCGCACGGCTCGTCGGCCTGTCGTTCTCGATCGAGCCGGGCAAGGCGGCCTACCTGCCGGTCGCGCACCGCGGCCCCGACATGCCCGAGCAGCTTCCGCTCGACGAAGTGCTCGCGCGCCTGAAGCCGTGGCTCGAGTCGCCCGATCACAAGAAGGTCGGCCAGCACCTGAAGTACGACGCACAGGTGCTCGCGAACTACGACATCGCGCTGAACGGCATCGAGCACGACACGCTGCTCGAATCGTACGTGCTCGAATCGCACCGCACGCACGACATGGACAGCCTCGCGCTGCGTCATCTGGGCGTCAAGACGATCAAGTACGAGGACGTGGCCGGCAAGGGCGCGAAGCAGATCGGTTTCGACGAAGTGGCGCTCGCGCAGGCCGCCGAATACGCGGCCGAAGACGCGGACATCACGCTGCAGCTCCATCACGCGCTGTATCCGCAAGTCGCGCGCGAGCCGGGCCTCGAGCGCGTGTACCGCGAGATCGAGATGCCGGTGGCGCTCGTGCTGCGCAAGATGGAGCGCACCGGTGTGCTGATCGACGATGCGCGCCTGCACGCGCAGAGCACCGAAATCGCGACGCGCCTGATCGAGCTCGAGGGCCAGGCGTACGAACTGGCAGGCGGCGAATTCAATCTCGGCTCGCCGAAGCAGATCGGGCAGATCTTCTTCGAGAAGCTGCAGTTGCCGGTCGTGAAAAAGACGCCGAGCGGCGCGCCGTCGACGGACGAGGAAGTGCTGCAGAAGCTGGCCGAGGACTACCCGCTGCCGAAGCTGCTGCTCGAGCACCGCGGGCTGTCGAAGCTGAAGTCGACCTATACCGACAAGTTGCCGCGCATGGTGAACCCCGCCACCGGCCGCGTGCATACGAATTATGCGCAGGCGGTCGCGGTGACGGGCCGCCTTGCGTCGAACGATCCCAATCTTCAGAACATTCCGGTGCGCACGGCCGAAGGCCGGCGCATCCGCGAGGCGTTCATTGCCTCGCCGGGCCACCGGATCGTGTCGGCCGACTATTCGCAGATCGAACTGCGGATCATGGCGCACATCTCGGGCGACGCGTCGCTGCTGCGCGCGTTCTCGCAGGGCGAGGACATCCACCGCGCGACGGCCGCCGAGGTGTTCGGCGTGACGCCGCTGGAGGTCAATTCCGACCAGCGCCGGATCGCGAAGGTGATCAACTTCGGGCTCATCTACGGGATGAGCGCGTTCGGGCTCGCATCGAATCTCGGTATCACGCGCGACGCGGCGAAGCTCTATATCGACCGTTATTTCGCGCGCTATCCGGGCGTCGCGCAGTACATGGAAGACACGCGCGCGGCGGCCAAGGAGAACGGCTACGTCGAAACCGTTTTCGGTCGCCGCCTGTGGCTGCCCGAGATCAACGGCGGCAACGGTCCGCGTCGCCAGGCGGCCGAGCGCGCGGCGATCAATGCACCGATGCAGGGCACGGCGGCCGACCTGATCAAACTGTCGATGATCGCCGTGGACGACTGGCTCACGCGCGACCGGCTTGCGTCGCGCATGATCATGCAGGTGCACGATGAACTGGTGCTCGAGGTGCCCGAAAGCGAGCTGTCGCTCGTGCGCGAGAAACTGCCGGAAATGATGTGCGGCGTCGCGAAGCTGAAGGTGCCGCTGGTCGCCGAAGTGGGCGCCGGCGCGAACTGGGAAGAGGCACACTGACGCACCCCGTACGATTCCTTGCTGCCCGCGGCATATTGTTGCAGGGATGCCGAATATCGAGATGGTTTGCTTGTGGTCAACGCGCAAGCTCCCGGACAATGCATGTCAGTCATGCCATTGACGCGGGGCGGCGCGCCCCGCGTGCCGGATCGGCCGCATCGAAGTGCTTCGAACTGCACATCGATGGTGTCCGAACCGGTTAATCCACCGGGCTGTGCGAATGCATCGCGTTTGCTTTATCCGGCGGCAGCAGTTTCGAATCGCAAAGGGGGAATCGGATGCATCGGATCATCATCGTAGGCGGAGGCGCGGGCGGCCTGGAACTGGCGACGCGGCTCGGCGACCGTTACGGCGCACGCGGCAATCGTCCCGCGCGTGCGCTCGTCACGCTCGTCGACCGCAATCCGACGCACATCTGGAAACCGCTGCTGCACGAGGTCGCGGCCGGCAGCATGGATCCGTTCACGCAGGAGCTCGAGTATGCGGCGCAGGCGCGCTGGCACGGCTTCGAGTTTCAGCAGGGCGAGCTGACCGCGCTCGACCGCGCGGCGAAGCACATCACGCTGTCGCCCATCAACGACAGCGACGGCGAGGAACTGTTGCCGGCGCGCGAGCTGGAATACGACACGCTGGTGATCGCGATCGGCAGCACGACCCACTTCTTCGGCGTGCAGGGCGCGCCGGAAAACGCGATCGCACTCGATACGGTCGGCGAGGCCGAACGCTTCCGCAAGCGGCTGATCGCGGCATGCATGCGTGCCGAGCACCAGGCGCCGGCGCCCACCGCGCCGGGCGAGTCGACCGAGCCGCGCATCCAGGTCGTGATCGTCGGCGGCGGCGCGACGGGCGTCGAGTTGTCCGCGGAACTGCGCAATACCGCGCAGGTGCTGTCCGTGTACGGGCTGCACAAGCTCGATCCGCGCCATGACGTCGGCATCGTGCTGATCGAATCGGGGCCGCGGATCCTGCCGGCACTGCAGGAGCGCGTGTCGGCGGCGACGGCCGAACTGCTCGAAAAGCTCGGCGTGCGGCTGATGCTCGGCGAGCGCGTGACCGAGGTGGCGCCCGGGTTCGTGCATACCGCGAGCGGCAAGGCGGTGCGCGCGGATCTGACGGTCTGGGCGGCCGGCATCAAGGCGCCGTCCGTGCTCTCGCACCTCGACGGCCTTCAGGTCAACAAGCTCGGTCAGCTCGACGTGCGCCGCACGCTGCAGACCTTCACCGACGACAACGTGTTCGCACTCGGCGATTGTGCGGCCTGCGCATGGCCGGGCAACGAACGCAACGTGCCGCCGCGCGCGCAGGCGGCGCACCAGCAGGCGAGTTTCCTGCTCAAGGCGATCGGCTGCCGGCTCGAAGGGCGCCCGCAGCCCGAGTTCACGTATCGCGATTTCGGCTCGCTCGTGTCGCTCGGTCACTTCAGCGCGGTCGGCAACCTGATGGGCGGGCTGATCGGCGGCAACATGCTGATCGAAGGGCTGTTCGCGCGTTTCATGTACATGTCGCTGTACCGGCTGCACATCGCGGCGCTGCACGGTTACCCGCGCATGATGCTCGACACGGTCGCGCACTGGCTGCGGCGCACGACGCTGCCGCGCGTCAAGCTGCACTGATCGCGTCGTTGCGCGTGGCGCGGGCGGGGAATGCGCCTATCGTGCGTGTTCGCCGCCCGTTTTTCTTTTCGGCTCACACGGATTCGGTCGCGCGTCGACGCGCGATACGGGCCGCCGTGCGATGACCGATTCGGCGGGCGCCGCCACGCGTCGTAATCGAGTCTTACACATCCGACAGTTGACGCGACAACGGATTATTGGGCATCTTGTCCGGGTTTTCGTTTGCGGCGGGGTGCCAACCGCCGCGACCTCCGCGCCGCGTGGCGGTGCGATGCCCCGTCATGTCGTATCCGCGATCGTGACGGCGGCGCCCCAATCGAGGAGTGCATTCATGTTGAAACCCGAAGTCGACAGCCTGGTCCCCCACGTCCCGTTCTCGCGCCGCAAGTTCATGCAGGCTGCGCTCGGCGGCACCTTCGCGGCGGCCGTGCTGCCCGTGTCGGCGCAGACGGTCACGACCGACAGCGCCGGGCTGGACATCGACACCATCGAGATCCGCTCGGGCGATGCGAGTATTCCGGCGTATCGCGCCCAGCCGGTCGACAAGACGAACCTGCCGGTCGTCATCGTGATCCACGAGATCTTCGGCGTGCACGCGCATATCGCCGATGTATGTCGACGCTTCGCGAAGCTCGGTTATCTCGCGATCGCGCCCGACCTGTTCGTCCGGCAGGGCAATGCGGCGAAGTATCCGACGATGAAGGAGTTGTACGACCACATCATCAGCAAGGTGCCGGACCGGCAGGTGACGGAGGATCTCGATGCGACCGTCGCATGGGCCGGCAAGAACGGCGGCGACCTGTCGCGTCTCGGCGTGACGGGGTTCTGCTGGGGCGGCCGCCAGGCGTGGCTGTATGCGGAACACAATCCGCACGTGCTGGCCGCCGTGGCGTGGTACGGGTTCGTCGAAGGCAAGACCGACGAGATGACGCCGTTCAATCCGGTCGACCATGCGTCGTTGCTGAAGGTGCCGGTGCTCGGGCTGTATGGCGAGAAGGATCAGAACATCACGCAGGCGTCGCTCGCGGACATGCGCAAGGCGATCCAGGCGAGCGATTCGAAGCGCGCGCGCGAATCGGAGATCGTCGTGTATCCGGATGCCGGTCACGCGTTCTTCGCCGACTACCGGCCGAGTTACGTGAAGGGCGATGCCGAGGACGGCTGGAAGCGCGCGATCGAGTGGTTCCACAAGTACGGCGTGATGTAAACGACGAGCGGTGGCAACTGCCGCCGCGGCATCGGCCGCCGCATCATCGTCGTCGCGCCGCGCGGGTGCTCAAGGATTCGGGCCGGTCGCGATCGGTCGCGACGGATCGGCGCTCCATTCGCTCCACGAGCCCGGGTACAGCGACGCGCCGTGCAGGCCGGCCACTTCCAGCGCTAGCGCGTTGTGGCATGCGGTGACGCCCGAGCCGCATTGCAGGATCACGCGGTTCGGCTCGGTGCCGGCCAGCACGGTCGTGAATGCCTCGCGCAGTTCATGGCCGGTCTTGAAGCGGCCGTCGGCAGTCAGGTTGTCCTTGAAGAAACGGTTGCGCGCCCCCGGAATGTGGCCGCCCACCCGGTCGATCGTTTCGTTTTCGCCGCGATAGCGATCCGGTGCGCGGGCATCGATCACGACGCGCGCGGGCGACGACACGTTCGCGAGTACGGCCGCCGCATCGACCGTCGATTCGAGCGGCGTGGCCGAGCGGAAGTCGCCGGCGGCCGGTTGCGGCACGTCGGTCGTCAGCGGCTGGCCGGCCGCTTCCCAGGCTTGCAGACCGCCATCGAGCACGGCAACCGAATCGTGGCCGAGCCAGCGCAGCAGCCACCACAGGCGCGCCGCATAGGCGCCGCCTTGCGCGTCGTACGCGACGACCTGCTGACCCTGCTTGAGGCCACGGCTGGCGAGCAGCGTCGCGAGTGCGTCTCGGGTCGGCAGCGGATGGCGGCCGTTGGTGCCCGTCTTGCGGCCCGACAGGTCGCGGTCGAGATGAAGATATTGCGCGCCGGGGAGGTGGCCGGCCGCGTAGGCGGTTTCGCCGACGCCGGGGTCGACGAGATCGAAGCGGCAGTCGAACAGCGCGACGCTGCCGGGCGCCGCGGCCAGGCGCTCGGCGAGATTGGCGGCGGAGATGAGCGTGGTGTAATGAGTGTGTGGCATGACGACTCCCTGGAGTGCAAATGGCCTGACACTCCAAGTCTAAACAAAAAAAGACGGGCCGAAGCCCTAATGCCGTTCAGTTAAGGTTCTTTTTAAGGACGCGGACGGCATAGCGTTTTGGCACGGCCTTCACGGCCCGCTCGAATTTTCGAGCGGGCCGTTCTTCTTTGAGTAGCGCGACCAGACGTAGTCGCAGTCGTTGCAGCAGGGCTGGGAGTTTGCCCTGCGCACGGGTAACCGCGGCCCAGTGCAATTCGTACTGGATGACGTGGAAGGCGCGCACGAAGCTAATCTCGGTCGGCTCGCACTTCACCGCAAGCGCGGCCTTGGCAATCTCCAATCGCACGAGGTTGTAGGCAATCAGCGCGCCCCAGATTTCCTGATACACCCCCTCAACGCTGCGGCTGCGCAGGATCGGCGCCATGCCCATCATCGTCTGCTTGAGTTCTCGATAGCTGGTTTCAATTTGCCAGCGGCGCGCATAGCAGGCCACGATATCGGCGCTCGTGTAGCGTTTTC